>JBEAUK010000005.1:0-32329 GCA_041161465.1 Planctomycetota bacterium | reverse complement strand
CTCAGAACCTGCGGATCGCGCGGCGCCGGCTCCGCGCCCACGGCCGTGATGCGCGCACCGCTCGCCGCCATCGCGCGCGCGTCGAGCCAGAAGCGCGCATCCGACGCAAGCCGCGGCAGCGCGCCCACGCACGCCGCGTAGTCGCGCGCCTCGACGAGCAGCGTGATCACCTCGACCGTCGGCCGCCCTGCGTCGTCGACACCCGCCGGCATCATGCGCGAGATCGCGAATCGCCCTGATCGCAGCGCGCGGCCCGTCATCACGGCGTGCGTCTCGAGCCGCGCGATGCGGTCCGCGGTCGACGCCTCGCCGAACTGGAAGCTCTCGAGCTCGCGCGCCTCGTCCTCGCGCACGCCACGCGACGACGCGACGGTGCCGTAGCCCCTCGTCGAGCCGAACACATGCGTATCTGCGTGGATCTCCGCGTTCGCCATCACTCTCCCCCGCCGCGCGTCATCGCGGCGCGATCGCAAACCAAGTCACGATTCCAACCACCGCAAAGAGCACCACGATGGCGACGATGAAGGTCACCCACGAATTCGTGCTGCGCCGCCGCTCGTCGAGCTCGTGGCGCGCGGCCACCAGCTGCGCCTCGGCCTGCAGGCGCTTCGCCTCGCGCACCCGCGCCACATCGGCGCTCGAGTCCATCATCTCGAAGCAGTAGCGCAGCGGCTCGACGACATTTTCCGCAGGCTTCTCGGCGCGTGGCATCGTGCGCCCGAGCGCGTTGTCCGTCACGCGCACAGCCGCGGAGGCGAACACGCTCGTGCGCTCTAGGCTCTTGAACATCTGCCCGAAGTGCTTGTGCGCAAACTCGCGCACGCCGCCCGCCTCGCGCAGGAACGCCTTGTTGACATCGGTCTTCGTCAGCACGACCGCAATCGGAACGGTCGCGCCGTCGACTCCCGAACGGATGCGCGCGGCGGCCTGCGTGAGGCCGAAAGTGTCCTCGTGCGACTCGGGACCGCCTGCGGCCACGACAGCCGGATCGATCAGGAAGATCGCAGCTGCCGCGCGATCGATCGCCGCAAGGAGTTCACGCGCATCGGGGTCGTCCGAGTCATTCATGAACGCCTTGCGAAACACCTCGCCCGGGTAGTCAAGCGCGGTCAGCACGCGCTCGCGGCCTGCAAAGGTGACGATGAGTTCCGCATAGCTGTTGCCGACCGTCGCGGCCGGCCAGCGGCCTGCGCGCAGTTCCTCGATCACCTTCATGAATTGCGTATGCGACGCACCCGAGGTCGCGCGGCACGACATCTCGACGACGCGCCGGCCGTTCACGGGTTCGTCGGCCGCGAGGATGCGTCCATCGACGAGCTTGCACCCTTGCCACAGCGCCTCGTAAAGACGCGCGAGATAGATGGTCTTTCCCGCGCGGCGCCGCCCGATCACCACGATGCGGTCCCGACGCGTCGCAAGCGCTGCGGGCGCCCCAGCTGGCGCCGGGTTCGCCGCGATGGGAGGATGGGAGTGTGGCGGTGGCATCGAGCTCACGCACCACGCTCCAGTCGACGCGCCAGCGCCTCACGATCCCACGGCGCAATGCGACAACGGCTCGCCCAAGGACGATCCATCAATCTCTTCGCTGATCCCTGACGTCCATTCATATTGCACCCCGCCGCTAGCGTAACAGAAGTGCTGCGTTCGCGACAGATTCCCCCGTGTGCGATACCCACGCGCAACCAGCGTCTCGATCGCATTTCCTGCGTGCAGGCTGCAAGTCGAGCGCGCCGAAGCGTTTCTATCATGTCGCGTCGACCCGCTCGCCAAACACGCTCCGTCCTCCCCCCACTCCCGTGAACAACCCGATCCTTGGCCGCCCCCTGATTGCCGCACGCACCGTCGAACGGTGCGACGGTTGCCGCACGGAGCGGACGGTCGGATCGGGTACGCCCTGCCGCTGCGCTGCGCCGCGCTGGCAGCTCTTCTGCACCAAGTGCGTGCGCCCGATCGACGACGATGTCTGCCCGCACTGCCTTGCCGTCGCCACCGCCAACGGCCAGCAGGTGCGGACGGCGCTCGACAAGGCGCTCTCCGCGCGCGGCGGGCTGGCCGGCGCCATCGAGCACCATGCGCGACTGCGCGCCCGCGTCGAGAACGCGATGCGCGAGTTCTCGCTGCACTCCGTCCTCTCGCCGCTTCCAGACTGGGCCGTGCGGCTTCTCGACAAGGCTGCGTCGCTTCCTCCCGGAGTCGAGCACTCGCGCATGAAGATGAACGCGATCACGAACCTTCGACTCGAGGATGCGGGTGTGAGAGTTGCGCTCGACCACCTCGGTTACGCCGGCTTCCCGGTGGAGACGAAGCTCGACGGTGCGATCGAGGCAGGCGACGCGGCGGCGGCAAAACTTGCCAGTTGGGACGGATTTATCGCGCTTGCCGCCCAAGAACACGAGCTCCGCGCAGCGTCCGAAAGCCTTTTGGCATCTGACACTCTTGCAGGCACCCTTCTCGAGTCGATCAAGAAACGGGATGTGTCACGCGTCGTCGACGCCGCGGTCCGCCGCGGTCGTGCCGTCGATGCGTGCCGACATGCCCTCGGAGTCTCCTGACCGCCGTGTCAGCGATCCCGACGAGCGAGGCAATTGATCTGGGCCGGAATGCGATGGGTTGACGACTTTTTGACGCACGGGATTGCGTGATGGAACACGGCGGCATGCGCATTGCAGTCTTCCTCCTGCTCGGAGTGGCCGGCATCACGGCGCTCTCGACGCTCGTTGGCTCGGGCGAGCCACTCGAAGCATCCGCACTGGAGCAGGATGATTCGCTGTCGCTTGAGGAAGACATGTCGCACCACGAGCGTGCGGCGGAGTCGGCGATGCCGCCTTCGCCGCGATCGCCGTCGACCTCGCGCACCGAAACGGCCGAGGCGCTCACCGAGTTCCTCAGGTCGGATCACACGCTCGCGCTTCCGAAGCCACGGCCCGAACAGAACTCCTGGAGTTGGGACGACGACTCCGTGCAGATCGTCTTCGATGGCTGCAAGCCGGTCGCCCGCGACCCGCTCGTACCCAAGGTGAAGCTCAGCGTGAACGCGCCCGTCGATTTCGACACGCTCGGCGCCATCGACTCTCACTTCGGCTTCGATCCACGCAGCGTCTTCGCGCTCCAGACTTCGGCCGAAGGAGACACCGAGTACTCCCTCTCGAGCCATCTCGGAGAGGATGTGGTGGTCGCGCTCGCCAAGCACGGGATTCTGGTCGATGAATCGACGATCCGCGCTGACTTCGTGTGGCTCGTCGCGCAGACGGCCCCGCATCTACGGCCGCTCGCGCAGTCCGTCATCGAGGAGTGGGCGCGATCGATGCCCGCTCCGAAACCGAGTTCCACGCTCCGTCCCGGCAACATCGTGCGCACGGACAACACCATCGAAGCGCTCACCAGCTTCGTGCAGCGCGCGGTTCCCTACGAGAGCATCGCATCGAGGCTGGGCGACTTCGAGCGCTGTGGCGTTCGGACGCCGGGCCCCACGCTCAAGCGCGGCGCCGATTGCGATTCGAAGGCGCTTCTCCTCGCGGCGATGATCCGCAGCGTCAACGACCGCATCCCGATCGTCCTCGTGTCGCTGACGGTCACCGGACGCCCGCACATGCTGCTTGGCGTCGGTATCCCCGCCCGCGACTGCGATGCGATCCTCGACTACCGCGGACGCCGCTATGTGCTGATCGAAGTGACGAGCCCCCTTGGGGTCGGCCTGATGGCCCCCGACTACAACGACGCCGTCCTCGAGCATTACACGGTCATTCCCTGACCGACCCCCCGAGCCCTGACGCATGCGCACCGAGCCGCCCAATCGCGCGGCCGCTGTTGCAGAGGAGCGGCTCGAGCCGACCTATACTCCCACCATGTCCGTCCTTACTTCATCGAATCCCGTTCTTTCTGACTCCGCACTCGGTCGCCTGATCGACGAGTCGGGCGGAGCCGTCCGCACCAACACGGCCACCATCACCGGCGTGATGCAGAAGACCAGCATCTGCACGATTCTTGCGATCGCGGCGGGCGCCGCCGCCTACGCGCTGGTTCCGAGCCTCCCGTGGCTGCCGCTCGCGGCCACGATCGGCTCGCTGATCCTCTCGCTGATCATCGGCTTCGCGCTCTACTTCAAGCCTGCGCTCGCGCCGATCGGCGCCCCGATCTACTCGCTCGCGCAGGGCTTGTTCCTCGGATGCGTCAGCTTCGTCCTCGAAGGGATCCTCGCGCAGAAGGGCATCGCCGCGACCGGCGGCCTCGCGCTGCAGGCGTTCATCATCACCGGCAGCGTGATGGTGTCGATGCTCGCGCTGCACAGCTTCGGCATCGTCCGGGCAGGACCGCGGTTCACGACGGTCCTCACCGTGGCGACCGCAGGCCTCGCCGTCGCGATGCTGGCGTCGTTCGTCGTCAGCTTCTTCATGCCGATTCCGTTCATGTCGCTCAACGCCGCCTTTGACGGCGGCTCGAACGCGTGGATCGGCCTCGCGATCAATGTCGGCATCCTCTTCATCGCGTCGCTGTGGCTCCTCGTCGACTTCGCGCAGATCGACGAAGCGGTCGCCGCAGGTGCCCCGAAGTCGATGGAGTGGCTCCTCGCGTTCGGCCTCATCGTGACCCTCGCGTGGGTCTACCTCGAGGCCCTGAAGCTCGCGTTCCGTCTTGCCGCCATGTTCGGTGAGCGGAAGTGAGTGCATTCGCACTCGCCGCCGCGCTGCTCGTGCTGACCCCCACCGATGCGCCCGTCCGCATCGTTTCGGCCAGCGAGACCCAACTCGATCTCGAGATCCTCACGGCGCCGTCCTCCCAGGGCGGCGCCGTGCTGCGTTCCTCGGTTCGTTTCACCCGCGAATCGCCTGCGGCATCTTGGCGGCTCTCCGACGCCCCGGCCAGCGCGCGCGTTGCCGCGGATTCGTCGCTCGTCTTCGATGCGGCGGCGCTCGGTGCGCTTCGACCCCTTGGGCCCGAGATCGCCTCAGCCGAAGGCGACTCCGCGCGCGTGCTGCCGCTGCCGGACGGCGATGCGGCGGTCGCCATTGTGAACGACGGCGCGGTGACCGCGGCCTACTTTGCGGACGATCTGGTGCCTGCACTCGTGGCTGCGCAGACGCAACCGCGCGCAAAGCCAACGGGGTTTGCGTGCCTCGCCTGGCCGCTTTCCGGCGACGAGGGCGCGACGCGCCTGCTGCTGATCGCGCTGTGCGAACCGCGGGCGCGGGAAACCGCTGCTGCGCGCCTCGCGGCCGAACCCATGCGACGGACGCGCGATGTGCGCACGGCGGACGCCGACGCGGCTCGTGCGGCGGTTGTTCTCGCGCAGCCGCCGATCGACCCGTCCGACGATTCCGAGATGGCGATCTACCGCTGGATCCACGGTTGCCTCGAGGCGACGCGCGAAGGCTCCTGAAACACCCCTGCTGCGGCTATCGCTGCGATGGCGGGCTGCTCGGCCGACGAACGGCATCCGGCGGCAACGGCGGACCGGCCGAAGGCGTCCGCGCGACATGCTCGGCGATCACTTCGAGGCCGTTCGCGCCGCACGCCCGTCGAATCGCCTCGAGTTTGGCGCGCACCGCGCCAACTGCCTCCTCGCCGCCGAACCTCGCGTCCGCGATGTCGACGACCGCCTGGGCGAGCATCACGCGCCGCGCCGCGTTGTCGTCGCCCGCACGCATGCCCGATGAATCGTGTTCCGCGGCGAGGACGGCGAACGGCGTCGCCCAACTGGCGTCCACGCTGGTGAGCAGGAGCAGCGCGGTCGCAAGCAGCAGCGCGCTGTCGTCCGACGAGAGCGCCGGCTTCCGCACCGCTTCGGTGCTTTCGCGGCGGAGGTCGGCGCGCATGGCATCGAGCGCTTCTGCAGTGAGCGTACCCACCATGCCTTCACGGAGCATCTCGCCCACCACCTGCTGCAGCTGCGGCCGCTCGGCGAGCGTGTCTCCGAAGATCATCTCCACCGGATCGATGCGCGCGCTTGCAATGGTGGCGCCGGCACCGTCCGCACCGCTCTCGCCACGGGGCCATGCGAGCCAGAGCGCGAGTGCGACGGCCACTGCGAGCGCGGCGGCGGCGGGTCCCACGCGACTGGGTCGCGCGGCCGCCACCACGACCTCGCCCCTCGCGATGCGCGCGAGATTCGCTTCCACGCCCGGATCGTGGCCCGCGCGCGGAACACCGCGGAGCAGCCAGCGCATGATGCCCGCGAGCCTCGCGCGGTCGCGCTCGATCTGCGTCTCGAGCGTCCCCGCCGATCCAGCGCGCCGGCCGCCCTGCCACGAGGCATGGCCAAAGTCGACGACGCGCGGATCTCCCTCGCTGTCGATCAGGATGTTCGCGGGAGAGAGATCGCCGTGCGCGACGCCGCGCGCATGACAAGCGGCGAGCGCGTCCTGCACGGCCGACACGATGCGCAGGCACCGGTCGGCGTCGCGGTCGCGCGCCGTGGCCTTCCAGATGTAGAGCGGCACTCCCGTGATCAGCTCGGTGACGATGAAGACGCCGTCGGCGTCGGTACCTGCATCGAGGACGCGCGCGACGCCGGCATGGGAGATCGCGCGCGCGGCGCCGGCTTCGGCGAGACGCGCGTCGCGCTCGTCCGCGCCGCAGCGGATCAGCTTGACCGCGACCGGCGCCTCGGCCCCGCAGCGGGCGAGCGAACGATCGCGGGCGAGATAGACGACTCCGCTCGAACCCTTCCCGATCGGCGCGACGAGTTCGTAGCGGCCTTCGCCATCGTCGAGCAAAGAGCCGAGCCGCCGTGCTGCGACGCCCGTGTCGTCCTCGGTCTCTTCCGAAAGGATCGACACCGCGGCGGCGCGATGAATCGCATCGCTCCACGAGGGGTGACTGGCGCGCCACGACGCGGCAAGTTCGCGGCGGAAACGCGGCGCGGCGTCGAACGCCGCCAGCACGATCGACATCGCGATGTCGCGGTCTCGCGCGGGGTCGACCGCGTCGAGATAGCGCGCAGGTGTCGGAAACTCCGCGGCGCGCGCGATCTGTTCGTCGAGGTCGCGCGCGACGGCGTCCGCGAGGCTTTCGCCCGCAGCCGGCATGAAGGCGGCGAGCGCCTGCTGTTGCCACGCTGTTTGTGAAATGGGCGCCGTCACATCTGTCATTCTCGCGACACTATAAAGCAGGGCATGGACCAGTCGCAGCAACTCGCAGAGATGCTGGCGGACCTCGCGCCGACGCTGCGCGCCCGAATCCGGGCGCGGCGAGGCGCGCGGCCGCGGTCGTTGTCCACAAGCGACATCTATGCGACGGTGGTGCGACGGACGCTCGATCTCGATGCACGCGAAGGCGTGCGCGCGGTGGTCGGCGAGACTCCTGAGCGTGCTCGGGAGTCGCCTCGGATGTGGGCGCTCCTCCACCTCCTCATCGATCGCGCGATCGGCCGGGCCGACCGCAGCCGGCGCCGCGAACAGGCGGCGCTGCAGCGTCTTGCCGAGGAACGACGCGAATCCCGCGCCTCCGATGCGGCCGAGACCGTCGCGAGCGAAGATCTGAGGCGGCGCGCCGCCGAGCTCGTCGCGAGCCTCGATCCGCGCGACCGCGAACTCCTGACGCTCAGGCTCCGAGGCGAGGAATGGGCCGCGATCGCCAACGCGACCGGCCTGAACACGGCGACCTGCCGGCAGCGGTGGCATCGTCTGCTCGAGCGCCTTGCGACCGCGATCGGCGAGTCGGAACCGACCGACCGCTCGGGGGCTCCGCGACCCTCGGCTCCCCCTGCCGGGTGAGGATCTGCCGCGAATTCTCGCGCGAGCCTGTCACATCCCGCCGCCTTCGGGAACTAGAGAAGTGGACGGGGCGACCCCCTGTCCCCGCGCGGAGGTGCGATCGGCCCCTCCGACGCGGTTTTCACCTTGGGTGCGAAGGACCATCACATGGCAGGAAAAAGTCGCTTTGGCGCGGGCCTTCGGGCATCCGTGCTCGGATGTCTGTTGTTTGGCAGTGCGATCCTGGCTCCGCTCGCCGTGAACGCGGCCGACGATATTCCGGGGCAGTCTCCACCGGGGTGGATCCACTCTCGTTCGGATCCGTTCGCGAAGCGGGTCGAGCAGTTGGTCGCCGAGGGGATGCCCCGCGAGGCTGCCGAGGGCCAGGCCCGCGCGGAACTCATCCCCGAGGGCGCAACCGAGTGCCTGGCGTACACCTTCGTGGTGATCTGGTGCGAGGACGGCGTTCTCAAGCGCGCCTACAAGCGCGTCGAGTCGAACTGCATCGATGAGATCGCGACCACGAGCGGGTGCACGCCGCTGACTTGTCCTCCGGGTTGGGCGCCGCCGGCTCCGTGTCCGCTTCCGGCGTGCCCGGCTCCGCGCGTTCCGATGTGGGACACGCTCGTCAACCCGACCTGCGCCGGACTCCCAGGCACCGTCGGCTGCGTGTGGATGTATCCCACCGCGCCGACACCGAGCTGGGGGCCGTGCGGTGGCGTGCTGACATGCGCGTGCTTCCCCGAACTCGACGGAGGGTGCCAGACGCTCTTCATCGAGTGTCGCAATCCTGCGGCGCCCAAGCAGGAGGGCGACCCCTGTCCCGACTGCCAGCAGGACTGAACCTCCGCGCGGCGTGGCGACCGCGACGAGGCGATGCCAGTCCACCTCGACCCGCGCTATGCAGCCACCTACTCCTCGGTCGACGGCAAGGCGCCGGCGCCGTCCCCGCGTGGCGCGCCGGATTCGATCAGGGGGCGAGTGTTCAAAATCCAGACTAAATTTCGGGAACTTGGCGCTTTTGATGTCGCGCGCGCGCTGGAAGGCGCATGAAGAGACGGACGCGGAGTTTCCGCGTTCCCGCGCGGAGGTGCGATCGGCCCTCCGTCGCGGTTTTGTTCGCAACATCGGAAGCCGCGACCTAATCTGCGGCTCTCGGGAAACCTGCACGCGCGGGCGCTCCGCTACATTCGTCGGAGAGGAGTCCCGATGAGCCAGTTCCCGCCGTCCAGCCCGCACCATCCACAGACCTACCCAACTGCGTCGGCCGTGGGCGGTTCGAACGCACTTGCGATCGTCGCGCTTGTGCTCGCCGTCGTCGGCCTGTGCGTACCGGGTCTCGGGCTGATCGGCATCGTCCTTGGCATCGTCGCGCTGGTCCGCTCGGGCGCAAGTGCGCGAGGGCTCGCGATTGGCGCGATCGTCGTCGGAGCCATGGGCATCATGATCAGCATCGCACTGGTAGGCCTCACGCTGCCGGCACTCGCAAAGGCGAGGAGCAACGCGCGGATGGTGCGGAGCGAGATCCACATGCAGAACATCCTCAGCGGTATCTGGGAGGCTGAGTTCGATGGCATGACCGACGGCCGCGCGGACTACAACGTCGAGGCACAGGTTGAGATCGATCCGAATTCGTGGTTGGCGCCGACGCCGATCCCACCAGGCGTCGGCACGGCATACTTGCTCGTCGCGCCAGATTCCAAGTACTTCAACAGCCGGATGCCGCGGATCCCGGTGATCATCGAGAACCCGAAGGCGTTCGACCGCGATCGACTCCAGGTCACCTACGCCGACCTGTCCACGGTGGCGATGCCGCGGTCGGATGTGATGCGGATCATCGAGGCGTACCCGGGGAAGATCTACAACACCGACGGCACGCCTTGGAAGCCGTAGCTTGATCGCCCGCGGCTGCGGCCGCTCGCTCTGACGGCCATACACGGGTGCACGGCACGTGCCAGTCAGTGCCAGGCACTGCACGGCACGTGCCGTGCACACGGCGCGGTGCGGCGCGGATTCGGCCGTTTTATCTGCCTCTCGCGATCTCGCGTGGTGCCAGGCACGTGCCAGTCAGTGCCAGGCACTGCGCGGCACGTGCCGTGCACCGCTCGGTGAGATCAGAGGACTTCGGCGGCGAGGCTTGCGAGGCTCGAGCGTTCGGTCTTCGACAGCGACACATGGCCCGCGATGCGCTGGCCCTTGAACCGCTCGATCGCGTGCGCCAGCCCGTTCGACTGGGCGTCGAGATAAGGGTTGTCGATCTGCAGGATGTCGCCCGACAGCACGATCTTCGTGCCGTCACCGACGCGCGAGACGATCGTCTTGATCTCGTGCGGCGACAGGTTCTGCGCCTCGTCGACGATCATGAACTGGTGCGGGATCGACCGGCCGCGGATGTAGGTCAGGGGCTCCATCACCACCCGCCCCGTCGCCATCAGCTGGTCGAGCCGCTGCTCGGCGGTCCGGCTCTCGGGCCGCTCGTCGACATGGCTTCCGCGCGTCGACAGCAGGTACGAGATGTTGTCGAAGATCGGCTGCATCCACATCGCGAGCTTCTCGTCCTTGTCGCCCGGGAGGTAGCCGATGTCGCGGCCGAGCGGCATGATCGGCCGCGCGGTGAGGAGCTTGTCGTAGCGCTCCTCCTTGATCGTCTTGTGAAGTCCAGCCGCGATCGCAAGCAGCGTCTTGCCCGTGCCCGCGGGACCGGTCAGCGTGACGATCTTCACATCGTCGTCGAGCAGAAGCTCGAGCGCCATCGTCTGCTGGACATTGCGGCCCATGATGCCGTAGACCGGCTTGCGCGGTCCCGTGACGGGAATCGCGGCGCCCGTGTCGGCGAGGATCCGCGCGAGCCCCGTGTGGTGCTCGTCGAGCTCGTCGATCAGAAGGATGAACTGGTTCGCGACCGGCTCGACCGCCACCGTGTGCGCGTAGTCGGGCGTGTGCGCGGTGAACTCCGCGAGCCGCTCGATGCGAAGCTGCCGCTCGTCGTAGAGCTCGTCGATGATCTCGCCCGGAACCTTCATCACGATGTAGCCCGCGTGCAGGAAGTCCGCGGCGATGTGATCGTGCTCGAAGTCCTCCGCAGGGATGCCAAGCGCGTCGCTCTTCACGCGCGCATTGATGTCCTTCGAGATGAAGACCGTGCGCTTGCCGCTCAGGTGGAGTTCCTGTGCGACCGCGAGGATGCGGTTGTCGGCCTTGTCGAGGTCGAGCGCGAAGTCGCGGCTGCCGTTGCAGCGCGCGACGCGGATCGACCCGCCCTGCTCGTTCCACACGACGCCCTCGAAGAGCGCGCCCTGCGCGCGAAGCCGGTCGAGCGCGCGCGTCACCTGGCGCGCGTTGCGGCCCCGCTCATCGTTGTTCTTCTTGAAGGTGTCGAGTTCCTCGATCACCGCGAGGGGGATGACCACCTCGTGCTCGGCGAACTTGAAGATCGAGTTCGCGTTGTGGAGGAGCACATTCGTGTCGAGCACGAAGTGCTTTCGAAGCACGCTCCCATCGGCGCGCTGCGCAGATGCGGCGAAAGCTTCAGACGCTGCGTCCATGCGGTTCTCGTTCAGCATGCAAGCCCTCCTATGGCTGGAACTGCGCTGAATTGGATCAGGCCTTGTCGTGCGTGGCCACAGGGATAGTCCCCCGCTCCGAGGGACCTTTCAATGGCCAAGCGCGAAGAACCTGTGAATTCGCTGGAAATCTCACGCCGACGCCAGCGGGTCGCGATCCGCGGTCGAGACGATGCACTCGAGGCCCGGAAGGCGCTCCGAGAGGTCACCCGCGAGTCGCGGCAGGTAGCCGCGTTCGGTATTCGTGTGGCCGGCGAGGAGAACCTCGAGGCCGAGGGCGTGCGCGCGGAGCACATCATGGTGCGACAGCTCGCCAGTCAGGGAACAGGTCGCGCCCTGCGCGGCCGCAGCGTCGAGCAGGCTCGCGCCGCTCCCCGCGCACACGGCGATCACCGTATGCGCATTGGGATACGACCGACCAGCAAGACGAGTTCCTGTTCTATCGATTCGGCTACAACCGAGCATCCGCTGGAGGCTTTCCGCCAGTTCCGCAGAAAAGCATGGTTTGGACAGCCGTGCAATCCGCCCCGCACCCACCCGCGGACCAATCGGCAGCGCCTCGAGCGCCACGATGTCGAACGCAGGCTCCTCGTAGGGGTGCGACGCATGCAGCGCATCGACGACTTTGGCGAGCCGCCGCTTATGGAATGGCATTTCCAGCCGCAGTTCCGCGACGCGCTCGAGGCGTCCCGCCTGACCAACCGCTGGGTTCGTTCCGTCGCCGCCGAGAAATGTCCCCTCGCCCGGGGTCGCGAACGAGCAATGGCTGTAATGCCCCACATGCCCCGCCCCCGCCGCGGCGAGCGCCTCGCGCACGCTCTCGGAGTCGGCCGCTGGCACGAAGGTCACGATCTTGTGCGTGTTGCCGGTCGACGCCACGGCGGGCTGCAGCGCGTGACAGTCGGCGACACGCGCTCCCGCGCACTCCGCGATGAGATCGACGAGCCAGTCGTTGATCCCGCCCTCGACCGCGTCAAGCGCCGTGTGCGGCGAGTACACCGCGATCCCCGCACGCACCGCATCGATCGCGACTCGCCCCTGCCAGGTCGCGCCGTCGAGCCGCTCGAGCGGCGTGAAGATCAGCGGGTGATAGCCGACGATCAGCTCTGCGCCGACCGCCTTCGCCTCGGCGAGCACCTCGGGCACCACATCGATCGCAAGCAGCGCACGCGTGACTGGGCGCCCGTCGCCCGCGACGAGCAACCCGACCTTGTCCCACGAGCCAGCGAGCGAAAGCGGCGCAAGGGCGCCAAGCGCATCGACGACTTCCGAGAGCGACCGTCCGTTGTTGGCCATGGGATTCCTGCGAGGGTGCGTCAGGTGCAGACGAGCATCGCGGCGCCGAAGACGCCCGCGTCGTCGTTGAGTGAACTTGCCACGATGTCGGTCTTGCGCAAGACCGACGGGAACACCGCGCGCTCGAACGACTTCGTCACGCGCGCGACATACTGGCCGCCAAGCGCCTCGGTGACGCCGCCGCCGAGCACCACGCAGTCGATCGAGAGCATGGTGACGATGTTCGCGATGGCGACGCCAAGGAACTCCGCGCTCTTGTCAACCACCTTGCGCGCGAGCTCGTCGTCCTTCTCGTAGGCACGCGCGATCGTCGACGAGCCGATCGAGCCCGTCTCGTCGGCCTTCTCGGCGATCAGCTTGTGGAGCGCGCTGTCGGGATACATCGGCAGCAGCCGCTTGAGCGCGTTCACGATGCCCGTGCGCGAGCACACATCCTCGACCGTCATGAAGCCGGGCTGCCCGCCGGGGAAGAGGATCACATGTCCGATCTCGCCCGCGGTGTGCCGCGGCCCGCGCCAGAGCTTGCCGTCGAGCACGAGCCCCGCGCCGACGCCCGTGCCGACCCAGACCGCAAGCACATTGCCGCGACCGCGCGCGGCGCCGAGCTGCGCCTCGCCCCACGCCGCGACATTCACATCGTTGTCGAGCGCGACACGGAGACCCGTCTCGCGCACGCCCGCATCCTTGGCGAACTCCTTCGAAAGGATGTCGCGCAGCGGCAGGTCCTCCCAGCCGAGGTTGCCCGCCTTGATCACGACGCCCTTGTCGAAGTCGACGGCGCTTGGCGCGCCGACACCGACACCGTACAGGCGCTCGCGCGGCGTCTTCGCGTCGTCCATCGCGCGCCAGACGCCCTCGACGAGGCGCTTGATGACGGTGTCGCGGCCCTCATGCGCCTTCGTCTTCCGCTTGCAGCGGCCGATGATCTTGCCCTCGGCATCGACGACGCCGATCTGCATGTTGGTGCCGCCGAGGTCGACGCCGACGACGACCTGGTCCTTCGGAAAGTCCTTCGCGATGCGCATGCGGCGAGTGTACCGCGCGCGAAATCAGCTGCGGAAGCCCTCAGCAGCGGCCGCAGCGGTCGGCGCAGCATCGGCCAGCGCCCGCCCCGTCCAGAGCCGGTAGACCGCGCGCTTGATGTCGTCGATCACCACCATCGCGGCCGGCAGCGCGAAGAGCGTCAGCACGGTCGAGCTCATCAATCCGAACACGAGCGAGATCGCCATCGGGATCAGGAAGCGCGCCTGGAAGCTCTGCTCGAGCATGAGCGGCGAAAGCCCGGCGAGCGTCGTCACGGTCGTGAGCAGGATCGGCACCAGCCGCAGCCGCCCCGCCTTTGCGAGCGAGTCGACGAGCGACATTCCCTTCTCGCGCATCTCGTTCGAGAACTCGACGAGGATCAGCGAGTTGTTGACCACGACGCCCGCGAGCGCGACGAAGCCGATCAGCGAGAGGAAGGTCATGTCGAAGCCAAGCAGGAGATGGCCCCAGACGATGCCGATGACGCCGAACGGAATCGCGAGCATGACCGCGAGCGGCTGCAGGTAGCTCTCGAACAACCACGCGAGGATCACATAGATGCCGAGGAACGCCGCCGCGAGCGCCAGCGGGAAGTTCGCGAAGGCGTCGATCAGGTCCTTCTGCCGGCCCGCGGCGTCGATCACGACGCCAGGCGTCGACGCCGCGATCGACTCGATCTCGGGCGCCAGCGCGCGGGCCACGATCTCGGGGTTCGTCGCATCGTCGCAGTCGGCGCTCACCGTGACGGTCCGCGCGCGGTCCACGCGGCGGATCGTCGAGTATCCGCGGCCTTCGCGCACATCGGCGACCTCGACGAGCGGCACCGCGGTGCCCATCGGGCTCACGAGCCAGAGTTCCTCGATCGTCGAGAGCCGGCGCCGCGACGCCTCGTCGAACTGGACGCGCACATCGACATCCTCGCGGTCGGCGCTGAAGCTGTGCGCCTCCGAGCCGAACACCGCCATGCGCACCTGCTGCGCCACATCGGCGGTGGTGAATCCCATCGCGAGCGCCTGCGGCGTCAGCTCGATCCGCAGCTCGCGCTGCGCGTCATCGGCGTCGTCGGAGATGTCCTTGACGCCGCTGAAGCCACCGAGCGCGGCCTTGATCCGCGCGACGACTGCATCGACCTGCGCGTCGTCTGCACCGCGCACCTCGTAGCTGATGTCGGCGCCCGCGGGGCCGCCCGACACTTCCTGGAACTTCACGGTCTCGCACTCGTCGAGGTTGCCGGCCGCAAGGCGGATCGCGTCGATGACCTCCGCGCTGCGGCGCGAACGCGTCTCGACCGGCGAGAGCTCGAGGAAGATCTGGCCAAGATGCGTGGCGGCCGCGTTCGTCGCGCCCGTCTCGAAGTCGACCGAGCTGCCGAGGCTCGCGGTGAGCGCCTGAACCTCCGGCTGCGCGCGCGCCGCCGTCTCGATCCGGCGCGCGACCTCGCTCGTCTGCTCCATCGTCGCGCCGATCGGAAGCGCGAAGTCGACGATCACGGTCTCGGTGTCGTCGGCCGGGAGGAACACGAACGCGAGGCGTCCGCCGAACACCATGCCGACGGAGAGCATCAGCACGGCCGTGGTCGCGGCGAGCACGATGTAGCGCTCACGCAGGCACCAGCGCACCCCGCGCTCGTAGACCGCAAGCATGCGCTCGATCTGCCGCTCGCGGAACTCGCCGATCGGCTTGAGGTACTTGTCGAGCCGCGAACCGCCGCGCGCCGCCGCGCGCTCCTCGCGGACGAGGGCATGCGCCATGTGGTTCGGCATCATGAAGCTCGCCTCGAGGAGGCTCGCGCCGAGCGCGATCAACACGACCGTCGGCAGGTTCCCGAGGAGTTCGCCGATGTTTCCCTTGATGAAGATGAGCGGCACGAACGCCACGATCGTGGTCGTGACGCTGCCGACGACCGGCCAGAAGACCTGCGTCACGCCGTTCACCGCGGCGGTGAGCGGCGGCTCGCCGAGTTCCTTGTGGCGTTTCACGATGTTCTCGCTCATCACGATCGCATCGTCGGCAAGCATGCCGAGCACGATCAGGAGCCCGAACATCGTGATGAGGTTCAGCGTGACGCCCGTCACCTGCATGAACATGAGGGTGCAGGCGAGTGCGATGACGATGCCGACCATCACCCAGAGGCTTGCGACGCGGTTCAGGCCGAGGAGCAGCACGACGAGCACGAGCCCCGCGCCCTGGATCGCGTTCGTCGCAAGAAGCTCGAAGCGGCCCTCGATGATGCGTGCAAGGTCGTTGTGCTGCGCGAGCGTGCCGTTGACCGGCGGGCGCGTCAGCCCGAGTTCGTAGCCGCGCTCCCACGAGCTCTTGATGAGACGGTCGCGCACGAAGTCGCGCGGAGGCTCGCCGTTGCGCGCCGCGACATAGCCGCGCACGAGCTCGGCGATCTCGACGGCGTCTTCCTCGCCCTCCTTGAAGGCGACGAGCGTGCCGGCAGGCTTTCCGCCGAAGCGTCGGATCTGCGGGATATCGTCGAAGTTCTCGTGGACATCGGCGATCTCGCCGAGCCTGAGCGACGAGCCGTCGACCGCGCTCTGGAGCACGATGCCCTTGATCGCCGCGACATTCTCGGCGTTTCCAAGCGTGCGGATCGAGAGGTTGGCGCTCTCGGTGCGCACCGTGCCGCCCGGCACCTCGGCCATCGCCGCGCGCACGCGGTCGGAGACATCGCTCAGCCGGATGCCGTGCCGCAGGAGCGCCGCGGGATCGACATCGACATGGATCTCGCGCGGCCGCAGGCCGATCTCGACGAGCGTGCCCATCCCATCGAGGCTCTTGAGGTCGTCGCGGATCACGCGCAGCTCGCGCTTGATGTAGTCCTCGCCCGCGTCGCTTGCGACCGTGACCATGATGGTCGGGAAATTCGGCTGGAAGTCGAACACCCGCACGCGCTCGGCGTCGGGCGGAAGGTCGGTGATCTGCTCGATCGCGAGGCGGATGTCCTCGATCGCCTTGTCGGCGTCGGTGCCCGCCTTCAGCTTGACGGTGATGCCGCCCGTGCCTTCGGAGAGACGCGTCTCGATTCGGTCGACGCCCTCGACATCGACGACGCGGTCCTCGATCTTGCGCGCCATCGACTCCTCGATCTCCTTGGGCGAGGCGCCCGGGTAGACGAGGACGATGCGCGCGGCCTGCGGCGCGGTCTCGGGGAAGAACTCGCGCCGCATGGTGAGGAGCGCGATGGTTCCGCCGATGAGGAGCGTCCACATCAGGAGCGTGACGGGCACGCTCCGACGCACGCAGAAGTCGACGAGCGAACGGATCATCAGCCCGCGCCCTTCCCGTCGGCGACGGGATCTGCGGCCCGCGGCGCCTTCGCGGCGTCGGCGTGCACCGGAATCGGCTCGATGACCTGGCCCTCGACGAGGCTGCGCGAGCCATCGATCACGACGAGCGTGCCGGGCGCGAGTTCATCGGCGAGCACGGCCCAGTCGATGTCGGCAAGCTCGGCGCCATCAGGCGTGCCCGCGAACGGGAAGTCGACGCTGATGCGGCGCATGCGCACGCGGCCGGACTCGACGACGGCGATCGACTCGTCGCGGATCGCGCGGCGCGGCACGGCGATGCGCGGCGCGCTGCCGCCCGTGAGGATCTTCGCCTCGACGAATGCGCCGGGTGCAAGCACATCGGTGCGGTCGGCGGACTGCGCGATCTCGATGAACACGGTCGCGGTGCGCGAGTTCGGGTCGTCCTCGGGCGCGACGCGCGCGACGGTTCCCGCGAAGACCCGGCCATCGGCGCGCGCGGTCACGGCGGCCTTCGCGCCGACGGGCGCGAGCGCGCGCGAGGAAGCGGGAATGCGCAGCGGGATCTCGACCTTCTCGAGATTGACGATGCGCGCGATCTTCTGCCCGGGCGCGACGGACTCGCCAACCTCGAGGTCCGCGGTCTGCACCACGCCGTCGATCGGCGCGACGACGGTGCACCGGTCGGCGGAGAGCCGTGCGAGCTCGAGCGTCGACTGGTTGGACGCGCGCTCGGCGGCGAGGCTGGCTCGGCGCGGCGCGATCTGGGCGACCGCGTCTTCGGCGATCACGGCCGCGCGCGAGGCTGCGATGAGCGCCTGACGCGCACGGTCGACCTCGCGGGGCTGCGCGGCGCCATCGGCGGCCGCCTTCTCGACGCGCGCGAGATCCGTGGCGGCGAGATCGCGGTCGGCGCGCGCGAGCTCCGCAGACGCGAGCGCGGCGCGCTCCTGGGCGTCGAGCAGCGCGGCCTGCGAGTCGAGGGCGCGGATCGCCTGCTCGGCCATCGCCACCTGCTCGAGGAAGTCGCTGCGGTCGAGCGTGATGAGCGTGTCGCCCTTGGCGACGCGCGAGCCCGGGGCGAACTTCGGGGAAATCGACTCGACCACGGCGCCGACGCGCGCGGGCACATCGGCGCTGTCGAGCGCGCGGGCCGTGCCGTAGCCGCGCACGAAGCGCTCGATCTCGAGCGGACGGACCTCGAGCACCGAGACGCGCTGCGGTGCTGCCGCCTGCGGATTGCGGGCGGCTTCGGGCTTGCTCGCGACCAGCGCGGCGATCGCCCCGCCGCCGGCGGCAAGCAATACGAGGCAGACGATCGACCGGAAGGCGATCGCGTAGAGCGGGAGCTTCGCGTCGGGGCGCGTGGAATCTTGGGAGGGCGAGTCAGGCATCGGGGTGGTCGGCTTCGCGCGAACGCAGGGGAAGATGCACTATAGGTGTTGCCCCGCTGCAGACTTGCGCGGCGAGTTTCCCGCCCGTGCCGAGGGTCGTCTGATACCCTCCGAACATGGCCGATACGACGACCGAGGCGCTGACAGACGCCGACATCCTGAAGATCGCGCGACTTTCGCGCCTCAGCCTGCCCGAATCCAAGGTGGCGACCGTCCGCACCCAGCTTTCCTCGATCCTTGGCCACATCGCCAAGCTGCAGGCGCTGCCAACCGAGGGCGTCGAGCCGATGGCGCACCCGATGAAGATCGTCAACCGCCTCGGCGCCGATGAGCCGAAGGGCTGCATGCCCGTCGAGGAACTCCTCAAGAACGCGCCCGCCGTCGAGGACCGCTACCTCGCGGTTCCGAAGGTGCTCGGCGAGGGAGGTGGCGCATGAGCCACGACGCACCCCCGCCCGTCCGACCGCTTCGCGACATCTGCGCCGATGTGCGCCGAGGTCACACATCCGCGCGCAGCCGCGTCGATGGATTCCTCGCGACGATCGCGGCGAAGGATGGCGAGATCCACGCCTTCAACGAGGTGCACGCCGACGCAGCGCGCGCCCGCGCCGACGCGATCGACGCCATGGTGAAGTCGGGCCGCGACCCCGGTCCGCTCGCGGGCGCCGTGATCGCCGTCAAGGACAACATCGTGATGCGCGAGGGGAAGACCACCTGCTCGTCGAAGATGCTCGCGAACTACCGCTCGCCGTTCGACGCGACGGTGATCGAGCGCCTCGCGGCAGCGGGCGCGATCTTCATCGGGAAGACGAACCTCGACGAGTTCGCGATGGGTTCGTCGACCGAGAACAGCGCGTTCGGCGCGACGCGCAACCCGTGGGACACCTCGCGTGTGCCGGGCGGCAGCTCGGGCGGCAGCGCTGCTGCGGTGGCCGCGCGCTTCTGCGACGCGGCGCTTGGTTCCGACACCGGCGGCTCGATCCGCCAGCCCGCCTCGCTCTGCGGCTGCGTGGGCTTCAAGCCGACCTACGGCCGCGTGTCGCGCTACGGCCTCGTGGCGTTCGGCTCGAGCCTCGATCAGATCGGCCCGTTCGCGCATTCGGTCGAGGATGCGGCGCTTGTCTACGACGCGATGGCCGGCCGCGACGAGAGCGACTCGACGAGCGCCGACGCGCCGTGCGAGCCGCTCGCGGCGAAGGTGCGCGAGCCGCTTGCGAAGCTGCGCGTGGGAGTCCCGCGCGAGTACCGCAGCGAGGCGAACTCGCCGGCGGTCGCCGCGGTGCTCGAGCAGTCGATCGCGGCCGCGCGCGCGTTCGGCGCGGAGATCGTCGACATCGATCTCCCGCTCACCGACATCGGCATCTCGACCTACTACGTGATCGCGCCCGCGGAGGCGTCGAGCAACCTCGCCCGCTACGACGGCATCCGCTACGGTCACCGCGCGAAGCTCGAGGCCGGCGAGGATCTCGAGGACCTCTACTCGAAGTCGCGCGCCGAGGGCTTCGGTCCCGAGGTGCAGCGGCGCATCATGCTCGGCACCTATGTGCTGAGCTCGGGCTACTACGACGCGTACTACAAGCGCGCGCTCCAGGCGCGGCGGCTCATCAAGGACGAGTTCGACCGCGCGTTCGCGAAGTGCGATGTCATCCTCGGCCCGACCTCTCCGATGCCGGCGTTCCCGTTCGGCGGCAAGTCGGATCCGCTGTCGATGTACCTCTGCGATGTGTACACGGTGAACACGAACATCGCGGGAATCCCCGGGATCTCGATCAACGGCGGCTTCGCGGACGAAGGCGGCAAGAAGCTGCCCGTGGGCATCCAGCTGCAGGCGCCGGCGTTTGCGGAAGAAACACTCCTCCGCGCGGCGGCGATGTTCGAGCGGGCGTGAGGGGATTTGAGCGGGCGCGTTCGGGGCCGCTCAAGCACCCAGCACGCGCTTCGCGGCGTTTGACAACGCGAAACCGTCGAGTTCTTCGCGCGTGACCCAGCGCCGCCCGCCGCGCACGAGCGCAGCGCCCGCGCCGCGGACCGTCGCGTTGAACACCACGAACACGACCGCGCGGTGCGTTGTCTGGAACGGCACCTCCCCCGCCGCGCGGAGGGCAACCGTCGTGGGAAGCCCGAGCAACTCCGCTGCCGCGCGCGTCGAGATCTCTCTGCCGTCCGCGCACTCGACCGCAGGGGGCTGCCAGAGTCCACCCCATAGACCCTCGCGCGGCCGCTGCTCGAGCAGCACCGCATCGTCCGTCGCCCGCGAGACGCGCGCGGTGACCAGCACGATCTCGCGCCGCGCCACGCGCGCCTTCGGCGCCGGGATCTCGTCGACACGACCCTCGCGCCGCGCGCCGCAGACGCGTGCAAGCGGGCAGCCCGCGCACCTTGGGGCGGCGGGCGTGCACACGGTCGCGCCGAGTTCCATCAAACCCTCGTTCGCGGCGGCCGGATCGACGGCGCGCTCGACGAACTGCTCCGCCTCGCGCCAAGCCCACTCCGCCACCGCGCGGTCGCTCGCGCTGCCCCCGCGCGCGGCCAGCCGCTGAAAGACCCGCGTCACATTTCCGTCGACGATCGGCACGCGCGCCCCCGCCACGATCGACGCGATCGCACCCGCCGTGTACCGCCCGACCCCGGGCAGCGCCAGGAGCGCGGCGTGATCGTCGACCGGCACCCGCCCACCGTGGCGCTCGACCACGGCCTTCGCCGCGGCATGCAGGAGCCGCGCGCGGCGGTAGTACCCAAGCCCCTGCCACGCCGCGAGCACCTCGTCCTCGCTTGCGGCCGCCAGCGCCGCCGCGGTCGGAAACCGCTTCACGAAGGGTCCGAACTTCTCGACCACCCGCGCCACCTGCGTCTGCTGGAGCATCAGCTCGCTGACGAGGGCGTGGTAGCCGTTTCGACGCCGTCGCCAAGGCAGGTCGCGGGCGGCGGCTGGAAACCACGCCACAATCGCCTCCGCGGCGGCGAGGGGAACCGCCCGCTCGGCGGCTGGGCGGCGATTCTCAAGCCCTTTCTCGGTCGAGTGTTGTCGATGAGCCATCACAACGCGCGTAGAGTTGGTCGATACGGGTTTCGAAGCCGTTTTCGTCCTTGCGGCATCCGCCGCCGTGGGGTAGCGTACGGGACTCAGGCGGGCAACCGCCCACCACTGGAGACATTCATGGCCAAGTCGTTCTACACCCTCGAAGAGACGGCAGCGAAGCTCAAGAAGTCCGCTGCGGAAGTCAATGCGATCGCAGACACCGGTCGCCTCCAGCGCGTCATGCACGAGGGTCAGCAGAAGTTCCGCGTCGAGCAGGTCGACCTTCTCGCCAATGTGATGGGCGATGGCGGCTCGCCGCGCCTCGACGACACGCATGGTCCGATCGGCCTCGCCGACAGCTCTGGTGGCAGCGCCATCGGCGCTCCGCCGCCGGTTCCCGGCCGCCGCCCCGCCAGCAACGAGGATTCCGTGCTCGGCCTCGCCGACACCACCCTCGGCAAGGCTCCGTCGCTCATCGACAGCGCCGAGCGCACGGGCGTCTCCGCCATCGGCAACCGCGGCGGCGACGCCGTCGAGATCGGTCTTGAGACCGTCGGTTCGGGCTCGGGTCTCCTCGACCTCACCCGCGAGAGCGAAGAAACCGCGCTCGGCGCCGAGTTGATCGACCAGGTCTACTCGAGCGAGAGCGGCGAAGCCGCCTCGGGCGCAAGCGGCCTGTTCGAAGCCGTCAATTCGGCCCCGAGCTTCGGCGCTCCCCCGCTCCCGGCGACCGGCATGGTCGTGACCGAGGCCTACGACGGTGCATGGTCTGGCGTCGGCGTCGGCCTGATGGTCGCCGCGTTCGTCGGCCTCGTGGTTGCCGGCCTGATCGCGTTCAGCGTCGTCTTCGGTGCTGGCTCGGGCATCGCCTCGAGCTTCTCAGGCAACATCTTCGTGTGGGGCGGAAGCCTTGCCGGTATCGCTGCGGTGTTCGGCCTGGTCGGCTTCGTCGTCGGCCGCGCGTCCGAGTGATGGAACCCGATGCTGCTCACGCGCTACGGGCTTCGTGAATGGATGATCATCACCCTCGCCGCTGCGGCCACCGCAGCGGCGGGTGTGTTCTTTGGCTGGTGGTGGCTTGCGATCGCAGCATTGGTGGTCTGGACGGCGCTCGCGTCGTTCTTCCGCGATCCGCTCGGGCGCCGTCCTGCCACGGCCGACGCGCGTGATCTCGTCAGCCCCGCCGACGGCCTCGTGAGCGCGGTCCTCGAGGTGCCCGAGCATGTCGCCACCGACGGCGCTCCGGCCACCATCGTGCGGATCTACCTCTCGGTCTTCGATGTGCATGTGAACCGCATGCCGGCGGAGGTCGAGGTGCTCGGCACCCTCCATACGCCAGGCAAGTACCTCGATGTCCGCATCGAGGAGAGTGCGAAGGTCAACGAGTCGATGGTCGCGCGGCTCCGCTCGGCGGGCGGCGTGCTTCTCGGCGTGAAGCAGATCTCAGGCAAGGTCGCCCGCCACATCGTCTGCCCGATCGCGGCCGGCCAGCGCTTCACGCGCGGCGAGCGCTACGGCATGATCAAGTTCGGCTCGACCACCGAGCTCATCGTCCCCACCTCGGAGGTCGAGAAGATCTGCGTGGCAAAGGGCGATCGCGTGAAGGGCGGCGTGACCATCCTCGTCCGCGCCAAGCGCATCTGACGCAGCCCGCGCTCATGCGGGCAGCGCGCCGGCGGCCTTCTCTGCAAGCAACTCGTCGAGCGAGAGCATCGCGTGACGCGCGTGCGGAATCACGATCGATCCGCCGACGACAAGCGCGACATTGAGCGCGTCGACGATCTGCTCGCGGGTGAATCCCGCCTTCACGCACTGCTCGAGGTGGTAGTCGATGCAGTCGTTGCAGCGCAGCACTGCGCTGGCGACGAGGCCGAGCAGTTCCTTGGTGCGCGCATCGAGCGGGCCGTCCTCGTAGGTGGCGGAATCGAGACGAAGAAAGCGCTTCAGCCCGAGGTGGTCGGCGGAGAGAAGCGCTTCCTGGCCCTTCGCGCGGTCGGCGCGGAACTCTGCGATGGTGCGGCGTGGCATGGGCGACATGATAAAGCCGTCGCGCGTGCGGGAACTCCTTCCGACGCGATGCGCGCCGAAGCGAGCCGCCCCGACGGCGGGCGCTCGATCACGCCGCGTCGCGCCAGCTCTCGCCCTCGTCCTCGTCCTCGTCGGCGTCCTCCGCCTCATCCGCATCCGACTGAAGCTTCGGAAACTTGAAGCTCGACCGGTGATGGATCCGCACGAGCTTGGCCATCTGCGCGCCGAAGATCGGCCGCAGCACATCGATGAGTGCGGCGAGCTCGTCCTTGAACGGCTCTGCGCGATTGCGGAACATGAAGAAGACCGCCATGCACTCGCCCTCGTTGAGCGCGCTCCATGCGACGAGCTCGGTGTCCTCGAGGACCGCCCCCGCCATGCCGATCGCATGCACGAACTCGCGCGTGTCGGTGAAGCGGATGATGTCCTGACGATGGCTCAGTCGCTCGCAGATCTCCTCGCCGAGTCGGTCGAGCAGCGGCTGCGCGGTCGTGCGCGGGCAGTCATAGTGCACATAGGCACCGAGACCGAACTGGCTCGGCTTCGAGCCGGGCAGGTAGACGGCCGCGTTGGTCGGGCCGGTCTTGGTGAGCAGATACTGGAGCGCCGTGCGCAACAGGTCCTCGACATCGAGCTCCTGCGAGAGAAGGCCGCGGAACTCGCCGGCGATCTCGGCCTCGTCGACTCGCTCCTGCACGCCGTGAACGGCCGTGTGGAGACCCTGGTGCAACTCGTCGACTTGGCGCGTGAACTCATCGCGGTGAACGACGAGCTTCTGGCAGATGCCCTTCAGGCGCGTGAGTCGCTCGTCGCGTCGGCGCTCGTCGTTGATCGCGTCCGCCACCGAGCGGATCCGTGCGAGCACGCTGTCCGCATCGTCGGATGGATCGATCCAGTCGACCGCGCCGGCACGCACGGCGGCGAGCAACTCGTCGGCCGACGGCGTGGGGCCAGCCACCACGACCTTGGTCGCGGCAGAGATGCGCCGAGCCTGCGCGGCGAGCGGTGCGAACTCCTGCGGACGCACGCCCGATGCGATGAAGATGAAGTCGGTCGGGTTCGCCACGAGGTGCGCGAGCGCCTCCGACGCGGGCTCGACGCTGTCGTGACGCACGCCTGCTTCGTCGAGCAGTGCGCCGAGGCGAACCTCCTGCACGCAGTCGAGTCCCACGCAGAGCGCGGTCATGCCATTCGGCTCACGCTGCTTGCCGAGCGGCACCTCGTCACGGGCAGCGGGGCGAGAAACCTCGCGTCCCTGGCCGTTGTTTGGCGCGTCGCCGGATGAATCGTTGGAACCCTGATAGTGCACGACTTTCCCCTCCTGGTTGGGGCTCGTCGCACGATCCGACGGTACGGCTCCGTCGGGTCACGAAACGAGACCCCTCTCCACACTGCGGACGCGCGATCGCGCGGCACGCAGTGCTCATCTTTCTCAGCCCGCGGCTCGACGCCGGTGGCAACCATGCTGTCGGCACCGCGGACGAACCACGGAGCCACACCGTTGATCGGAGCGATCAGGCTCGCCATCGACCGCTTGAGGCGCTTTCACGCCACGCGAATCCGCGCATGGTTGGCTTGTACCGTGTGTCGCGATGCGTTCGATGATGCGCCCGAACTTCGGCGCAAAAAGTGCGCGGAACAGGTCTGCGAACTAGCCGCCGCGCTGTGTCGCGCGCGCGCGCCAGTTTGTCACCGCCTCGGGCTCTCGTGCATAGATCGGGAGCAGCTCCGCCGGGTGGACCGCACCGCCGACACGCAGGATTTCTGCGGAAATCATGGCAAAAGCGCCCACATCGACCGCGAGCCCGGCGCGTGGAAGTCCGACCTTTCGCGCCTGCTCCACGAACCCGCCATCGAGGTGCTCGTCGGCGAGAAGCGTGCCGCGTCGCGCCGCCGTCTCTGCCGCCAGCGCCTCGAATCGGACACCATCAAGCACCTGTCCCTCACGCTCGAAGCGATGCTCGGAGCCGACGAGCGCCACCCACGCGGTCTGGCCCTTCGCGGCCAGCGCCACGAGCCGTGGACCTTTGTTCTCGGCGTCGCGGGCGGCTTCCGATGCGGCGAAGATCAGCGCAGAAGGCACTGGAATCACCGAGATCCCGCGCGCCAACGCCAACGCCTTCGCAAACGCCACCGAGACGCGCAGCCCCGTGAAGCCACCAGGCCCCACCGCGACCGCCACGGAGCCAAGCTCACGCGGCTCGACGCCAAGCCCCGTGCCGGACATCAGGGCGCGGAGCTCGTCCCAGAAAGCCTCGCGCGGTGCGTGCATGTCCGGAACGAATCGGCGGCTTGTGACGGTCGTGCGGCGTGCGCCTTCTGGAACGGCGAGCCCCAGAACACACTCGCGCTGCGAGCAGTCGACGAGCAGCATGGGGCGCTGGAGCGCGCCGCTCACGCGTGCCGTCCATCGCCACCGGCGAGGCTGTCGAGATCGAAGTACGACTGGACCGGCATCGCGCGGCCGACGAGCGACGCAGCCTCTGGTGCATCGGCCGCAAGGTCGATCTCCAGCACCCTTCCTTGGCTGTGGTCGGTGTTGAGGATGACGAGATTCGGCGGCCTCAAGTCGATGCCCTCGCTGGCGTGCGCATGCCCGACGATGAAGAGCTTGACGCCCCATGCCCGCGCGAGCGCCTCGAGGTGCTCAGGCGGATGGTTCCGCCCCCAGGTCATGATGTACGCGGCGCCCGTCGGACTGTCGAAGTCCTCCTCGACGAGGTCGCGGCCAAGAACGCCGAGATCGAAGTACGGCATCTGCGCGGCAGCCGGCAGCGAGTGGGACACCATCGTGCCGTTCTCGCAACGCAGCGCGAGCGGCATCGCACGCACGAAAGCGCCGATCGCCTCGGCGGCGACCTCGGCTTCCTCGCCGTACACCCACTCGAGGCCCGCGTCGAAGAGCTGCAGGTTGTCGCCGGCGCCCTTCGAGATGTGCTGGCGGCGGTACTGCGCGATCTCGTGGTTCGCGAGTATCGGATGCACCTGCATGGGATGCGCGATCACCAGCTCGGCGACCTTTGCAAGCATGCGATGGCTCATGTCCATGCCGCTGACGAGGCGATCGCCGTGGATCAGTTCGTGCAGCACGACATGGTTGTCGGTCGAGCGCGAGAGTCGCGCGGCGCGCACCACGGCTTCGAGGTGCAGCTGGTTGTCGTGGATGTCGCCGGTGGCGAGCAGGCGTCCGTGGCGCGGAAGCCGCAGCGTGCAATGGTCGCGAAGCGGCGAACTCCGCATGGCTTCCGCCGCGGTTTCGAGCAGATCCGCAAACGCGGATGCACTGGTCGCCCATCGCTGCATGGCGTTGTCAGCCCGTGGTCGCGAAGTAGGCGAAGGGAACGGCTCCCTTGCCGGTCGCGGTCTCGATCTCAAGCAGTCCCTCGATCGGGCCTGCACGCTTCGCGGTGAACTCGACTTCGAGCATGCAGCCGTCGACGCCGGCGTCGCGCTTGCCGATGAACCGCACCTCGACATCGGGGTTGAGCGACTTCACGCCGCGCACCTCGCGCCACGACGGATTCTCGACACTCCCGCGCTTCGGCGGGTTGTAGTGCTCGAGCTCGATCTCGGCCTTGTGCGGCGCGCCGACCGAGCCGCGGCCCGCCATCACCAGCGACTCCTTGACGATCCAGAACCGCTTGAAGCGCTCCATGTCGTTCTTGCTGCCGGTCGCCTCGTCGCGCACGCGCAGCGGAATCGCGTCGCAGTCGGCGCGGTCGGTCCACACGAACCACCAGAGCGGCATCTGCTCGGGCGTACGGCCCGCAAGGTTCCACGAGATGCGGTACTCGGCGCGCGGCGCGTCCTTCGCCGGGTCAAACCCGACGAACACAGGCGCGGCGCCACCGCTTCGAAGCACGGTGAACGGCTTGCCGTCGGTCGCCTTGAGCGTGATGGTTCCGCTCGTGACATCGCGCAGCGCATCGACATAGGGCGGCGTTGCGAGGACGGGAAGGCGAACCTCGCCCTTGATCTTCGCTTGCACGGGCGCGGCGTTCGCGAAGGAGATGAACACGACCGCTTCCTTCTCGCCCGGCACGCGCGGTGCGGCGAGCGACGCCTCGATCTCGAGCGTCCCGCCCGGCGCGATCACCTTGCCTTGCACGGGGGTGATGTTGGTGCACTTGCAGTTGGGCACGGCGCCCTGCACCGAGACAGGCATGTTGCCGGTGTTGATCAGCGTGAACTTCGCGGGGTTGGTCGAGCCGGGCTGCACGACGCCGAGATCAACGAGCGCCGGCGCGACGGTGATGATGGCCGGCTGCTGCTGCGTGGCGCCCTGCTGCGCTGCCGGAGCGGCCAAGGCCGCCCGCCACGGCGCGGTGGAAGCTGCGACGCAACTGCTGGCCGCGATGAGCATGAGTGCACGACGAGCGAGGGAGTTGTTTCGGGACAGGCTCATGAAGACACCAGGAGGTGAGATGCGGTCGCGAAGTGGGTGCAAGATCGTACTGCGGGGCGATGCACGATAGTCGAGCGAAGATTCGCTCGATTCCCGCAGAGTCCGCAATCGGGCGCGGACTCCAAGGTGACAGGGCGCACGGCGGGCCACGCGTTCAAAAGACACGGGGCCCCGCATGTGCGGGGCCCCGTGCGAGCGTTGGTGCAGGATCAGCCCCAGGCGTTGAGCAGGGCCGCGAGGTCGGCGCCGTCCACGGAGCCGTTTCCATCGATGTCGCCGATGCCAGTTCCGCCCCAGTTGTTGAGCAGGCTGGCGAGATCGGCGCCGTTCACAGATCCGTTGCAGTCGAGGTCGGCCGGCGCACACGGCGGAGCGCAGGTTCCGTCGCCCGTCGTCGGCACGATCTTGAAGATCTGGCCGTCGGTGCCCGAGCCCTGGTCGACGATGTACAGCTCGCCGTTGGCGTCTTCGCCGAACGACACGATCTGGTTCACGGTGAAGCTGTCGAGCGACGGCGTGATCTGCGAGTTGCGCAGCGTGAACTCGGACTGCGTGTTGGTCGCCGAGTTGTAGCGGAAGCTCCACACATTGTTGTTCACATAGTCGGCGTAGAAGTAGGTGCCCTGGAGCTGCGGCATGCGGCAACCGCGGTAGACATAGCCGCCGGTGATCGAGAAGCCACCCGAGGTTCCCGACACATGCGTATAGGTGCGGATCGGCATCGTGAGCGACGCTGCGTTGCAGGTGCAGCCGCTCAGGCTGGTGCAGTTCGCGCCTTCCATGCAGCGCCAGCCGTAGTTGCGGACACCCGTAGCGCTCGCGGCCTGGAAGTTGACTTCCTCGACGGCGTTCTGACCGACATCGGCGATCCACAGGTCGCCCGTCGCGCGGTCGAAGGAGTTGCGCCACGGATTGCGGAGACCGTACGCCCAGATCTCGTCGTCAATCGTGCTCGCGCCGCCCGCGAACGGGTTGCCGGCGGGAATCGTGTAGAAGGGCGTCGTGCCGCCGACCGTCGGCTTGATGCGGTGCATCTTGCCCAGGCGCGTCGTGAGGCTCTGCCCCGCGCCGTTCGGATCGTTCGCGGAGCCGCCGTCACCGACGCCGATGTACAGGTTGCCGTCGGGACCGAAGCCGAGCCAACCGCCGTTGTGGTTGGTGAACGGATCCGACCAGCTCATCATGACATTGCCGGCCGCGTTCGCGACGTTCGGGTTCGACGCCGAGCGCGTGTAGCGCGCGAGCACATTCGTGTTCGGACCCGTGTAGTAGATGTAGAACTGGCCGTTCTTCGCGTAGCCCGGGTCGAAGGCAAGGCCGAGGAGTCCGCGCTCGTCGCTGGTGCTGGTGCCGCCCGAGACGGTCAACGAGAGGAACGGCGTTGGGAGCAGCGTGTTGGTGGTCAGGTCGAAGATGCGGATCGAGCCACCCTTGAGCACGATGTAGAGGCGAGAGGTGTCGCCTGGCGCGTGCGTGACGAAGACTGGGTAGGTGAGGCCGGAGACGATCCGGTCGGTGCGGACATTCACAACCTGCGCCTCGGCGGACGGAGCCGCAGCGAGGGTGGCGGAGGCGGCGATGGCGGCGATGGCGAGGTTCTTGAGCGCGGTCATCTTCATGGGACTCTCAATCATCGAATCGGTGTTCGGGCTTTCGGGCGACGCCCCGCCCCAGCTGGCTGCGGGATCCATCCGCCGTCGTTCCTTCCATCGAACGACGGCTGTGCACGCTTGATGCGCCCGACCCTCGCGGAACGCCCAAAGGGAGAGCCGCGACGGTCGGTCGAAGAATACGGTCGATTCCACGCTCCGCCCGCACCGAAGGTTCCCGTTTCGTGCAATCCGTCGCTCCGCTTGTGACGCGGCTGCCCAACCGGCGAGGGGCGGTGGGTTGTGCGTCCGAAAACCGCCTTCAGCGGCTCCCAGAGGGGCTCGGGGTGTCCGAGGGCGCCTCGCGCGAAGCAGACTCCGCCACGAGCAGCCGGTCAAGCACCGCGTAGGTGGCTGCCTGCGCCTCGAGGTAGGCGCCCGCAGCGTCCATGATTCGCTGCCGCGACGCAGGGTCGCCCGGCTTCGCGTCGAGGAGCGCCTCGCGCAGGACCGGCCAGGTCGAGGTCGCGTACCCCGAGTCGCGATCGGTGGCCGCCAGGAGGTTGCGGAACCACGGACGACCATCGAGCCCCTGCTCGCTCATCCAGATCGTGCGCAGCGACCAAAGGTCTGCGCCATCGTTGGCGCGTGGGGCGCTCGCGATTCGGGCGTCGGCCTTGACCGCAAAGCCGCGCATCGTGCGGAAGGTCGCGAGGATCGTGTCGATCAGGGTGTCGGCAAGTTCGCCTGTCTCGCCGAGGTTGCGCGCCTTGGCGAGCTCGCGCAGGTTCGCGGCTTGCGCGAGTCCGTCGTCGACAAGCTCGGTGACGGAGATGTGCGCCGTGCCGGCATCGGCCAGCGTCGCGACAAGCGAGTTCACGATTCCCGTGACCAGGCGCGCAGACGCGTAGTCTTCGCCCACGATCGCGCGGTACCACGCAACGGTGTCGTAGTTCGAGTGATAGCTCGTGCCTGCGCTGCCGCCCGCAGAGAGCGCGATCGACGGCACGCCGGCGTGGCACCAGAACGCGACATGGTCGCTTCCTCCGCCGAGGTCGCCGAACTTCGGGTCGCCGTTCTCGCCCTTCGCCCAGATCTCGAGCGCCGTGGAGTCGCCACTCGCATCGGGTGCGTGCGCCAGAGCCTTCGCAACCGCGTCGCGGAGCGTGGGGCTCACCGCGCCGCCAGGCTTCAGGCCCATGGCGGTCATGTCGAGATTGATGTACGCGACGGCGCCGCGCGAGAGTGCGGCTGCATCGCGCTCGACGAACTCAGTCGATCCGAAGATGCCGTACTCCTCCGCGCCCCACGCAGCAAAGACCAGCGTGCGGTCCGGTCGCTTGCCCTCGCGCGCGAGGCTCGCGAAGTTGCGCGCAGCCTCGAGCATGCAGATCGTGCCGGCGAGCGGGTCGGCGGCGCCGAAGCACCACGCGTCGTGGTGCGCGCCGACGATCACGCTCTCCTCGGGACGGACCGCGCCCTCGAGCCGTGCGATCACATTCGCCGTCGGCAGGATCTCGCGCGTCTGCTCGACGGAGAGATGAAGCCTGAGCTCGGGGTCGTCGAGGCGATACTCGGTTGGAAGTCCACCGCGCCACTCCTTGGGGCTCTCCGCGCCCTTCATGCGCGAGAGGATCTCGCGTGCGGCGCCGTATCCGATCGGCTGCACGGGGATGCCCGGCAGCTTGATCGAGTCAAGCGGCACGCGCTCCGCGTCCTTCGTCGCCTCCCGCCCCGGCGTCAGCGGATCGCCGATGTATGGAAGCGTGATGAGCGAGCCGCGCTGGACGCAATCCGCGTTCGCCCAGCCGCCGCCGTCGGGCCAGGTCTTGCCCTTCACGAAACCTGCATCGGCTGGGTCGGTGAAGATGACGAGCCCGACGCAACCCGCGGCCTCTGCGAACTTCGCCTTGTAGCCGCGGAAGTTCCCGCCGTAGCGCGCGAGCGCAATCTTGCCGCGTGGGTCGATGCCCAGCCTGGCGAGCTGCTCGAAGTCCTCCCTGCGCCCGTAGTTCACATAGACGACGCCCGCCTCGACCGTGCCTGAACCGCTCCACGCGTTCCACGCGATGTCGAGATCGGGATGCGCGGTCGCGGGGTCGATCGCGAGGTTTGGCTCCATGATCGGGAGCGGCAGCACTCCGCGCCGCGGCGGCGCCGATGCATCGGACGCGGCGAGGTCGACGCCGACGATCTCCAGCTTCGCCTTCACGGGACGCGAAAGCAGCGGATAGATCTCCTGAACCTCGACCGACCAGCCGGGCACGCCCTCGCCCATCTTCACGAATGCGTCGCGAAGGCGCGCGATCGTGCGCGCGTCGCCAGGAGTGCCGGCGACATGCGGCTCGCTCGCGAGCAGCTCGTGGAACGACGCAAGCGTTCCGGCATCGGGCTTGCGTGCGACCGCTGCGGGATCGATCGTCTCGGTGGCGAGCAGGAGGACAAGGAGTGATGCGATGTGCATGTGGGCTCGCTCGTGAAGGATCAGTGCTCGAGGTAGTCGAGGTCGCGGTGAAAGGTCTCGTCGAGCGCGAGCGCGGCGATGATGCCGACAGCGACGCAGCAGATGCCGAGCACCCAGGTCGCCGTCACCGCTCCGAGGATAGGCGCATCCTGCGTGCCCTTGATCGCGAGCCAGATCGATGTGATCGGAACCGCGGTCGCGCGCACGAAGTTCGGCGCGCTGGTCGCCGCGGTGGCGCGCAGGTTCGTCCCGAACTGCTCGCTGGCGGTGGTCACGAAGATCGCCCAGTAGCCGGTCGCTGCGCCGACAACGCACATCATCCCGTAGAAGTGCGCCGGGCTCTTGGGAGCGACGGCGAAGAAGATCGCGAGCGACGCGGCCAGGAACGCGAGGAATCCGATGATGGTGCGCGTTCGGCTCTGGAGGAACTGAGACACCGTGCCGCTCACGATGTCGCCGCCGACGACGCCGAGGTACGCCCAGAAGATCACCTTCGCCGGCTCGATTGGCTCGGCGATCTTCATGGCGCGCCCGATCGCGGGCGCGAACACGAACATGACGCCGCCGACGACCCAGATGGGCATTGCGGCCAGCACGATGAGC
>JBEAUK010000175.1:0-12268 GCA_041161465.1 Planctomycetota bacterium | reverse complement strand
TTCAGCCCCCCTCGCCCGAGCCCTCCTCAGAGGTCTCCGCAGGGGTTCCGACCGCAACCGCCGGCAACCCGAGGACGGGCCACCTGCGTTCAAGGTCGAGCCACGCATCATCTAGGATTCGAGCCCGGATGTCCACCATCAACCTTTGGAAGTGGCGGATGTTGTGGATGCTCAGGAGGGTGGGTCCGAGGAGCTCCTCGGCCATGAACAGATGGCGGAGATAACCCCTCGAAAAGCCCCCGGCGCAGGCAAGGCAGTCGCACGCGGGGTCAAGGGGGCCCCGGTCGAGGGTGTGGCAGGCGTTCCGGATGCGGACCGCCCCAGCCGCGGTGAAGGCGTAGCCCTTCCGCCCGTTCCTGGTCGGGAGGACGCAGTCGAACATGTCGACCCCAGCCCGAACCGCCGCCAGGATGTCCCGCTCGTAGCCCACCCCCATCAGATACCTGGGGCGACCGTCCGGGAGAAGGGGCGCGACCGCCGCCACGGTGCGGTGAATCTCGTCGGGGGACTCGCCGACCGCGACCCCGCCGATCGCGTAGCCGGGGAGGTCATGGGAGCAGACCTGCTCGATCGAGCGCGCGCGGAGCTCGAGGTCGGTGCCGCCCTGCACGATGCCGAACAGTCCCTGCGCATCGGTCCGCCGATGCGCCCTGACGCACCGCTCGAGCCAACGCGCGGTGCGATCGACGCCCTCTCGAACGCGCTTGGCATGCTCCTCGGGCTTCGACCGACGCTTGCGCGACATCTGCGGGTCGTCGGGCGCGCGTTCAGGCTCGAGCGCTGGCGGGCAGTCGTCGAAGGCCATGATGATGTCGGCGCCGATCAGGTTCTGCACCTCGATCGAGCGCTCGGGCGTCAGCATGATCTTCGAGCCGTCGACAAACGAGCGGAACTCGACGCCTTCCTCCGTCAGCTTCGTGCCCTCGGACATCGACCACGCCTGGAAGCCACCGGAGTCGGTGAGGATCGGCTTCGACCAGCGCATGAACTCATGTGTTCCGCCGAAGTGCGCGATGCGCTCAGCGGTCGGACGCAGCATGAGGTGATAGGCGTTGTTGAGGATGATCTGCGAACCGGTCGAGGCGATCTGGTCGGGCGTGAGGCCCTTCATCGTCGCCGCGGTCGCGACCGGCATGAAGGCAGGCGTGTCGAATGATCCGTGCGGCGTCGTCACGCGACCGAGCCGTGCGCGCGTGGCAGCGCTGCGTGCGAGGATCTCGAAACGAACCGCCTGCTCAGTCGCGCCCATGCACGCCCCGCCCGTTCGGTCCGCCGCTGCTTGCAGCGCGAAGCGTCTCGCGCTCACGCTCGGAAAGCGATGCAAGTCCCTTGTTTCGCACCTTGTCGAGGATGCGGTCGATCTCCCGCTCGTCGACCGGGAGCGGCCGCGAGCTGCGCGGCGAGACGCGTCGCCCGAAGAGATCGAAGAAGTCGTCGAGGAGATGAGGCCGCCGCGCGACCCACCAGCCCGCGATGGCGCCACCGAGGTGCGCAGCCTCGCCGCCGGCGTTGCGCCCCGAGGTGAGCAGCGCGAACACGGCGATTCCAAGCAGCAGCAGCGCCAGGGTGCGAATCTTCATCGGCAAGATGAAGAAGAGCAGAACCTCTTCGTCGGGGGCGAGCCAGGCCGCAGCGAGGATGATGCCGTACACGCCCGCGCTCGCGCCGACGAGCGGCGTGTACGGATCGCTCGAGAGCAGCCCCGGAATGTTCATGCCGCCGCCCGAGCCGAGCGCGACGCCGAAGGCGTTGAGGAGCAGGAAGAGAAGCGCGCCCGCGACGACGCTCACCGCGAAGATCGCGAAGTACCTTCGTCGTCCGAACCGTTCCTCGACGATGCCTCCGAAGACCCAGAGGCCGATCATGTTGAAGATGATGTGCGACAACCCGACATGCAGGAAGCCGTAGCCGATGAATCGCCAGAACTGGAGTCCCTGCATCGTGCCATCGGGCGCGAAGGAAACGATCGCCTGCGCCGTGGTGAACTGAAGCCACGCGCGCAACGGTGACACCATCAGGTAGTCAGCCTCCGCGATCGGGTCCACATTCAGCGCGAGTTCGGGCGGAAGGCTGCCGGGCCAGACGAACCAACGCCCGATTCCCTGCGGATTCGGCGAGAGCGCGATCATCCTCACGGCGCCGTGCGCGCGCTGAAGGTCTTCCCACGCCTGCTCCTGCCCTTGCGTCACACGCCACTGCGAGAGCTGCACAGGCGTCTTGGGCAGCCATCCGTCGAGCAGAAACACGACGCAGCAGAGGATGATGAGGATCGAGTTGGCGGAAAGGCGACCGAGACCGCCGATCGGTGTCCGCGAAAGCCAACCGCCGCCTCTCGGCGCGCCGCGCGCGCCTGCAAATCGCGTCGATCGTGTGTAGTCCCTGTCCGCAAGACCCATGAGCGGAGTGTACGGACTTCGCAGCGTCGCGTCGGTCAGCCGCGCTCAGGCGGGTCGCCTGCGGAGCCGCCGGGGCTCGACCCGCGTCGCCGATCCGTCGCGCGCTGCAGCGCCTCACGCTCCGCAGCGGTGAGGCTGCCGATTCCCTGCTTGGCGATCTTGTCGAGGATCGCATCGATCTCTGCGTCAGCCTCCGAGGCCACCGCGCCGCGTGCAGGCGCGCTGCTGCGCTCGCGCTTGCCCTGCGGCGTCGGCTCGAGCTCCTCCTCGATCGCGGCGAGCTCGGCCGGATCCGGATCAAACCCGAGGTAGTCCCGCTCGAGCTCAACCTGCTTGGCGGTGGTGAAGCAGACGACGCCGCCGAAGAGCGCGATCGCAAGCATGGTGGTGCTGTCGCTTGCCAGCGCGAAGATGCCGACGAGCACCGCGCCGACAAGCCCGCTGCGGCACGCAAGCCGCATCGAGCGCGCGTAGCCGTGGCGCTTCCAGAGCAGCGCCTGCACGATGCGGCCGCCGTCGAGCGGGAACATCGGGATCAGATTGAACAGCAGCAGCGTCCACGAGATGTAGTTGAGGAGGATGACCGACAGGTCGATCCAGGCGGCGGCTTCGGATCCCTCGTTGCCGGTGATCGTCGTCCAGATCGCCTCGCCGACGACGCTCCCCGGGCCGATGTCCTCCCGCTGCATCATCCCGCCGAGGTCGAACGGGTTTGGAATCGCAAGCCCGAGCCACTGCCCGCTGCACACTCCGATGAGGGGCGTCAGGACCGCGATCAGCGCGACATTCACGAGCGGACCGCCGATCGCCGTCCAGAGATGCGCATTCGGGCGCTCTGGGGGCGAGCAGGACGCGAGGCCGCCAAGCGGCCAGAGGAGGATCTCGTCGGCGCGGCCGCCGACGGCGCGGCAGGCGAAGCAGTGGCCGAACTCATGCAGGAGCACGACGAGGAAGAGCGCCGTCAATCCGATCGCGGTCGGAAGAAGCCCGAAGGAAGCGTCGGACCCCACGCTCGCGGCGCGCGCCAGCATGGCGAGGATGAACGCCAGGAAGAAGAGGTGGACGCGCACGGTGATCCGCGAGACACGGAACACGGGGAATGCCCACGACATCGGGTCGTCGAAGGTCGGCTTGGTGCCGCGCCAGTCGCCGCTGAAACCGGCCGGTCGCCCTGCGGGTGCCGGGTCGTCCCACGCGCTCATGGGCGCCCCCCCGCCACGCGGTCGCCGCGGAGCTTCCAAAGCAGGTAGGACCCGAGGGTCTTGCCGTCCTCGATGGCGCCGGTCGCCATCGCCTGCTCGAGTTCGGTCGGGGTCATCAACACGACCTCGATCTCCTCGCCTGGCTCGAGCCGTTGCGGCACGGGGCGGAGTTGGGTCGCGAGGAAGACATGCATACGCTCATCGGCAAATCCGGGCGAAGTGAAGAACTGGCCGAGCGGCTCGACGCTGCCCGCCGCGTACCCAGTCTCCTCCTCGAGTTCACGCGCCGCCGCCGCACGGGGATCCTCGCCCCTTTCGAGCTTGCCGGCGCAGAACTCCAGCAGCGCCCGGCCCACGGCGACCCGGCGGTTTCGCACGAGGACCAGCTGGCCGTCGTCGCGGACGGCAATGACCGCCACGGCGCCCGGATGCCGAACGACATCCTTCACCATCGTCGGTTCGCCCAGCTCGGGCCGCGGGTGAGGCAGCCGCAGCCGCTCGACCGTAAAGACGGGACCGGTATGCGTGACCGTAATCTGCGGTTCGGGTATCACTTCCCCCGATCATACTTCCATGAGCGAGCCCGAGCGACCAGACGAGCCAAGTCCGACCGTGCAGCCCTTCGCTGCCGCGGATGCACCTGTGCGCATCGAGGGGCTCGTGAAGCACTTCGGCCGGCATCGGGTGCTCAAGGGGATCTCCCTGTCCTTCCCGCGGGGCAAGACCACGGTCGTCCTCGGGCCATCCGGATGCGGAAAGAGCGTCATGCTCAAGCACCTCGTCGGACTCCTGCGGCCCGACCGTGGGCAGGTCTTCTACGAGTCGCAGCGAATCGACACGCTCTCGGAGCGTCGGCTCGGCCCGATCCGCCGACAGTTCGGCTTCCTCTTTCAGCAGGGAGCCTTGTTCGACTCGATGAGTGTCCGCGACAACATCGCGTTCCCGCTGCGGGAGCTCGAGGGCAGCAATCCGTACGGCGAGGAACAGCGCGTCCGCCGCGTGCTTCGGCTCGTGGGCCTCGAGGAGACGATCGAGAAGTTCCCGTCCGAACTCTCGGGTGGCCAGCAGAAGCGCGTTGCGCTCGCACGCGCCATCATCCTCGACCCCAAGGTGATCCTCTACGACGAACCGACGACGGGCCTCGACCCGATCCGATCGGATGTGATCAATGAGTTGATCCTCAAGCTCGAGCAGGAGCTCAATGTGACGAGTATCGTGGTCACCCACGACTTGATCAGTGCATTCAAGGTCGCAGACCACATGGTGATGCTGCACGAAGGGCATGTTGTCCTCGAGGGCGCACCGGAAGAGTTCCGCAACTCCACCGATCCGGTCGTCAGCCGGTTCCTGCGCGGAGAAGCGAGCGATGACGAGCTCAAGGCGATCCGCGAGGTGACTTCGACGAATGTCGACGCCGCGCAGATCGTGAAGGACAGGAAGCTGTCCGGAGGCAAGCGATGAGAGAACGCGTTCGCAATGTGCTTGTCGGAGCCTGCACGATCGGCGCCCTTGGCGGCGGCGCGCTGCTCCTGTTCCTGTTCGGCGAGATCGAGCCGTTCCTCTCCCCGCGCTGGTCGATCCAGGTCGCGATGAACGAAGCCGGCGGACTGCGCAAGGGCAGCCTCGTCACGGTGAACGGCGTTCCCGTCGGCGCCATCGACAGCATCCGCTTCTGGAGCGACCGCGACCACCCGGTGCTCATCACTGCGCTGATCGACGAGGAGATCCGCATTCCTGATCCGAGCGTGCCGACCGTGCAGTCGTCGCTCCTTGGTTCGGGCGCGCGGCTCGAGTTCACGGCGCAGCTGCCGCTGTCGGATCCCCCCAAGAACTACCCGACCGACGCGAAGGACCCCCTCCGCGGCCGCGTCCAGTCGATCGAGAACAGACTCGTCGAGCAGCTCGACACCCGCATCAGGCCCGTCGTCGACGCGTTCGAGGATGTCGGACTCCTCGCGCGCAACATCAACGAACTCGTCGCGCCCCCGAAGCCGGGCGAGGAGCCAAGCCCCGACAGCCTCCGTGCGGCGCTGCGGAAGCTCAACGAGACGCTTGCCTCGGCCGACCGCGCCATGGTGAGCGCACAGTCATGGCTCGACGACGAGCAGCTGCGCACCGACATCCGCGACACGGCCCACGGCGCGAGCGAATTGATGCGCGACGCGGCCGTGACGGCCAACCGCATCACCGCGCTCGCCGACTCGCTGGCGGCCGACGCGAACGAACTCAAGGCCAACGCGCTTCCCGTGCTGACCCGCGCGGAAGCCGCGCTTGACCAGCTCAACCAGATGCTCGTCGCGGCGCGCACGGGCGATGGAACCGTCGGCAAGCTGATGAAGGACCCCGCGCTCTACGACGGCCTTGCCGACGCAGCGAAGCGACTCGACGAGGCGCTCGCCAAGGTGAACCTGCTGCTCGACAAGATCCGCGCAGAGGGCATCGATGTGGAGTTGTTCCCGAAGTAAGCGCGGTGCGGCTTCGGGCCGCACGGACCCAGGCTGGACGCGAATGTGCGCGAGAAAAACAAAGCAGCCGCCCGCGATCGCGGGCGGCTGCTTGATTCACTGGAGACGGCTCAGTTGTTCACGATCGCGATCTCGACGCGACGCGATTCCTTCTTCGACTGCTTCGGCGCATTCGGGCCGAACGACGAGTACTCGATGCGCGCCTCCTCGATGCCCTTCGTCGAGAGGTACTGACCGACGCTGAACGAACGCTCGAAGCCGAGGTGGTAGTTCGTCTTGAATCCGCTCTTCTTGATCGGATCGGTGTCGGTGAAGCCCGCGAGACGAAGCTTGTTCGTCGGGTACTTCTTCTTGAGCTCCGAGATGACCTTGTCGAGCGTCTTCTTCGCGTCGGGCTTCAGCGTCGCCTTGCCCGAGTCGAACAGGACATCGCCCTCGATGGTGAGCACCATCGTGCCATTGCGGTTCTCTGCGGTCACGCCCTCGGGGAGGTCGAGCTTCGGCCCAGGAGCGACGGGCGTGGCGTTGACGGCGGGCGGCTGCTCGTTCGAGCGCGCCTGGAGGCTGCCGTTCTCCTGCTCGAGACGACGACGCTCGGCCTCGCTCGACTCGAGCGCGCTGCGCGCTTCGTCGCGCTGGATGGCGAGCTGGGCGTTTTCTTCCTTGAGCATGGCAAGCTCGTCCTTCTGGGCGCTGCTGCAGCCGCCGAGGAACGAGCCCGCGGCGACCGCCGCGAGAAGGACTGAGGTGAATCGGAACATCGTGCCGGACATGTCGGTGGCATCCCTTCCAAAGAGAGGCGTGCAGGCGACCGGAGATCCGTCTCCGAGTGCTTCGCCCGCGGGTCGCCGCATTTCACCGTTGATCGCGCGGTTGCGCAAGTTGTGCAGGCAAGGAACGCTCGGGATTTTCCGCGGCATCGAGTTCCACGCCCAGCATCCGTTCGAGAACCGCCACCACCCCGCGGTGGAAGCCGTCGACCGACGCCACGACGGGTCCTCGGGCAACCACGAACAGGATCGCCGCCGCCGCGAGGTGCGGTCCGAACGGGATTTCCTTCTGGAAGAACTTGGCGTAGCGCCGGAGCACGATCGACGCGATCGCCCAGAGCAGCGCGAGGAAGACAGCCAGGAAGAACGCGAGCACCGCCACCTTCCACCCAAGCGCAGCACCCACAGCGGCTTGCAGATGCACATCGCCGAGGCCCATCGCCTCGCGCCCGAAGGCGAGCGAGCCGAGGATTCGGATGGACCAGACCAGCGCGCCGCCCACGATCCAGCCGAGCATCGACCCCCCAAGGAGGGTCATGGGCTGGCAAACGGGGTCGGACGAGGTGTAGCCGAGCCATGCCGCGACGACGCACGCGATGCCCGCGCCCGCGAGACCTGGGAGCAGGAAGGCCAGTTCGACGAACATCTCCCGACGGGCATGCGGGTAGGCCGACCCGTCGTCGCCTTCCTTCACATGGTCGTACCAGTCAGAAAAGCTGTGGCGAAGGCGCCCGGTGGCGACCAGCCATCGGGAAACCCCGAGGCCGATGAGCATGCCGGCGGCCGCGAAACCCGTGGTCCAGCTGGCGGCGGGTATGGGGAGATAGTCGCGAAGGTTGCGTGACTCAGGCAGGAAGCCCTGGGCCGTCCAGCCGACAAATGCGACGACCGTGACGACCGTCGGGATCTCGGGCGGGATGAGCATTGTCTTCGCGTCGACCAAGGTCATCGCGATGAGGCCGGAGATCAGGATCACCACGACCACGAATGCAGGCCAGCTGCGCTCAAAGCCCTGCAGATGCCACCACGGACTCGCTGCATCCTGGAAGAAGTCGCCTGGCCCGCGGTCGAGCGGTCCGTAGAAGATCAGGAAGGCGGCCGCGAAGAGCAGCGCCACCAGCAACTCGATGGCCGGGTACTGCACGCTGATCTTGGCATGGCAGGCTTTGCAGCGTCCGCGGAGGAGCAGCCATCCGAGAATCGGGAGATTCTCTCGCCACGAGAGTCGGTGGCCGCAGAGCGGACACCGCGACGGAGGCGTCACGACAGATTGGCCGGTGGGAAGCCGCCAGACGAGCACATTGAGGAAGCTGCCCGCGCACGCACCGAAGCAGAATGCGAACACGGTGCCGATGAGGGTCGGCGCCCAGCTCGCGAGGAAATAGCTGAAGTCTGGATTGTTCATCGGGCGTGGGCGTGGACTTCAGCGCTCATCGGTACGGAAAGTGCCTGCGAGGACAGCGCTCGATATCGGCTGCGGGCGCTCTCTTTCTGCGCAATCCCGCACGGACACGGCGGCGGCCGTCACGACGCGCCTTGCTCGAGTTCGGCGACCGACAGCTGCCGCACCGTGGTCTCGGCGCGGTCGAGCAGCGCCTTGCAGTGCCGCACGAGTTGCTCCCCGCGGCGGTAGCTCGCGAGGCTCTCCTCGAGGCCGACCTCGCCCTGCTCGATCGACGCGACCAGCTCCTCGAGCGCCTTCACGGCCTGCTCGTAGGTCATGGCCGCGATCGCAGGATCGACGCCGCCACCTGTGGACTCTGCGCCAGCGGCGCCCTCGCTCGTCTTCTTCTTCGTCATGACTCTGCTCCAGATTTGCGTCCATCCTGCTCGACCCGCACGGGAATCGCGCCGTCTGCGACCTGCACGGTCATCCGAGCCCCGGCACGGGCGCCCGCCGCCGACACGCTGCGGACAAGCGCGCCTTTCTCATCGGTCACGATCGCGTAGCCGCGCGCGAGCGTCTCCTCGGGCCCGGCCGATCGCAGCCGCCGCTCGAGGTACGAGACCTCGGTGCGCGACGACGCGAGGCGCTGCGCGACGGCCCGCGCGAGGCGCGGTCGAAGCGCGTCGACGCGGGCGAGGGCCCCCGCCACGCGCGCCGCGGGCGACTGCCGTACGAGCCGTGTGGCCAGTGCGTCGAGCAACCGCCGACCGAGCGCGATCTCGCCTGTGGTCGCCTCGCGCAGGCGCGCGCCGAGCGCGTCGAGCGCGTTCCGCTCGCGCGCCAGGCGGAGCGCCGGGCTCGCGAGCGCAGGCGCCGACTCGAGTTCGCGCAACCGCTCGCGCATCGCCTGCAGCGACCAGCGCATCGTGTTGCGAAGTTCGCGCGCGAGCCGGTCGCAGCGCTCGGCGAGCGCAGTGTTGTCGGGCAAGAGCAGCATCGCGGCCTGCGTAGGGGTACTCGCGCGCCGGTCGGCGACGAGCTCGATCACGCTCGTGTCGACCTCGTGGCCGATCGCGGCGACAAGCGGGATCGGCAGCGCGAAGGCCGCGTCGGCGACCACCCGCTCGTTGAACGCCCAGAGATCCTCGCGCGAACCGCCGCCGCGCGTCACGATCACGGCGTCGATCTCGAGTTCACGATGCCGACGCGCGATCGCGCGCAGCGCCGCAGCCACCTGCTCGGCGGCGCCATCGCCCTGAACGCGCACATCGACGACGACGAACTCGACGCCCGCGCGAAGCTCGCGCGCGGTCTTGACGACATCCTGGAGCGCGGCGCCCGCTGCGCTCGTCACCACCGCCACGCGGCGTGGGTGCTCGGGCAGCGGCTTCTTGCGCGACTCCTCGAAGTAGCCCTTCTCGCGCAGTTCCTTCACGAGTGCCTGGAAGCGCTGCTCGAGAAGACCGACCCCCTGCGGCTCCATCTTCGTGGCGTAGAGCTGCGTCGAACCCTGCGGGCCGTAGTGGCCGATCTTGCCCGTGACGACGATCGCGTCGCCTTCCTTCGGCGAGAAACCGACGCGCGAGGCGTCGCTCTGCCACATCACGCAGCGCAGCACGCTTGCAGCGTCCTTGATCGAGAAGTACCAGTGGTTCTTGCGCGAGAGGTTCGCGATCTCGCCGCGCACGCGCAGCGGGCCGCGGATGCCGTCTGCGAGCGTGCGCTCGATGAGCGCGCTCGCATCGGTGACGCTCATGTCGCTCGGCGCGGCTGGGGGTGCCGCTGGTGGCACGGGCACGCGCTCGTCCGAAGCGGGCGCCGACGACGGTGCCAGACTCGACGCGGCTGGCGCGACAGGCTTCGGATCGAACAAGCCTCCCTCGAAGGAGCTGCCCTTGGCGCGAGATGGATCGAAGGGTGGTCGCTTCACGGGATTCTCAGATCGGGCGGATGGCCGCAGAGCCGTATAGTACGGCTCCCGCAACGCCGTTGGAGGAATGCGACACGCACGCACCTCGATCGCGCCTGTGGTCCTGCATGCCGACCGAGCAAGCCGACATCCTCGTGCAACCGCTGCGCGCCGCGGCGGGGCTTTCCGAGGCGCGCGCCCGCGCGTTCTCGTCGCTCGGTATCGCGACGGTCGGCGATCTCCTGCGCCACTTCCCCTTCCGCGTCGAGCAGGAGGCGGGCGAGGACTCGATCGCGGCGCATGTCGCCATGCTGGAGGCGAAGCCGTCGGCCGAACGCACCGCGCATATCGCGGTGCGCGGCACGCTTGCAGCGGTGCGCCCGTCGTTCGGCAAGCGGCCGCGCCTCGAGGCGACGCTCGACGACGGCACGGGCACCGCGCGGCTCGTCTTCTTCAACATGCCGTGGCTGCGCGGCAAGCTGCACCCGGGCAAGCAAGGCATCGTCGAGGGTAAGGCGAAGCTCGAGCGCAGCTACCTCGAGTTCGTGAACGCGAAGTGGACGGAGGTCGTCGAGGAGCGCGCCCCCGCCGCGCGCAGCGAGCGGATGCGGCCCGTCTATCCGTCGACCGAGGCGCTGCCGTCGCGCACCATCGAGGAGACGGTCGCAAAGGTGCTCGCGCCCGCGTGCGCCGCGATTCCCGAGACGCTGCTGCCTGCGTACCTCGCCGAGCGCGGGCTTGTCGGCCTGGGCGACGCGTACCGCGCGATGCACGCGCCCGCGGACGAGGCGGACTTCGGGCGCGGCCGCACCCGGCTTGCCTACGAGGAGCTGCTGACGCTCCAGCTCGCGGTGGCGCTCAAGCGCCGCATGCGCGCGGCGCAGGGCGCGCCCGAACTCCCGATGGGCGCTGCGCTCGAGCGCGAGATCCTCGGGCGCTTTCCGTTCGCGTTCACGCCCGACCAGCTGTCGACCTTCCGCGAGATCGCGAAGGACCTCGCGGATTCGCGCCCGATGAACCGCCTGCTCCAGGGCGATGTCGGCGCAGGCAAGACGGCCGTCGCGCTTGCGTCGATGCTCGTCGCGGTGACGAACCGTCACCAGGCTGCGCTGATGGCGCCGACCGAGCTGCTGGCCGAGCAGCACTTCGCGTCGATCACGCGGTTCCTCGAGGGTACAAGCGTGCGGGTGGCGCTCCTCACGGGAAGCCTGAGCGCGAGCGAGCGCGCGCGCATCCGCGATCTTGTCGAGATGGGCGAGGTCGACATCGCGATCGGTACGCATGCGCTCCTCACGGGCGATGTGCGGTTCCACGCGCTCGCGCTCGCGGTGGTCGACGAGCAGCACCGCTTCGGCGTGGCGCAGCGGGCCGAACTCCGCGGCAAGGCGCCTGCGGGGCAGACGCCGCACATGCTGGTGATGACGGCGACGCCGATTCCACGCACGCTGTCGCTCACGGTGTACGGCGACCTCGATGTCTCGACGATCCGGCATCGGCCGAAGGATCGTTCGCCAGTGCACACGCGCGTCTTGCCCGAGTCGCGCTCGAGCGACGCGTACGCGTTCGTGCGCGAGCGCGTCGACCGCGGCGAGCAGGCGTTCATCGTGGTGCCCGCGGTCGAGGAGTCGGACCTTGGGCTCAAGGATGTCGCAGGCCATCTCGCGAAGCTCGAGCAAGGGCCGCTCGCCGGCAAGCGGCTTGCGGGCATGCACGGCCGCATGAAGTCCGACGAACGCGACGCGATCATGGACCGCTTCCGCGCGGGCGAGATCGACGCGCTCGTCGCGACGGTCGTGATCGAGGTCGGCGTCGATGTGCCGAACGCGACGGTGATGGTGATCGAGCATGCGGACCGCTTCGGCCTCGCGCAGCTCCATCAGCTGCGTGGCCGCGTGGGCCGCGGCCCGAAGGGCGGCGTGTGCGTCCTGGTCGCCGACCCGATCACCGACGACGGCCGCGCGCGGCTCGACGCGATCAAGTCGACCGACGACGGCTTCAAGATCAGCGAACTTGATCTTGCGATCCGCGGCCCCGGCGAACTCTTCGGCGCGCGCCAGAGCGGCCTGCCGCCCTTCAAGGTCGCCGACCTCGCGCGCGACCTCGGCCTCCTCGAGCGCGCCCGCCGCGACGCGACCGACT
>JBEAUK010000165.1:0-7715 GCA_041161465.1 Planctomycetota bacterium | reverse complement strand
AGATCTGGTACTCCATGTCGCTCATGCCGGGCTTGCGGTCGCGGTACCAGATGCCGTTCGAGCAGTAGCGCGCGGTCATGCCGACGACCTCGCCGATCATGCCTTCGCGGATCCGCTTGATGCCCTCGATGAAGCTCGTCTGGCGGCGGTACTGGGTGCCCGTCACGATCGCGGTGCCCTGCTTCACGGCCTGGTCGTGCGCGGCGCAGCAAGCGTGGTAGCCCGCGACATCGACGCACACGGGCTTCTCGGCGAAGATGTGCTTCTTCGCGGCGACGGCCGCCGTGATGTGGACATGGCGGAAGCCGGGCGCCGTCGCGAGGATCACGAGGTCGACATCGGAGAGCGCAAGCACCTTCTGGTAGCCGTCGAGGCCGCCGAAGATGCGGTCGTCGGGCACATTCGCGCGCTCCGAATGCGACTCCTTGAGCGCATCGCGCACGCCGCGCGCCTTCTCGACATCGAGGTCGCACATCGCCACGATCTTCACATCGGGGTTCGCGGTCAGCGTGTCGTTCGCAGCGCCCGAGCCGCGGCCGCCGCAGCCGATCAGGCCGATGCGCACGAGCTTGCCCGGGCCCTTCGCCTGGCTCCAGCCGCCGAAGCCGAGCGGGGCGACGAGTCCTGCCGCTCCGATCGCGGCGGTGGTGGCGAGGAAATCACGGCGGGACTGATCGTGCATCGGGTTCTCCTTGGGCTGTGTGCGAGCGCCCAAGATACAGCCCGCGGCGCGCGAACGCTCCGAGCAGAGGTCGGAAATCGAAAGTTCCCGAGGGCGACGGCTCAGTGCACCGACGCGTGCGGCGCAGGCTTCGACGCGTCCGATGCCTTCAACTCCATGCCATGCGCGCGCTTCGGGCGGCCGAACAGCTTCTCGCGCAGGCCCATGATCATCACGAAGAGCGTGGGCACCACGATCTGGTCGACGATCACCGCGCCGAGCATGCCGCCGAGCACGACCGTGCCGATCGATCGGCGGCTCTGCGCACCGGCGCCCGCCGCGACGACGAGCGGCAGGATGCCGAGGATGAACGCGAAGCTCGTCATCAGGATCGGGCGCAGGCGCAGCTTCGAGGCGTTGACCGCGGCGTCGAGCACCGACTCGCCCGCGTAGTACCGCTCCGCCGCGAACTCGGTGATCATGATCGCGTTCTTCGCCGCGAGGCCGACGAGCATCACGAGGCCGATCTGCGCGTAGGTGTCGAGCGAACGCCCCGTGAGGTGCAGCGCGACAAGCGCGCCGAGCACGGCGAACGCCACCGCGAGCAGCACGTTGAACGGAAGCGCCCACGACTCGTACTGCGCCGCGAGCAGCAGGAACACCATCACGAGCGCGAGGCCGAAGATGAGCGGCGCATACCCGCCCGCCTCGATCTCCTGGTAGGTCGTGCCGGTCCACTCGTAGGTGTAGCCGTCGGGCAGCGACTCGGCCGCCACCTCGGCCACGGCGCGGATCGAGTCGCCCGAGCTGTAGCCCGCCGCGGCATTTCCATTCACCTGGATGGTGTTGAACAGGTTGTAGTGCGTCGCGTTGTCGGTCGCGACGCCGAGCGACACGGTCGCGAGCGACGACATCGGCACCATCTCGCCGTGGCGGTTGCGCACATGGATCGCCCCGATGTCCCGAAGGGCCAGGCGCGACGGCGCATCGGCCTGGATCATCACGTTGTAGACCTGGCCGAAGAGGTTGAAGTTGTTCACGAACGCCTGGCCGAGCGACTGCCCGAGCGCCGCGAAGATGTCGTTCATCGACACACCGAGGAGCTCGGCGCGCGTGCGGTCGATCTCGAGCCGCGCGACGGGCACCGAGTCGTTGAAGGGCGAATTGATGCCCGACAGTTCAGGCCGCTTCCTCGCGTCCGCGAGGAACGCGTCGGCCACCTTCGCGAAGTCGGCGAAGCTTCCGCCGGTCGTGTCCTCGAGCTGCAGCTGCCAGCCGCCCACGCTTCCGAGGCCCTGGATCGGCGGCGGCGGCACGGGAAACACGTTCGCCTCGGGGATCACCGCGAGCTTCGGATACACGCGGCGGATGATCGCGCCCGCGTTCTCGGTGCGCGGATCACGCTCGTCCCACGGCTTGAGGATGGCGATGAGGAACGCCGAGTTCGTCTGCTGCGTGCCCGTGAGGAAGTTGAAGCCCTCGATCTGCAGCACATTGTCGACGGCGGGGTCCTCGGCGATGTGCTTGCGCACGATCTCCGACACCTCGAGCGTGCGCGGCAGGCTCGCGCCCGGCGGCAGCTGCACGGCGGCGAAGTAGTAGCCCTGGTCCTCGTTCGGGATGAACGCGCTCGGCGTCCGCTCGAGCATGACGAAGATCGTGCCCACCGCCAGCACGAAGACCGCGGCGACGATGTACCAGTGCCGCCCGAACCAGTGGATGATGTTCCCGTAGTGGTCGCGCAGCCAGTCGAAGAAGCGGTTGAAGAGGACGAACGGCTTGAACTTCGGCGCCTGGTGTCCCGGCTTCAGGAACACCGCGCACAGCGCGGGCGACAGCGTGAGCGAGTTGATCGACGACAGCACGATCGAGAACGCGATCGTGAGCGCGAACTGGTTGTAGAGCTGGCCCGTGATGCCGGGCATCAGCGCCGCGGGAATGAACACCGCGAGCAGCACCAGGCTCGTCGCGATGATCGGGCCGGTCACCTGCGCCATCGCCTTCACCGCCGCGTCGCGCAGGTCGGTCGCGCCGTTCTCGAGCTGGTGGTAGACATTCTCGACGACGATGATCGCGTCGTCGACGACGAGGCCGATCGCGAGCACGAGGCCGAGCAGCGTCAGCGTGTTGATCGAGAAGCCGAACGCGGCCATCACCGCGAAGGTGCCGACGATCGACACGGGGATCGCGATCATCGGGATCAGCGTTGCGCGCCAGTCCTGCAGGAAGATGAAGATGACGATGAGGACGAGCACCGCCGCCTCGACGAGCGTCTTGATGAGCTCCTCGAGCGACGCCGAGACGAACAGCGTGGTGTCGAACGCGACCTCGTGCGAGACGCCGGGCGGCAGGAGCGGCGAGAGGCGCTCCATCTCCTCGCGCACCTTCTGCGCCACATCGAACGCGTTCGCGTCGGGAAGCTGGTAGACCGCGATGAGCGCCGCGCCCTTGCCGTTGTAGTGCGAGGTGCTCGAGTAGAGGTACGAGCCGATCTCGACGCGGCCGATGTCCTTGATGCGCACCACCGCGCCGTCCGGGCCCGTGCGCACCACGACATCGCCGAACTCCTCGGGCGTCGCGAGGCGCCCTTGCGTCACCAGGCTGACGGTGAACGCCGGATTCGCGTTCGTCGGCTGCGCGCCAAGCGAGCCGATCGCGGCCTGCTTGTTCTGCTGCTGCACCGCCTGCGCCACCTCGGCGCTCGACATGTTCAGCGCCGCGAGCTTCGCGGGGTCGAGCCACACGCGCATCGAGTACTGCTCGAGGCCGAAGATCGTCACCTGACCGACGCCCTCGAGGCGCTGGAGCGCGGGCACGACGGCGATGTCGGCGAGGTTCGTGAGATAGCGCGTGTCGTAGCTGCCGTCGGGCGACCGCAGCGCCGCGACGAGCGTCATGTTCGTCGACTGCTTGGTCACGGTGACGCCGAGCTGCTGCACCTCGGGCGGCAGCTGCGGGAACGCCTGCTGCGCGCGGTTCTGCACATCGACCGCCGCGATGTTGAGGTCGTAGCCCACCTCGAAGGTCACGGTGATGATGCTCTGACCCGTGTTCGTCGAGTTCGAGCTCATGTACAGCATGCCTTGCACGCCGTTGATCTGCTGCTCGAGCGGCGAGGTCACCGCATCCGCCACCGTCTCCGCGTCGGCGCCGTTGTAGACCGCCGACACCTGCACGGTCGGCGGCACGATCGTGGGGAACTGCGCGATCGGCAGCGTGAACATCGTCGCGATGCCCGCGAGGAGCATCACGAGCGCGATCACCGTCGCGAAGATCGGCCGGGCGATGAAGAACCTCGACATGCTCGCTCCTTACTTCGCAGCCGGTGCTTCGGTCACCTTCGAACCCGCCGACAGCTTCTGGCCGCCGGCGGTCACCACGCGGTCGCCTGCGGCAAGCCCCTCGGCGATGCCGATGAGCTCGCCGTCGCGCGCCGTCGCCTTCACGCGCACATTCTCGACCGTCGAGTCGGCCTTCACGCGCCAGACGAAGAGATCGGTCTCGCGCGCGCTGAGCGCGGTCGCGGGAACCATCACGACGCCGGGGATCTCGCCGAGATCGACCGTCACATTCACGAAGGTGCCCGGACGGAAGACGCCCGACGCGTTCGGGAACTCGACGCGCAGCATGATGGTGGAGGTCGTCGCATCGACGGTGTTCGAGGAGAAGACGACGGCGCCCTTCGCCGTGATCGCCGCATCGCCGCCGTAGACGACCTCCGCCTCGACGGGCCCCTGCTTCAGCAGCGATTCGATGAGCGGCCACTCGGTCGCGCTCGGGCTGAACTGCACCCACATCGGATCGGTCTGCACGATCGTGTTGAGTCCGACCGCGTAGCTCGGCCCGACCATCTGCCCCTCGTAGGCGAGCGACTTGCCGAGCAGGCCGTCCATCGGCGCGACGACCTTGCAGTACGAAAGATTGAGTTGCGCGGTCTCGAGCTGCGCCGCTGCGGCCTCGACCTGCGCCTTCGCGACGCCGATCTCGCTCTGCGCGCTCGCGAGCTGCGCCTCCGCGGTCGCGACCGACGCCTTGACCGTCGCGAGCTGCGACTCGCTCTCGGCGAGCTTCGACTCGTACTGGTCGAACGCCTGCTTCGAGATCGCGCCGCTCGCGACGAGCGGGCGGTTGCGCTCGACATCGCGCGCGGCGAGATCGCGCGAAGCCTGCGCGCCAGCGACCTGCGCGTTGACCTGCGCCACCTGCGCCTCGGCCTGCCGCGCGGAAGCCTCTGCCGAGACGACCTGTGCCTTTGCTCGCTCGAGATCGGCGCGCGCGGAATCGACCGCCGCGCGGAAGGGCGCGTCGTCGATCGAGTAGATGAGCGTGCCGGCCTTGACCTGCGTGCCGTCCTTCACATGCTGCGTGGCGAGGAAGCCCTGCACGCGCGCGCTCAGCTCGACCGGTCGCACCGACGCGGTGACGCCCGGGTAGGTCTTGGTGCGGCGAAGCGACTTCGACTCTGCCGTCGTCGTGCGGACCGCGATCTCGGACGGCAACTGCGGCTTCGCGGGCTGCTTTCCGCACGCGGCCACAAGAACCGCCCCCGCCATCACCGACACTCGCGCCGCACGGCGCACGAGCTTGTCAACCTTCGTCGTGGACTTGTTCATGGCTTCGACTCCGTCGCGGAAGCACCGTCCGCCAGTTCGACTCCCGCATCCTTCGCCGTCTTGACCGCAGCGCGATCAAGATCGGCCTCGCTCCATCCGCCACCAAGCGCCTTGCACAGCCCAACGAGCGCCTGCGCGACGGCGCCGCGCGCGTTGACCTCTGCGTCGGCGGCCTGAAGCTCCTGCCGCTGCACATCGAGGAGCGTCGTGATGTCGGTGACGCCCGCGTCGAACTGCTGCTCCGCAAGAGACAGCGCCCGCTGCGCACTCTCGAGCGCCGACCGCGACAGCCGCGCACCCTCGCGGGCCTCGACGAAATCGCTCGTCGTCGCCGAAAGATCGCCGACCGCATCGATCACGGCGCCGCGGTACCGCGCCAGCGCGGCCTCCGCGAGCGCCTTCTGCTGCGCGATCTGCGCGTCGATCTGCCCGCCCGTGAAGAGCGGCCACCAGAGCGATGGCCCGATGGTGTACGCCTTGTTCGAGAGGTCACCGAGCCCCGAGAAGCTGTTCGACGCGATGTAGAAGTTGCCTGAGACCGAAATCGTCGGCAACTTCGCGGCCTCTGCGACGCCGATCCGCGCGGTCGCGGCGATGAGGTCCTGCTTCGCGGCGCGCACATCGGGGCGCCGCTCGAGGAGATCGGCGGGAAGCCCGACGCCGACCAGTTCCGGCGCCATCGGAATCGGCCTTGCAGGCGCAAGTTCCGCGGCAAGATCCGATGGATGCGCGCCGCAGAGCGACGCGAGCTGCGCGATCGCGCTGGCGATGCCCGCCTCGACCTGCGGCAGCTGTGCGTTGACGGCGTCGAGCTGCGCCTCGACGCGGGCGAGATCGAGCCCCGTCACGGTGCCCGCGTCGAATCGCGCCTTCACCGCATCGCGCGACTTGCCGAAGACCTCGATGTTTCTCGCGAGCACCTCGCGCTTCGCCTGCAGCGTGCGCAGCTGGACATAGGTCGAGCCCACCTGCGCGCGCACCGACACGAGCGCATCGCGGAGGAGGTCGACCTGCTTCTCGGCATCGGCCTTCGCGGCCTCGACCTGCCGGCGGACAGAGCCCCAGAGGTCGATTTCCCACGACGCCATGCCGACTCCGTAGGCGTAGAGGTCGTAGGGCTCGGTGTTGACTCCCGACGCCGCAAGTTGCGCGACATTGGTCTGGGTACGCGCGTACTGCGCGCCAAGGCCGAGGGTCGGCCACAGCTCGGACTCGCTCACACCAACGCCCGCGTAGGCGGCCCGCACCGAGCCAAGCGCTGCGGCGAGCGACTGATTGTTCAAGTCGGCGCGCGCGATCAGCGAATCGAGCTGCGGGTCGCCGAGCATCTCCCACCACCGCGGCGAGACAGGCGCCTCGCTCGAGACGCCGGGACGCGGCGCCGGGACGACAGCGCTGGCCAGCGGCGGATCGCTCGCGGGCGGCGCATCGGGACCGACCTTGCACGACGGGAGCGAGAGGGCAAGCGACACCAACGCGCCGCAGGGTGCGGCGCGCAGCCATCCTTCATGACGCCTTGGACGAGGCATCGAAACATCGTACGAAACTTCCTCTGCGCCCGCACAGCGTGCGCTGCATCCACGCGCCTTCGGATACGAATCCCGCCCTCCCATGCCGGCCCTCCTCGATCCGATCACGCTCCGCGACCTCGACTGCCCGAACCGCGTCTTCATGGCGCCGCTCACCCGCCAGCGCGCGAAGGCGCCGGGCGATGTGCCCGGTGAACTCCAGGCCGAGCACTACGCGCAGCGCGCGTCGTTCGGCCTCCTCATCAGCGAGGCCACGCAGATCTCGCCCGAAGGCAAGGGCTACCCGAACACGCCGGGCATCTACTCCGACGAACAGGTCGCGGGCTGGAAGCTCGTCACCGACCGCGTGCACGCGGCGGGCGGGCGCATCTATCTCCAGCTCTGGCATGTCGGCCGCGTCAGCCATGTCGCGCATCAGCCGGACGGCCAGCCGCCTGTCTCGTGTGTGGCCGTCAAGTCGAAGGGCTATGTCAGCATGCGCCACCCAGACGGCCGCCGCGAGCGCGTCGAGGCGAGCATGCCCCGCGCACTCGAGACCCACGAGATGCCGCGCGTCGTGGCCGACTACGCCCACGCGGCGCGCTGCGCCAAGGCCGCGGGCTTCGACGGCGTCGAGGTGCACGCCGCGAACTCGTATCTCATCAACCAGTTCCTCTCGGGCTCGCTCAACACGCGCGACGACGCGTGGGGCGGCCAAGGCTTCGAGAGAATCGACAACCGCATGCGCCTCCTGCTCGAGGTCGTCGACGCGAACACGGCGGTCTTCGGCCCGTCGCGCGTCGGCGTGCGGCTTTCGCCGATGGGCAGCGCCAACGACCTCCCCGCCACGCCCGACGACGAGGAGTGCATGCGCCGCGTGGCCGAGGAACTCGGCAAGCGACGCCTCTCGTACCTCCACCTCTTCAACCACTA
>JBEAUK010000116.1:0-5539 GCA_041161465.1 Planctomycetota bacterium | reverse complement strand
CCCTCGGCGAGCGCGCGCGTCGGGTCTGACAGCGTGAGACGCTCGAACTCCGCGCAGGCTGCGCGAGCTCGACGACCCCGCGAGCTTTGCGTTCGTCTCGCGCTCGATGGTGAACGCGCTGCCGCATGTCGGCGCGGTGCGCGAGGCGATCCGCCGCGCCGCGGAGGCACGGCGGTTCGCACGGACCCGCGCGCCCGTCGAGGCCGCGCGCATCCTCATCGCCGTGATGCACCCGCGCGCGAAGCTCGGCGACCTGAAGGGCGCGATGCGCGCGGGCGAACAGGCCGTGCGCGAGTTCAACGCGCTCGGGCAACCGGCGCTCGTCGCACGCGCGGAGCTGAACCTCGCGAATGTCGCGAAGGCGCTCGGTCAGCCGCAGCGCGCGATCGAGCTCATCGGCCGCGTGCTCACGCATGGCGACGAGATCGCCGTGATTCGCGGGCAGGCGCTGAATGTGCTCGGCGAGGCGCTGGTACAGGCGGGAAACCTCTCGGCGGCGCGCGCGCGGTTCGAAGAGGCGCTCGCGGTGCTCGCCGCACAGGGCCACGCGTTCGCATGCGCTGTCGTCGTCGGAAACATCGCCGACACGGCGGCGCGCGCCGGCGACATCGAGGACGCGCTGCGGCGCTTCCGCGACGCACGCGAGCGCTTCGCGGCGCTCGGCGCGCATGCGGAGGCCTGCCGCAACGCGATCGAGGAGGCCACGCTCCTCGAGTACAGCGGATTCCTCGCGGAGGCCTGCGACCGCGCGGGCGACGCGTGCGCAATGGCCGACACGCATGCGCTCGCCGCCGAAAGCGCGCGCGCCCGGTTCGTGATCGGCTCGGCGCTGCTCGCATCCGACGAGGCCGTGCTGGCCGAGCCGCAGCTGTCGGACGCCGCGGCGCGCTTCGCGGCGATCGGCGACCGCGCGTCGGAGGCGCAGGCGCTTGCGATGCTCGCGCGCTGCGTGCGTGGCCACGACCGCGTCCGTGCGGTCGAGTTCGCAAACGCTTCCGTCGATGCGGCGCGGCGTGCGACGGCGCCCGTCGAACTCGCTGCGTCGCTCGCGGTGCGGGCGTCGGTGACGGCGGCGGCGGCGGTCGCGCAGACCGACGCGGCCGAGGCGACGGAGATCGCGGATTCGCTCGGCATCCCATCGTTGCGCGCCGAGTCGCACGCCGCGGCGGCGACCGTCGCCAGGCATGCACGCAGGACAGCGGCCGCGATCGCGCACGCGCGGATCGCGCTTGCCGAGGTCGAGGCGGCGCATCGCTCGCTCGCCCTCGCGCGCACGAGGCGCGCGTTCCTGAGCCGGCGCGGCGACATCGCCGCAGAACTTGCGGCGGCGCTGCTCGAGGACGGCTCGGCCGAGGCGCTCGGCGAGGCGTTCGATGTCCTCGACCGGAGCCGGAGCCTCGCGATCCTCGATGCGCTCGAGCGCCCGGCGCGCGGAGGCGATGCACGCGCGAGCGGCACGCTGCATGAGCGCGTGCGGGGCCTTCTCGAGGAACTCGGCACGGACGCGCCACGCGCGATGGTCGCCGAGGGCGCCGCGCGCGCCGAACGCGACACGCGGCGCGCCGAGCTCGACCGTGCGCTCGAGCGGCGCATCATCGAGCCCTCGCCGAAGGTCGGCCGCGCTCGGGCGCTCGCGGCGCCGTGCGTGGTCGCGATCGAGAGTGGCGACGCGGTCGCGCTCCTTGCGCGGATGCCCGACGGCGCGACGCGGGTGCGGCGGATCGCCGTCGACCGCGCCACGCTCGCGGGCCTCGAGTCCGACTTCGCGTTCCAGGTGTCGCGCAGGCTGCGCGGCGTCGCGACGGAGCGCGCGCGCGAGGCGGGCGCGCGCGCCGCGCATGCGCTCGGCCGTGCGCTGCAGCCCGAGATCGAGGCGATTCTCGACGGGTGGCGAGGCACCGTCGTGGCGCTCGGCTCCACGCTCTTCGCACGCACGCCGCCGGCGCTGCTCTCGACCGAACTCAACGACATCTGCTTCGCGCCGACGCTCGAGGTCGCCGCGCTGCTCGATCGCCCGGCTGCCGGCGCGCATGCGGCCTCGGCGGCGGTCGTGTCGGTGCACGACGAACGCGCGCCCGCGATCGCGCGCGAAGGCGCCGCGGTCGAGCGGCTGCTCGCCGCGCGCATGACGACGACCCGCCTCGACGGGAACGATGCTTCGCGCGCGGCGCTCGTCGCGGCGCTCGCGGGCTGCTCGCTCGCGCATGTCGCCTGCCACGGCGTCTTCCCGCCAAACGCGCCGAACCTCGCGGGCCTTCGCCTCGCCGACGGCTGGTTCACTGCGCGCGACGCGCACGCGCTCGATCGCGCGCCCGGAGAGATCGTCCTCAGCGGATGCGTGACCGCGGTCTCCGCGCGCCACGACGGCGAGGAATGGATGGGCCTCGTGCGCGGATTCGCGGCGGCCGGCGCGCGGCGCATGGTCGCGAGCCTGTGGGCGGTCGACGACGAATCGACGGCGCGCATGATGGAGCGGCTGCACGCGCCGGGCGCCGGCCCGTGCGCTTCGCTTGGGCCGCTGGCGCGAGAACTTCGCGACGAAGGCGAGCACCCGGCCGTGTGGGGCGCCTTCTGCGCGATCGGCGGAGCAACGACATTCGTGCGCCATGAGCAGGGAACTGGGTCCTGTATGGAACAAAGGACCTGAATTCGTCTCGGATCCGCTTGCCGCGGTGCGTATTGAAGTTCAGATTGAGTGGCTGTCGCAGACAGTCGGAAACCGAATGCAATGACGAGGAGCGATTCCATGTATGGCGCAGTGCGACGGATCCTGGCATGCGTGGTGGCGGTGCTCGCAATGTCATCGCCAGCCCTCGCGCAGGCGGAGGGCGCGGCGCAGGAGTTCCTGATCCAGGGAGACGAGGACACCCGCGCGACCATCGTGGCTGGCCTCGAGAAGCGCGGATATCCCTCGGTGCTCGTGACGCTGTATCCGACCTTCTCGACCGCGCTGTATCGCTTCGATCCGGAACTGTCGAAAGACCAGTACGCCGATGCCATCGCGGCGCTGGCAGAGCTCACGCCCGACGATCCGACCATCGTGACCGAGGTCAATTCGGAGCTAAGCGTCGATCGCGGCGGCGGACAGACCGGAAGCCTCTGGGTCACCGGTATCGAAGCCTCAGAGTTCGACTCGCAGTATGGATTCACGATCACAGGCAGCGACTTCGCGGCGAATCACACCACGGGCAGCGGCGTCAAGGTCGCGATCGTCGACTCCGGCCTCGTGTCGAACGCGCCGCGTGCCGAGGGCTTCTCGCTCGACTACGGGTACACCTTCATCAACGGCGGCGGTGTCGGCGGCGTTCCAAGCGACACGGGCGACCGCGTTGACAACAACGGCAACGGTGCGGCCGACGAGGGCGTCGGTCACGGCACCTTCATCGCGTCGCTGATCGGACTGACGGCGCCGGGCGCACGGCACCTCCATATCAAGGTGCTCAACGACGAAGGCGAGTGCCAGATGTCCGACCTCCTCGCGGCACTCGAAGCGTGCATCGCCGAGGATGTGCATGTCGTCAATCTCAGCATCGTTCCGCTTGGCTCGACGACCATCCTCAAAGGCGCGTTCGCAGCGCTGCGGCTGAATGGAACGATCGTGGTCGCGTCGGCGGGCAACGCCGCCGCGACCGAGAATCCGTTCGGAACGAGCGAAGAGGATCTGGTGCAGGTCGGCGCGACGACCGAGATCGACACCGTTTGGAGCGGGAGCAGCACGGGGACTTGGGTGGACATCATGGCACCCGGGTTCACGCGACTCGACGCCGAAGGCGCTGCGATACCGCAGCGAGCGGTCATCGGCGTCGTCGGCGTCGAAGCAAACGGCGCACCGACTTATGCCGCCGCGTCGGGCACGAGCTTCGCGGCCGCGTTCGTCTCCGGAGCGGCTGCGTGCTTCCGCGCGGCCAACCCATCGTGGCCGGACGACCCCAGTAGCGGCGGAGGCGCGGTCGCACCTGGCGACATCGCGGGAATCTTCCGCAACGCACTCGTCGCGAGCGGAGTGCCGATCGCTTCGTCGACGCTCAAGCGTCTCGACGCAGGCGCGCTCGTCGCAGGCTTCGATCCCGTCCCCCGCTGCCCGGGCGACATCGTGCGCGCGACTTCCGGCGAAGGCCCCGAGTTCCGCGTGAACGGCCTCGACCTCGCGGAGATGCTCGTTCGCTTCGGCACAGTGCTGACCGATCCGCGCAGGATCGAACGCGCCAACCTCGCCCCCAGCAAGGGCAGCACGCCCGAGGTGATCAACGCCGCCGACCTCGCCGCGCTCCTCGCGAGCTGGGGCTTCAATCCGCCGAAACCGTGTCCGTGAGGCGACCGCGCCGTGCCCGGCGCGACCTCAACCTTCAGAGTCGACCAGCTTGTCGATCTTGCGCTCGACGCGCGCCGCATCGGCGCCAAGCCGCCCGAACATCACGAGGATGACGGCGAGCGATGCCATCGCGAGCACGAGCCAGATCGGGATCAGCCACCAGAGGTCCGGCCAGACGATGACGATGGGCGTCAGGATGCACACGGAAATCGCCTGACGAATGCCCCAGCCCGTGAGCTTTCGTCGCTTCGCGGCCTGCAGTGCTTCGCTCATTCCGGCCATGGTTCACCTCGGGTTTCGGCGCGCGGGGCGCTGTCGCGGGACGCGCGGAGGATACGGAACCTGCCGGAAACTGGTGCCGGGTACGAGCGGACACCAACGGGTATCCAGCCGGCACGGGAGTATTCGCTGTGTTTCGACTTCTCCATCGGAAACCGCGCCTGGCATGCGGCGGGAAGTGCCGTGCACCAGACGACACGTACCGGGCACCCTGACTTGACGCGGCACGCGTCTCCGGAGTGCTGATCTTTCGGAATTCCGAAGGCTGGTCCGTCCACGGTCAGGGTTTCGTACATCGGTGGCGGCGCCGACGAGCGGCAGTTCCGCGTCATGCGCGACCGAGAGCAGTGGTTCCAAGTGGTCAGGGGTCAGGATGCCGTGGCGAACCTCATCACTGCAGCGTCCGTCGATGCGACCTTCCCCCTGCCCCCAGCGATCGTCGAAACACTCGCATTCGATCTGCCCGTTGCTGGTGGCTGAACCCCGCGGGACTCGAGGCTTCGTTGCACCTATTGAGGTGTACCGCCCTGGTTCGCAGCGCTTGTCTGAAGCCGATTGGCCCGTTGGGCAACCGCAGGACAGCTGCCGCTCTCCTCGGATTCGGCATCCAATCGGGCGCCGCGGGCGAAGCCGCCTGCTTCATGCTTCGCCTCACCACCTCCGTCGCCTCGCTCTTCGCCGCCCTTCTCCTCTGCACCGCAAGCCCTGCGTCCGCGCAGTCCGGCCCCGCCGCCAACCTCGAGTTCGAGAGCGGCACGAAGGGCTGGCAGACCGTCCTCGACGGCGTGATGGGCGGCCGCTCGACCGGGCGCATCGCGGCGGGCGAGGGCGGCACGCTGCGCTTCACGGGTGAACTCTCGCTCGAGAACAACGGCGGTTTCTCGCAGATCCGCACGGCGGTCCCCGAGGGCACCTTCTCGGGCAAGACCGGTCTCGTTCTGCGCGTGA
>JBEAUK010000082.1:0-7416 GCA_041161465.1 Planctomycetota bacterium | reverse complement strand
GATCCACTGCGACTTCTCCGTCGCCGGCGCTGTCGCAGGCGAGACCGTGTTCGCGGCGGCCGAACTGTGGGCGATCGCAGGCGGGGAGTCGCGCGTCCTCGGCTGGATCGGCGGGCTTTCCGAGATCGCGACCGACGGCGGCGTTCGGTTCGTGCGGCTTGGATTCGACCGTCGGCAGATCGAGCTCGCGGAGGGCGAGACGCTTGTCTTCCGCAACATCCGCCTGCAGGAGCGCGATGGCTTCGCGCCGCTCGATGTGCGCGCGGAGATCGTGCCCGATGCCAAGGCGCTGCCGGCCTCGGCTGCGTCCGCGGCACCGCTCGACGCCGCCGCGTGGGGCGGCCAGCCCGGACTCGCGACGGTCGCGGTGCCGGAGGTCTCGTCATTCGTCCCGCCGGTCGGTTCGCACGCGCTCGTCCTCTCGCACGGCTACTGCGCCGACGAGAACCCGTGGCCGCTCGCGCAGTTCGCGGGCGACGCGTGGCCGTACGAAAACCTCGAGACGAGTCTCTCGAACGATGCGTTCGCGGTCGACCTCGCGACGCGCGCCGCGCAGTTCAAGAGCTACGGCATCGTCGGGCACAGCCAGGGAGGCTGCGCGGCGCTGCATCTCTACACCTACTACTGGAGCGGGCTCGACTGGGCCGGCCCCGGCCGCCTGATGCAGTGCGTCGGGACACCGCTCGAAGGCACGCCGCTCGCCGGCAACCTCGCGGCGCTCGGGGCGGCGCTTGGCATCCAGTGCGGATCGAACTACGACATCACGCCCGATGGCGCGGCGGCGTGGCTTGCGGGAATCCCGACGGCCGCGCGCGCGAAACTGCACACCTACACGACCACCTTCACGAATGTGCCGTTCTTCTACGACTACTGCAACATCGTGACCGATGTGTTTCTCTCGGATCCCGAGGACGGCGTGGTCGAGAACGCGGCCGGGCACATCGTCGGCGCGCAGAACATGGGGCTGACGACGGGCTGGTGCCATGTGAGCGGCATGCGCGACCCCGCGCAGACGGGCGACGCGAGCCGCAACGCAGTGCTCAACGCACAGGGGGCGCGATGACGAGGATTGCATCCATCGCCGCGCTTGCGCTTGGCGTGGCTGCCGCCGCGTACGGCGATGGTCGCGCGGATTCGTGGTGCATCGCGCCCACGGCGATCGCCGACAACGGCGCGGTCGTCGGGTCGGTGGCGGTGCCGCCGACGGCGGATGTGCGCACGATCGTCGGCGTGCGCGTGCGCGTGGCGGCGACGCATCCGTGGGTCGGGGATCTGTCGTTCCGCGTGCGGCATCCGTCGGGCGTCGAGGTCGTGCTCGTCGATCGGCCGGGCATGCCGTCGGTCGGGTTCCCAGGTCCGTGGGGCTGCGGGGGCGACAACATCGACTGTTGGTTCGACGACGGAGCGGCGGGCGCTGCCGAGACGACCTGTTCCGTGACCGCGGTGCCCGTCCTCGCGGGCTCGCTGCGGCCGACGGGCGCGCTTTCATCGCTCAAGGGCCTCGCGCCGCAGGGCGTGTGGAGCATCATCGCGTCGGACGGCGTGGCGGGGGATGCCGGGCAACTCACGGCCGCGTGCATCGAGATCATGACGGCGCCAGACTGCAATGTGAACGGCATCGACGACGCCGTCGACATCGCTGCGGGCACGAGCGCCGATGTCGACCAAGACGGCGTGCCCGACGAATGCGCGTGCATCGCGGATCTCGATGGTGACGGCGCCGTGAACGGAGCCGATCTCGCGGCGATGCTCGGCGCGTGGGGACCGTGCAAGGCATGCAGCCCCGATCTCACGGGCGATGGGAACGTGCTCGCAGACGACCTCGCGGTGCTTCTCTCTTCGTGGGGCGCGTGCGGATCGTCGTGAGGCGGAGGACCGCTTGCCGCGGCGCTCTCCGCCCGTCACAATGCGCCTATGTCGAGCGGGGCCGGCTCACCTGACGAACCCACCGCGGATCTCCCGCGCGGCACGCCTGCGGGCGGCCCGCCGCCGGGCGGCGACTACAGCGGCGTGATCGGCGGCGCAGATGCCGACGCCGAGGCCGACGCGCTGCGAGCCATGGCTGGCGCGTTCGGGCGCCGCGCAGGCCAGCGCATCGCGGGCTTCGAGCTCGTCGACCGGATCGACAAGGACGCGAACAACGCCTTCGGCGAGGTGTGGCTCGCGCGGCGCGTCGAGCCGTTCCAGCGCGTCGCGATCAAGTTCCTGCGCCGCGACCGCGTGAACGACGAGCTCGTGCGGCGCTTCTCCCGCGCCGAGTCGAAGGCGCTCGCGCGCTTCAACCATCCCTACATCGCGCGCTTCTACGAGCTCGGCTTCGATGGCGACACGCCGTACCTGGTGATGCAGTATGTGCCGGGCGACCGGATCACCGCCTATTGCGACAAGCACGGCCTCTCCATGCGCGAGCGCCTCGAGCTGATGGCGAAGGTCTGCGACGCGGTGCAGCATGTGCACCTCCAGGGCGTCGTCCACCGCGACCTGAAGCCCGCGAACATCCTCGTGAGCGAGGCGCGGCCCGAGGCGGAGGATGCGCGCGACGCGAAGGAAGCGCCCGGCGCGGGCGACGGCGTCGCCGCGGGCAAGGCGCCGATCCCGGTGCTCATCGACTTCGGTCTCGCGAAGTCCGTGAACCCCGACGCGCCGCTCGCGTCGCAGGTGGTGTCGGGCATCGGGAGCTTCGCGGGCACCTACGCCTACGCGGCGCCCGAGCAGATCAAGCAGAGGCGCGACGAGGACACGGGGCGCCAGGCCGACATCTACGCGCTGGGTGCGGTGCTCTTCGAGCTCATCGTCGGCGCGTCGCCGATGGAGCATGTGCTGAGCGACGCGACGCTGAGCGACCCCGAGCGGAACCTGCGCCTCGCGAACGACGAGCGCCCGAGCATGGCGGCCGCGTACGCGCGGCTCGCGCCCGAGCGCCAGCGCGAGGTCGCGGCGCAGCGGGGGACGACGGTCGAGGCGATGAAGCGGCTGCTGAGGTCGCGGCTGGCGCACCTCGCGGACCGCGCGCTCCGCGCGAAGCCTGCGGCGAGGTTCACCGACGCGCGCGCGTTCGCGCTCGACATCGCGAACTACCTCGCCGACCGCGACTTCGTGGAGGCGGCCGCCGAGCCGCGGCTCGAGAAGTGGCGGCGGGCGGTGCGGCGCAACCGGGTGGCGTTCGCGGGTGTCGCGGGCGTGATCGTGGCCCTGACGGCGGGGGTGGTGGCGACGAGCGGCGCGCTGAGGTTGGCAAGCCATGCAGCGCACACGGCAGCCGTGGCTCGGGATGAGGCGCTGGCGAGTAAAGGGTCGGCACAAGCCGAGAGGGCGTTGGCTGATGAGGCGCGGGCTGCGGCGGTTGAGTCGACAAGAATCGCAGAACGGCAGCGCGATGTTGCACGCGACTACGCGGCTGTTTCGGCTATTAGCCAGGCACTTGACGCAGCCATCAACGGGAAGAGCGAGGCGCTTCGTCGTCAGGCCGAATTGCTCGCTTCACTCGGCCGAGATGATCGGTTTGGATCGCGACTCGCCGTTGCGATGGGCGATGAAGCTTGTTGGCGTTGGAGGATGGAGGTAGAGCCTGACGAGAGTGCATATGTCTCCAAGGCGGACTTCGACGCGAGTGGGCAGGTTTTGATCAGCACCTACTCGCGTTCAGAGCGGAGACTCGAATCCAAGAACTGGATTCGTAGGCTTGATCGGAGTTCGGGATCCCTTCTGAACTCTCCCATGAACTGGAGCGCGCTTACGCATGACAGTCCCACGGAGGATTCGAGCATCTGCTTCATCGCGCGTGGCTTCATCGCGGAAATGAGCGTGGATGGTCGCCTACGGGTTCATGATCCGATCGAGATGCGCCCGATCGGGAAGGAGGTGGCGCACCTCGGGGTAGAGAAGAGAGGATTAGCGCTCGACGCGCGTGCGCAAGTAGTGGCGACCCTCGGCGGAGATCGACTCATTCGGATCTGGAATCTTCAGACTGGCCTCGAGATCCACGAAGCGATCAAGCCGAGTATCGACGCGTCGGGAATCATGATGGATGCGCACGGATCGACCCTTGTCGCCTACGGGCGAGAATCGGGTATCGAGGTTTGGGAGCTCTCTGCCGACAGGCATCATGTCATCGAGGTGCGCGTCAAAGATTCCCCAGCGCAGGTGCTGGATGTCTCGGACGACGGACGGATCATCGCGTTCCTTCGATCGAATTCCGAGATTGGCCTCGTATCACTAAATGGTCTGGAGCCGACCGTTCGCACCCTGTCTCCCGAGCAACCGAACTTGTGGGGTGTCGCAGTTAGTCCAGATGGGAAGAGGCTGGCGAGCACCGGGGGCTCCTCGACTGTCAGTTCAGCGATTCAAGTCTGGAACATCGAAAGCGGGCAGGTCGAGCGCGTGCTCCAGGGCGGTGAGCGACGTAGATTGGGCTGGCAGGGATTCAATACCGGCGGCGAGGTCCTTGTTTTCGATTTGCCCAGATCATTCATCTACTCGATCGAATGGAGCGCTGATGGGAAGTCCTTGGTCACCGCTCATGACACAGGCGAAGTTGCGCTCTGGGATCTATCGACTACCGATGCGCTTCAACACGGTCATGCTGCTGCGGTCACCGCACTGGCTTTCAGTCCAAACGGCGACTTGCTTGCCAGCGCCGGAAGTGATGGCCGCGTCCGATTCTGGGACACGCTCACTGGTCGACGCGCAGGAAGGTCGATCAATGCAGGAAGCGAGCTGCTCACCTGCATTGACTTCGCTCCCGATGAGTCGCGACTCGTTATCGCAGGGAAGGACAAGCTCTCGATCTGGGACATGCGTTCGAGATTGTGCATCCATTCCAAAGATGAACTGATGCGGTTCTCCGCAGTTGGTTTTACCCGCGAGGGAGCTTCGCTTGTCACCTTGGGGTGGGAAAGCGGGAGTCCTGCCGAGCTTTGGAGCGCACTGGATCTTGCATCGGGTCCTGCTGCGAGCTTTGGAAACCTGAATGCTCACAGTCCTGTCGTATTCCAGGAAGACCGGCGGCGACTGATTGCTGGAGATGTCGGTAACCACTTGACCGCATGGGATCTTGAGAAGCGTGAACTGGTCTGGAAAGTTGGCGACATCGATGTTCCTGAGAGTTGGGGCGCGCCAGCGAGAATCGCAATAAGTGCCGATGAAGAACTTCTGGCAGCCGCAGTGGGGCGGAAGCAAGATTCGGGGATCAGGCTGTTCGACGCCCGAACCGGTAATCGATTCGGAGTCCGACTCGGGACAGAGTTGCGCAAAGATTTCATCACCGCGCTCGCGTTCGTTGGAGATCGCACGACTCTTGCAAGCGGTGAAGCTTCGGGGATCATTCAACTTTGGGATACCGCGACGGGCCTGCCACTTGGTGACCCGCTCCGCGCGCATGTTGGCGTGGTTAGGGTGCTCGCGGCAAGACCTCGGGGCGACCTGCTCGCGAGTGGAGGGCATGATGGCATCGTTCGCCTTTGGCATGCTTCGTCAAGAGCTGAACGCGCGGGTCCGATACGAGAGCGCATCGCCAATGTAGAGGTAGTTCGCAGGCTCCTTGAGAAACGACTCGCTGCGCTTACTGGTCGGGTAGACGAGCTCGATGAGTTGCAAGGATTGGTCATGTCGGATGATCGTTTCGCGGGACCACTCCGAATTCCTGCCCTTATCCTTATCGGAGAACTCGAGGCCATTTACGAAGCGCAGCAGGTGGCGAGGCTGCGATCCCTCCGTGAGGCACGAAGCAGCAGGGACTGGCCTCGGCTACTCGCTTTGGCGGCCGAGGCGCGCGAGGACGACCTTCAGACCGTCGATGCGCGGTTCTGGAACGAGCTCGCCTGGTACGGGCTCACGGAAGTTGCTGCAGCGGCGCCCGAGCGCGATCTGTCGCGCTTGTTGAAGTACGCCGAGCGGGCGGTCGAGCTGTCGAGGCGTGAGGACGGCTCCGTTCTCGACACCCTTGCCCGTGCCCACTGGGAGCTCGGCGACAAGGCGAAGGCGCTTGAGATTCAACGCGAGGCGATCGCGGTCATGGCGAATCGAATCGACGAGAATCAGCTTGCGGAGCTCAAGGCGACGCTCGCCCGATATGAATCGACCGAACCGCCAAACTCACCAGCGCCCGTGCAGTAGCCCGATCCGACGCCGTGACCTGCGTTGAAACGACCCTGATGCCCTCGATTCCAGACGACCAACTCCCGACCGGTGACATGCAGCCCTCGGCGCCGCAGGGACGCAGCAGGGTCTCCCGCGATCCGGATGCGCCGGATGGCTTTAGCACCCTCGAGTCCGCAAGCACCGCGCGCGCCGGCGACACGGTCGGCCCGTACAAGCTGGTCGCGAAGATCGGCGAGGGCGGCTTCGGCGAGGTGTGGACCGCGGACCGGCGCGAGCCGTTCACGCAGCGGGTGGCGCTGAAGCTGATCAAGCCCGGCATGGACTCGCGCAGCGTGATCGCGCGCTTCGAGCAGGAGCGCCAGGCGCTTGCGGTGATGAACCACCCGCACATCGCGAAGGTGCTCGACGGCGGGCTCACGAAGGAAGGCCGCCCGTACTTCGCGATGGAGTTCGTGAAGGGCGAGCCGATCACGGAGTTCTGCGACGCGAGGAAGCTCGGCGTGCGCGAGCGCCTCATGCTCTTCGCGCAGGCGTGCGAGGCCGTGCAGCACGCGCACCTCAAGGGCATCGTCCACCGCGACCTGAAGCCCACGAACATCCTCGCGTTCGATGTCGAGGGCGAGGGGCCCAGGCTCAAGGTGATCGACTTCGGCGTCGCGAAGGCGATGAGCCAGCCGCTGACGGACAAGACGATCTTCACGGAAACGGGCCAGATGATCGGGACGCCCGCCTACATGAGCCCCGAGCAGGCTGATCCGACCGCGAGCGACATCGACACGCGCAGCGACATCTACTCGCTGGGCGTCCTGCTCTACGAGCTTGTCGCAGGCGCGACGCCGTTCGACGCGAAGACGCTGCGGGCGAAGGCATACGCCGAGATCCAGCGGATCATCCGCGAGGACGACCCGCCGACCCCGAGCGCGCGGCTCTCGACGATCTCGACGAAGGACGTGGAACTCGCGAGCCGGATCGAGAAGTCGCGCGGCGTCGCGCTCAAGGAACTCGCGCGCGAACTTCGGAGCGAGCTCGAGTGGATCCCGCTGAAGGCGATGCGGAAGGAGCCGCAGCAGCGGTACCAGACGGCGCTTGACCTCAGGCGCGACATCGACAACTACCTCGAGGGGAAACCGATCAGCACAGGCCCGGACTCCGTCGCCTACAAGATGCGGAAGTTCCTGCGGAGGAACAAAGCGGCTGTGCGTGCGGTCGCGCTCGTGGTTGTGGCGCTTCTGGTCGGACTTGGCTACCAGCCAGTGGCTGAGGCCTACCGCGGGTGGAAGGAGGCCGTGCGCATGAACGCCTTCGAGATCCTTGCGC
>JBEAUK010000157.1:0-8655 GCA_041161465.1 Planctomycetota bacterium | reverse complement strand
TCGCATCGGCGAGCCCTGAGTGTCGACACTTTCGGCGCATCGCGCGTGTTTCGCGCGGTTCGCCCTCCATGGTGCGGCGTCGCGTGCTGCGGAAAGGCACACGGCGCCGCGCCACCTTTTTTGGCGACGAGTGTCGCGGCCGGCCCTTCCGCGGTGTCATCGATGGTTTCCGCACCTCGCCGCCGTGATGGTGCGGATTTGAGGGCGCCGTCGAATCCCGCGCGAGGGTCGAGTTCTTGGACCGCCCACCCGGCAGGCCTATCGATGACGGTGCGCGGTACGCGCAAAGTTCCCAAACGGTCAGGCAAGCGTTGGCGCTCCGCGCCGCCGCGGGTACCTTCACAGGACACGGCCCAAAGAACTGGCCCGGCGTATTGCCGTGGCGAGCGTGTCGGAGGCGGATATCGAGCGATGACCAGCGGCGCGAACGAGGACGAAGGACTGCACCATCATCCGCCGAGCGGGATGCTTGCGGGCGATGCGGCCAAGACCAATGAGCTTGCACCGTTGGTGTACGCAGAGCTTCGTTCGCTTGCGGCGGCGTTCATGCGCGGTCAACCGCGCGAGCACACGCTGCAGCCGACTGCGCTGGTGCACGAAGCCTACCTTCGCCTCGCGACGAGTTCGCCCGAGGCGCTGCGCAGCCGCTCGCACTTCGTGGCGGTCGCGGCCAAGGCGATGCGGCAGATTCTCATCAATCATGCCGTCGCGAAGAACACGGTGAAGCGCGGAGGTGGCGCCGTCCGCGTCTCCCTGGAATCCGTCGGTGGCGGTTCGGTCGAGTACGACTGGCTTGAGATCCTGTCGATCCATGAGGCGCTCGAGCGGCTCGAGCAGCTCGATCCGCGCCGGGCCTCGGTTGTCGAGGCGAAGGTCTTCGGCGGACTCACCAACGAGCAGGTGGCGGAGGTGCTTGGAGTGTCGATCTCCACCGTGGACAGTGACTGGAGGACGGCGCGGGCATGGTTCGCCAGCGAGATGCGCGGCAAGGAAGGCGTCTGAGGGGTCAGGCCGACGCGGCGCGGGTGCGAACCTTGCCAAGCCTGCGAGTTTCGGAAATCTCGGTCGTTCATCCTGTGTGACCACCGGATGGTTCTTGTTTTCCATGCATACGGATCTACCCGCCGGGTCAGCCATGGAGCCTCCCGCGAGCCCTTCACTCCCTCTCGACCCAGTTTCTCGCTACCGCGAGGTGACGGCGCTGTTCGATGCCGTGCGTGACCTTTCGGACACGGAGGCGATGCGTCGCGTCGATGGCCATCCCTCCGCAGATGTACGGAAGGATGTGCGGAGGATGCTCGAGTCCGACCGTCGGAACTCAAGCCCGCTCCGCACCATCATCGATGTGGAGGGCGCGATCGAGCAGGCGACGGCGGCCGCGGCATTGCCGGCGGTGGTGGGCGGGTACCCGGTGACCGACCTGGTCCTGCGCGGTGACGACGGCGTGGTGTTCAAGGGTACCTGTCCGAAGTCTGGCGACGCGGTGGCGATCAAGGTGATCGGCATCGGGGCCTGGAGCGACCGTGCCCTCGAGCGTTTCGGCGCTGAGATCAAGCGCCTTGGCGAACTGTCGCATCCCGCGATCGCGAGGATGCTCGACGCGGGGACCGACAGCGCCGGGGTGTCGCCACGGCCTTTCTTCGTGAGGGAACTCGTGGAAGGGGAAACGCTCGAGGAGTGGAGGCTCGCACGGCAGCGCACGCCGCGCGAGGTCGTCGCGCTCTTTGCGGAGATCGCGGAGGCGCTGCAGCACGCCCACGCGAGAGGCGTGACGCACCGCGACCTGCATCCGAGCGCCGTCCTTGTCACCGCGGAGGGACGGCCGAAGGTGGTCGACTTCGGAGTCGCGGCGCTCGCTGCGCTCCTTGCGGGAACCGCGGACGGCGTTGCCGTCGGTTCGCTTTCCTACCTGTCGCCAGAACAAGTGTCGGGGGCGCAGACGGTCGATGCCCGCAGCGACCTCTACTCGCTCGGCGTGATGATGCACGAAGCCTTGAGCGGACGGCTTCCCTATGACCTCTCGGGTCGCTCGCTGACCGAAGCCGCGCTTGCGATCAGGACCGAGCCGCCCACGCCGCTCGGAGCGATCGACCGCAGCCTCCGCGGTGACCTTGAGGCGATCGTCATGCGGCTCCTGGCCAAGGAGCCGGCCGCGCGCTACCAGAGCGCGCAGGAAATCCTCGAGGATCTCCGTCGCACGCTCGACGGCAAGGCCGCGGGCGTGGGGCTCGCGGTAAAGCGATCGCGCGCCTGGGTGGTGGCGCTGCTTGTGGGCATCCTGCTCGCGGGAATCGCGTACGGCGCGTACTTGCTTGCCCGAGGTTGACCGACACGGCGGCCCTCAGCCCACGCGTTCCGCAACCCACGCCGGGATCTGGTCGAGCGCCACGCGGTCCTGCGCCTGCGTGTCGCGATGACGGATCGTCGCGGTGCCGTTCGCGGCGCCATCGTGGTCGATGGTGATGCAGTAGGGCGTGCCGACCTCGTCCATGCGCGCGTAGCGCTTGCCGATCGACTGCTTCTCGTCGAACTCGACCGCGTGCTTCTTGCGGAGGTCGCGGAAGAGGCGCTCGGCGATCTCGGGGAGGCCGTCCTTGTTGACGAGCGGGAAGACGCCGGCCTTCACCGGCGCCATGCGCGGCGTGAAGTTCATGTAGACGCCCGACGCGCGCGACGGATCGGCGGTGTACGCCTCGCAGAGGAGCGCGAGCGTGCCGCGGTCGGCGCCGGCCGACGGCTCGATCACATGCGGGAAGTAGCGCTCGGCGCGCTCCTGGTCGAAGTAGCGCATCTTCTCGCCCTTGCCGCAGTGGGTCGCGTGGGCCTTGAGGTCGAAGTCGGCGCGGTGGGCGATGCCCTCGAGCTCGCCGAAGCCGGGCGCGGTGAAGGGGAAGCGGTACTCGATGTCGCTCGTGCCGGCGCCTTCCTTCGCGTAGTGCGCGAGTTCGTCGCGGTCGTGCTCGCGGAGGATGAGGTTCTCGCCCGCAAGGCCGATCTTCTGCCACCACGAGAAGCGCCAGTCGCGCCACCAGCGGTACCACTCGTTCGCGGTGTCGGGGCGGATGAAGAACTCGATCTCCATCTGCTCGAACTCACGGCTGCGGAAGGTGAAGTTGCGCGGCGTGACCTCGTTGCGGAAGGCCTTGCCGATCTGCGCGATGCCGAACGGCACGCGCACGCGCGACGAATCGACGATGTTCCAGAAGTTGGCGAAGATGCCCTGCGCGGTCTCGGGCCGCAGGTACGCGAGCGAGTTCTCGTCGCGCACGGCGCCGCAGTAGGTCTCGAACATCAGGTTGAACATGCGCGGCTCGGTGAGCGTGCCGGCTTCCTTCGCGTGCGGGCCCATCGTGCGCGCACGCTCCTCGGCCGAGATCGCCATGAACGGCCGGAGGACATGCACCGCCGGGTCGAGCGCGTCGCGCTTCTCGTACTTCGCGAGCGACTTGGCGGCGGCAGCGCGCTGCTCGTCATCGTTCTCGACGAACGCGTAGAGGCGCGCGCCCGCGGCGGTCGAGCCGAGGACCGCGAGGTGGTCGGCGCGATAGCGCTGCTTGCTCTCCTTGCAGTCGACCATCGGGTCGTTGAAGCCGCCGACATGGCCCGAGGCCACCCAGGTCTTCGGGTTCATGATGATGGTGCAGTCGACGCCGACGATGTCGACGGCGTTGCCATCGGGGCCGATCAGCTCGCGCTCGACCACATCGTTCCACCAGGCGTTCTTCAGGTTCCGCTTGAGCGCTGTCCCCATCGGCCCGTAATCCCAGAAGCCGTTGATGCCGCCGTAGATCTCGGAGGACTGGAAGATGAAGCCGCGGCGGCGGCAGAGGGCGACGATGTCGTCCATCTTCTTCGGGGCGGCGGGGGTGGGCGTCGGGGAGGTGACTTCGGACATGGCGGTGTGGACCAGGAGGATTCCTTGGGGGAACGCAGGATATCGGCTCGGAGTCGGGCTCCGAATGCGCGGATTCCCGTGTCATTTGCATCACTGCGGCTTGAGGCCGATCAGCGTGAAGAGCTCCATGCGCGCGGCGGGGTTCGTGAGGAACGAACCGTGGAGCTTGGAGGTGGTGGTGATGGCACCCGGCTGGCGGACGCCGCGGTAGCACATGCAGAAGTGGCGCGCCTGGATCACCACCGCCACGCCGTGGGGGCGCAGGGTGGTGTTGATGGCGTTCGCGATCTGCGCGGTCAGCTTCTCCTGGACCTGCAGGCGCTTCGAGTAGATGTCGACCACGCGGGCAAGCTTTGAGAGTCCCACGACGCGGCCGTTCGGGATGTACGCGACATGCGCCTTGCCGACGAACGGCACCATGTGGTGCTCGCAGTGGCTGTGGACCTCGATGTCCTGGAGGAGCACGAGCTCGTCGTAGCCCTCGATCTCGCTGAAGGTGCGCTGGAGGGGCTCGATCGGGTCGGCCGAGTACCCCCAGAAGTGCTCGTACATGGCCTTGACGACCCGGCTCGGGGTGTCAATCAGACCTTCGCGGCTCGGGTCGTCCCCGATGAAACCCAGCAGCGCGCGGACATGCTCCATCGCGGCCTTGGCTTCCGGCGAACTGAGGTCTGGTTCACGCATGGGGCGGAGATCGTAGCCGTTCGGACAGGGGGATGCACCGCCCGCAGGGAGCGTGGAAACCCCGTATCGTGCTGGTTATGCGCAACCAGACCCAGCTTCGCCGTGGCGGAGCCCTGAAGAAGGTGCTCCTCGCCGTTGCCGTCCTCCTCATCGTCGCCATCGTCGCGGGCGTCTTGTTCCTCGACACGATCGCCCGTGGGGCGATCGCAGCGGCGGGCACCTACGCGCTCGGCACCAAGACCACGGTGTCGGAGGCGTCGGTTGGCATCGTGTCCGGCAAGACCGCGATCCGCGGCCTCGAGGTCGACAACCCCAAGGGCTTCAGCGAGAGCGTCAAGTTCGTGTCGCTCGGCGAGGTTGCCGTCGACGCCGGTCTCTCGAACTTCATGGGCGACAAGATCGTGATCGACCGCGTCGCGATCTCCAACCTCACCGTCGACATCGAGAAGGGTGCCGATGGAACGCTGAATGTGAACGCGATCGTTGAGAATCTCAAGAAGGCAGCAGGTGGCGGCGACGGCGCGAAGCCGGCCGAGCCTGCGGGCGAATCGAAGGAAGCGGTCATCAAGGAACTGCGCCTCGAGAAGGTGAAGGTCAACCTGCGCAACCTCGTCGGGGGCAAGGACGGAGTCGTCGAGGTCAACCTGCCCGACATCGTGCTGCGCGACCTCTCGTCCAAGGGCGGCGTCGATGTCCTCGCAAGCGAGGTCTCCGGCGTCGTGATCGCGTCGGTCACGCAGGCCGTGATCGCCGCGAACATCCAGGGCCTCGGCGCCGATGTGCTCGGTGGGCTCCAGGGTGCGGTCGATGGCATCGGCCAGGCGATCGGCGGTCCGCTCAAGGACGCCGTCGGCAAGGGCATCGAAGGCGCTGCGGGCGCGCTGAAGGAAGTCGGAGCGGGCCTCGGCGACATCGGCAAGAAGCTCGGCGAGGAAGCCGGCAAGGCCCTCGAGGGCGCCGGCGACGCCGTGAAGAAGGGCGTCGGCGGCGCGATCGACGGCATCTTCGGAGGGAAGAAGTGACCACGCCATCGGGCTCGCAAGGTCTCTCGGTTCCGAAGTGCTACCGCGCACCCGACACCGCGCACCGTGCCGTGTGGGCGGGGCGCGACGACGGTCCTGATCCCGCCGCGCGTCGCTGGCACCAGGCGGTGCAGTTCCTCGACCTCGCGAAGCAGCTCGAGCACTTCTTCGACCCGACCATCTGCATCATCGGCTACGCGAGCGACCAAGGTGTTCGCCTCAACCAAGGGCGCCCCGGCTCGGCCGATGGCCCGATGCGGCTTCGGGCGCGGATGTCGCCGTTTCCAGAGGTGAAGGGCGTGACGCTGCTCGATGGCGGCGACATCGTGCCGGGCGCGACGGTGCTCGAGACGCAGCACGCGCTCGCGTGGGCGGTCGAGCGCATCGTGCGCGCGGGCGCGATGCCGGTGATCCTCGGCGGCGGCCACGACATGGCCTTCGGGCATTTCCTCGGTGTGGCGCGCGCGCGTGGACGGGCGCCCGCCTGCATCAACTTCGACGCCCATCTCGACATGCGGCCGGTCGGTGAAGATGGACCGAACTCCGGCACCGGGTTCTCGCAGGCGATGGATTGGTGCCATGCGCACGAGACGCCGTTCCGTTACGCGATTCTCGGCACGCAGAGGCTCGCCAACACCGCCGCGCTCTTCGATCGTGCGCACGACTCGGGCGCCCTCATCGTCGATGTCGATGGCTTCGCGCTCGACACGATCGAGGAAGTGATGGAGGCGCTGAACGACGAGGTCGTCGACGAGGAACTGTGTCTCTCGATCGACCTCGATGTGTTCTCTGCGGCGTATGCGCCCGGCGTGAGCGCGCCTGGAATCATGGGCATCGTTCCCGATGCGGCGTTCCGTCGGCTTTACCGCGGCATTCTCGAGAGCGAGCGGGTGATGGGCGTCGAGATCGCCGAACTCTGTCCGGCGTTCGACCTCGACGACCGCACCGCGCGGCTTGGTGCTGCGCTGATCTTCGAGATCGCGCTCGCGCTCAACGCGATCGCCGAGCAGGAGGAGATCGCGGCCGACGAGGGCGAGGATGGCGCTGGCGAGGACGACTCGCCTGAAGACGATCCGCTCGACGACGACGCGCGGTCCTAGACGCCTCCCGTGACAGCTGGCTGGCCGTCGCGGCCGCGGTCGCTCACGCAAACCGCTCGGGATCGAGCATCGAGACATCGAAGCAGGGCTTCTCGCCTGCGACGATCTCCGCCGTCGCCTTGCCGGTCACGGGGCCGAGGGTCATGCCCATCATCGCGTGACCCGTGGCGACGAAGAGCCCGGGCTTCGAGCGCACGCCGCCGATCGCGGGCATGCCGTCCGAGGTGCACGGTCGGTAGCCGGCCCATTCCGACGCGGGCTTCAGGCGATCGAGCCCCTCGAGGTACGCGTGGGTTCCCTTGAGCAGCATGCCGAGGCGCTCGCGCATCCACGGTTGGTCGAGCGGGCCGATCTCAAGCGTGCCCGCGAGGCGCAGCTGACGCTTGCCGTCGCGCACCATGGGCGTGACGGCGACGAAGGTCTCGTGGAGCACCATGCCGGTCGATGGGCTTGGCGGCGAGTTCTCCTCCGGATAGTCGAACTGCAGGTGGTATCCGCGTGCGCCCTGCATCGGGATCTTGACGCCAGCGAGGCGTCCAAGCGCGTCGCTCCACACGCCCGCGCAGAGGACCACCGCGTCGCAGGGGATCGCCTCGCCCGACTCGAGCAGCACGCCCGTCACCTTGCCCGACGGCATCTGGCGGAAAGACTTCACGGCGGCATCGAAGCGAAGCGTGACGCCGTGCTTCGGAAGCGCGCGGATCAGGCCTGCGATCAGGTCGTTCGGGGCGCAGTGGGCGCTGTCCTTCATGTGGATCGCGCCGGCGACTTCCGCCTTGAAGCATGGGTCGCGGCGGCGGAGCTCATCTCCTTCGATGCGTTCCCATCGGTAGCCGAACTTCTCGAGGCTCTTGGCCTCGGCCTCCGCGTGCGCCATGTTCTCAGGCTTCATCACCACATCGAGCCAGCCGTCGCGCGCGTAGTCGCACTGGATCGCCTCCTCGGCGAGGATTCCCTCGAGCACCTCGAGGGTCTGCCAGCCCATCGCGCACAGGACCTCCATGCAGCGGTCGAGATGGCGCGTGTTGCAGTGGAGGTGGAAGTTCCAGAGCCACTCGACGAGCTCGCGGTCGAGCCGCGGCTTGATGTAGAGCGGCGCCGTGCGCGAGAACATCCACTTGAGGCCGCGCATCGAGACGCCCGGCCGCGTGAGCGGGTAGTGGCCGATCGAAAGAAGCCCCGCGTTGCCGCCGCTCGCGCCGTCGGAGATCGCGCGCGGCGTCTCTCGGTCGAGCAAGGTCACCTCGAAGCCCTTCTTCGCGAGGTGCCACGCCGTCGACGCGCCGACGATGCCCGCGCCGACCACGACGACATGGCGGCGCGCGCCGGCGAGGATCGGAGTGGCGAATGGCTGCGGTTCGGTCACGGTCGCGGAAGAATAACGAGGCGGGCGCGTGTGCGCCCGCCTCGTGCATGCAGCGTGTTGGATGCGGCCGTGTTGCGGCTGCGCTCAGCCCTTCTTGAGGGCGGACTCGTACTCCGCGAGCGTCTCTTCCATCTCCTTCTTCATCGGGCCTTCGGGAGCCTTGGCGAGGGCCTGCTTCTGCAGCTCGATCGCGCGCGCAACATCGCCCTTGGCGAAGTGAACGCGAGCGAGGGTGTCGATCATCGATCCATCCTCGTTCTTGCTGAGTTCGCACGCGCGCGTCGCGGCGCGCATCGCGATCTCGAGGTTCGGCTCGGCGACGCCGCCCTGGGGGTCGACGATCATCCAGGCGAGCTGGTTCATCGACATCGCGTCGTCGCCCTTGTTCTTGAGGATCTCCTCGGCGATCGGCCATGCATCGCTCGGGCGCTTGGCGGGTCCTGCGAAGATCTGCACGGCGCTCATGCGGAGGGCGTCGCTCGGATTCTTCTCGAGGCCGGCCTTGACCGCATCGACCACCGGGCCCCAGTCGCCCGACTGCTGGGCGGTGCGGATCGCCATCGAGATCGCGCGCTGCGTCATCTTGGC
>JBEAUK010000154.1:0-22745 GCA_041161465.1 Planctomycetota bacterium | reverse complement strand
CTCTCTCGATGACCGACCCGACCCGCCAACCCCAGCCCCGCCCGTCGATCGCGCAGATCGAGGCGTTGCTGCGCGAGGACGCCGGGCTCGAGCCGACGGCCGCCGCGCTCGAGCGAGCACTCGCGCTGCGGGCGCGCGTCGCTGCGCGCCGCATCGACTCGCCATCGCTCCTCGCGAAGGTGGGCGACCTCATGGATCTCGCGGGCGCGCGCTTCGTCGAATGGCTCGGGCTCTCGCCCGACACGGCGCTCGCCGGCGTGCGCGATGACCGCGGTGCGGAGATCGTGGACGCAGCGATTCCCGGAAGCGACCTCGTGCTCGTGGCCGAGCGCAGCATCGGCGAGGACACGCTCGTGCGCTTCGTCGGCGAGTTCCGTCACGCGTCGGGCGCGGCCGTTCGAGGACGCATCGCCGTGCTCGACGCCGGCAACCGCGTGCTCGCCGATGGCGAGCTCGATGCGTTCGGCATGTTCTCGCTGACGCTCACGAACGGCGCACGCCGCATCGTCTTCCTGCAGCGCGGCGCAGAGGCGCGTGGTCCCGTCGTCATCGACCTCGGCGATGGAACGCGGGGTGGCGCATGAGTGCGCCGGACGCGATCACGCTCGCCGCGTTCGAAGCGCTTGCGCCCGAGGCGCGGACCGCGGCGATCGCTGCCGATCCGCGCGGCGTCGCCGCGGCGATCGTTGCGCTCGGCGACGAGTGCGAGCGGCTCGCCGCGGGAAGCTCCGCGCGCGCGCTCAGCCTCGGCGAATCGCTGCATGGCGTCGCGCTTGAACTCGGCGCGGTCGCCGCCGCCGCGCGCGGCTTGCGTGCGACGGTTCCCGCGATCGCCTATCTCGGTCGACTCGAACAGTCGCTCGTTCGCGCCGCAGAGGCCAGGGCGCTCGCGGCCCGTGCAGGCGACCCCGTGGAGGCCGCGCGAGCGGATGTCGCGGCGATCCACGCGCTCACGAAACTCGGGCGCACCGACGAGGCGATTCTCCGCGGCACGGCTGCGCGCGATGCGCTCGTCGCAGCCGGTCGAAGCGATCTCGCGGCGCGTGCGGAACTCAACCTCGCCAATGTCCACAAGGTCCGCGGCGAGCACCAAGGTTCGATTCAGGCGCTCGAGCGCGCGCTTGCAGGCGTGCCCGAGACCGACCGTGTCGCGCGCGGCACGATCCTGAACACGCTCGGCGAGACGCTGCTCCAGCTCGATCGCTTCGACGATGCGCAGCGCGCGTTCGACGACGCCGAGCCCCTTCTCGCAGGACTCGGGCTTGCACAAGCGATCGTCGCGGGAAACAAGGCGGACCTGCTTGCCCGCCGCGGACGGCTCGGCGACTCGATCCGTGCGTTCGAGCGCGCTGCGTCGATGGCGGCGCCGCTCGCGCCCGGGCACCACGCGCGTCTCCTCATCGAGGAAGCAGAGGCCCTTGCCGTGCTTGGTGCGCACCGCGAGGCGCTTTCCTCGATCGAGACCGCGCTGCGGACCGCGCAAGACAAGGGCCTGAGGGCCGAGACCGCACGCGCGCTGCTGGTGCGCGCGCGTGTTCTCGCTGCGTCCGATGCCCGCATCGAGGCCGATCTCGAGGCTGGCCGCGCGCTCGACATCGCGACCGAGATGTCCGATGTGCGCACCGCGCGCACCGCGGCGCTCGTGCGCGGCGAGACGGCGTTGCGAGCAGGAGAGCCGACGCGTGCGCGAGAACTCGCAGCCGCCGCGCGTGTCGGTGCCAGTCCGCTCGAGGAGGCGCAGGCCGACGCGCTTTCGGCCGCCGCATTGCTGCTCGCCGGCGAGCCGCGCGCCGCTCGCGACGAGGCTGAACGCGCCTCGACCGCCGCCCGCGAGCTCGGCGTGCGCACCATCGAGATCGACTGCATCGCGGTCCACGCCGCGTGCCATCGCGCGCTTGGCGACGCCGATGCGTCGGTCGCGTTGCTCTCTCGCGCGGTCGAGCTCGCCGAGGAATTGCGCGGCGCGCTGGTCGCGGAGCGGCACCGCGCGGCCTTCGCATCGACACGGCTGCGCGTCTACGAGGAACTTGCGCTTGAACTGCTCGCGCGCGACGACCGCGCTTCGCTGGAGCAGGCGTTCGTGGCGGTCGAGCGCGCACGAAGCCGACTGCTTCTCGATGCCATGCTCCGCGCCATCGAGCGTCTTCCGTCGACGGAGACGCATGCGCAACCGGAGCTCGCGCTGCTGCGCGCAAAGCTGTCGGCGCTCCATGCGCGCGGCCTTGACTCCGGGAACGGCTCGAGTGCCACGGCAGGCGAGCGACGCGGAATCTCGCCCGCGGTGCTCGCCGAGATGCGCGCACTCGAGCAGACGATCGACGAACTCGTCCTGCGCCTCCAGTCGGGCGACGAACCCGCCGCGGGCGTCGGTTCGCTCTTCGCGAGACCGCTCGGCGTTGCGGAGATCGGCGCGCGCCTCGAGCCGGCCGATGCGCTCATCGCGTACTTCCAGGCGGGAGACGAGCTGCTCGCGTTCTCGTACTTCGAGGGAAACCTCGCCTGCGTGCGCGCGCTCGCGAGCGCCGAGGAGGTCGCAGATCTCGCCGACAAGCTGCTCTTCCAGCTGCGGGCGGGCGTTCGCGGCGAGGAGACCGCGAAGCCGTCCGCATCGCTCGATGCGCTTGCACGCGCGCTCCACGCGCGCGTGCTCGCACCGGTCCTTGCGTCGCATCCCGCCATCTCGAAGCGCGCCACGCGACTTGTCGTGGTGCCGTTCGGTGCACTCCATGCCGTGCCGTTCGCGATGCTCGACGATGGCGGTGAGAAGGTGATCGAGAGGTTCGAGATCCACCTCGCGCCGAGCGCGTCGATCGCCTGCATGCCCACGCGCAACCGCGAGGCCGGCGACGCGCTCGTCGTCGGCGTGGCCGATGCCGATGCCCCGCTCATCGACGAGGAGGTCGCCTTGATCGCGACGCGCTGCAATGCGCGTGTGGTCACGGGCGCCGATGCGACGATCGCGGCGTTCCGCGCCGCGGCGCGCCGAGCGCGCGTCATCCATCTTGCTTGCCACGGGCGGTTCGTGCCGTCGCTGCCGAACGCCTCGGGCGTGCGGCTCGCCGACGGATGGATGCCGCTCCGCGACATCGTCGAGCTCGGGCTCGATGCGGATCTCGTGTTCCTCTCGGGCTGCGAGACAGGCCGGCACGCGGTCGATATCGGCGACGAACTCGCGGGAATCGCCCGCGCGTTCCTCGCGGGCGGCGCGCGCCGGCTCGTCACCACGCTCTGGTCCGTCCGAGATGCTGCCGCCCTCGAGGTCGCCACGCGCTTTCACGATGGATTTTCGCGCGGACTGCGACCGTCTGCCGCGCTTCGTGCCTCCATGCTTGCTTCACTCCGAAACCGGGTCCATCCTTCGTGGTGGGCTCCCTTCGTCACGACTGGGGTTCTGTGATGTCCATGAACCGTCTCGCTGCATCGATCGCCGCCTTCTCCTTCGTCGTGCCCGCGCTCGCTGGCCAGGGCACCGATCCGCTCGTGCCCGGCGAGCTGATGCTGCGCGCAGAGACGCCGAAGGCGCTCGGAGCGGCGCTCGCCACGCTCTCGGCGAGCTTCACGGGCGTCGGCGTGGTGCAGCAGATCGAGGGTCGGCCGATCTACCTCGTGAGCTATGAGCTGAACGCAACGCAGGTTCCGGACGATGTGAACCTCGTGCTCGACGCGATGGTGAGCCAAGGACGGATCACCTGGGGTGAACTCAACTACGAAGGTCAGACCGGCGAGGGCCGCACCGACAGCCTCTGGCTCTCCGGGCTGAGCGTCGGATTCGGACAGTTCCAGAACCAGTACGCAGCCCCGCTTCTCGGCGTCGGTGCCGCACATGGCCTCTCGCGCGGGGCCGGCGTGGTGATCGCCGTCCTCGACACCGGTATCGACGGCGTGCACCCCGCGCTCTCAGGCGCCGTTTCCCCGCAGGGCGTGAGCTTCGTTCCCGGCTCTTCGGAGTGGAGCGACGTCGGCGATGGAATCGACAGCGATGGCGACGGACTCGTCGACGAGCAGGTCGGTCACGGCACCTTCGTCGCGGGCCTCATTCGTCTCGTCGCGCCCGATGCCATGCTCCTTCCCGTGCGCGTGCTCGATTCGGACGGCATCGCGAACAACTTCCAGATCGCCCGCGCGCTCGCATGGTCGATCGACCGCGGCGCGCACATCGTCAACATGAGCCTCGGCGAGGACTACGAGTCGATCACGATCATGGATGTCGTGGCCGAGGCGAATGCGAAGGGTGTCGTGGTGGTCGGTGCAGCGGGCAACCGCGCGACCGATGACCCGAAGGAGTACCCCGCGTCCGACCCCAACGCGATCGGCGTGACGGCGCTCGACTGGAGCGATGCGCGCGCGTCGTTTGCGAACTTCGGAAACCAGCTCGACCTCGCGGCACCGGGCGACTCGATCATCATGGGTCCCGGGGCCGACCTCACGAAGTCGATCATCGGTCCCGTTCCGGGAGGCGGCTACGGAATCTGGGAAGGCACTTCGTTCGCGACGGCGTTCGTGTCGGGTACGGCGGCGCTCGTGCGCGCCCAGCATCCCGAGTGGCCGAGCAAGACCGTCCCGCGCGCAGCGATCGTCGACACGGTCCTGACAACCCTCGCAAGCACAGGCGTCAACACCGATGCGCAGAACCCCGGGTTCGCGGGACAGCTCGGCGATGCGCGGATCTCGGCGGCAGGAGCCGTCGCGGCCGGTCCGCTCGCACCTCCTCGCGGCGACATCAACCTCGACGGCTTCGTCGGCGCCCAAGACCTCGCGGCGCTCCTGAACGCATGGGGCCCGGTCACGGGAGCCGTCCGCGCTGATCTGAACGCAAGCGGCGCGGTCGACGCGCAGGATCTGACGATCCTCCTCTCCCTGTGGTGATTCGCGCTACATTCGCGCCATGCATGACCCGCAACGCGCCCTCAAGTGGGACCGTCGATTCCTCGTCCTGAGCGACACCATTGCCGCCTGGTCGAAGGATCCGTCGCGCGGCGTCGGCGCCGTGATCGTGAGCCCCGCGCGGCAGATCGTGGCGACGGGCTTCAACGGGCTTCCGCGCGGAATCGAGGACAAGCCCGAAAGGCTCGAGCGCCCCGTCAAGTACGACCTCATCTGCCACGCGGAGATGAACGCGATCATCCAGTGCGCGCGCAACGGCGTGACGCCGGTCGGCTCCACGATCTACACGAGCTTCGCGCCGTGCGTCCACTGCACGCTGTCGATCATCCAATCAGGCATCGTGCGCGTGGTGACCTACAAGTCCGGCAAGGGCGACGAGCACTGGGAGGCGAACTTCGCGAAGTCACGCGAGCTGCTCGCGGAGTCCGGCGTCGAGTTCGTCGAGCTCGAGAAGGTCTGAGCGCGCGATCGCGTCGGGGCGTGGAGCATGCCGGCGGCGTCCTTCGCGCCGGGTCGGGCCGCCGCAGCGGCGAGCGCTCAGTCATGCAGTCCGAGTTCCTTCGATGTGAACGGGCGGTTGCGGCCCTTCGTCTCCTCACGCACCTTCGCGACCAGCGTCGCGTCGATCGGTTCGCTCGAATTGCCCCAGGCGCTGCGCACATAGGTGAGCACCGCGGCGATCTCCTCGTCGCTCTTGATGGGAGCAGCCGGCATCACCTGGTTGTACGACTGCCCGTCGACCTTGATCGGTCCCTCGAGGCCGTGCATCACGATCTTCACGAGCGTCGCGGGGTCGCCGTGCACGATCTCGCTTCCGCGCAGCGGCGGATACACCGGCGGCAGGCCGCGTCCGTTCGCCTGATGGCAGCTCATGCAGTTCGAGTAGAGACGCTTGCCGTAGTCGGCGAGGCTGAGCTCGGCCGCACGGACGATCTTCGGAGGGATGAACGAGACATCCTCGCGGCCCGGCCAGAAGAGGTTGCGGTCGATCGGCGTGGCGATCGCGAGGTCGGCGGGAATCCTGTCGAGCATCGTGAACCAGCCCTGCGGTTCCGATGACGCGATCAACTGCCGCGGTTCCTTCGCGTTGAGGTTCTGCTTCGCCGCGATGCGCTCGAGCATCGCCTTCGCGAGCCATGGGCGGCCTTGCGCGATGAGGGCGGCCGTCGAGAGCGCGTCGCGCAGGGTCGACGGCGACGGCAAGCCGGTTCCATCGTCGAGGAGGACATCGGTGAACTCGGCTGCGAATGCGCGTGCGGCCACGCTGTTGTCGAGCAGGACACGGCCATCGATGACGGACCCGAGTACCTCGCGCTCGGCGCCGGCAACGGATGCGATCACGGCGCTGCGCATCTCGCGCGAGCCGATGTCGCGGCGCAGCGCGGGCTCGAGCACCGCGACGCGCAGCGTCGGGTCGAGCCGCCATGCCGTCAGCACGGCCTGCACGCGCACGCCTTCGTCCGCATCCTCGATCGCGCGAGCAAGAAGCGATGCAAGCGTCACGCTGTCGAAGCCGCGCTCGGCCACGCGCAAGGCGTGCGTTCGCACGACGGGGTTCAGCGAGGCGAAGGCCCGCTCGACCACATTGCGGTCGGCGGCGCCGGCGCCCTGCAGCGCCCAGAGCAACTCGAGCGTCACCGCGACCTCGTCTTCGGTCTCCGCTCGCAAGACGACCGCGTCGAATGCGTTGCGGACAGGCTCCGCGCCGCGTGCATCGAGCGCCTCGACGATGCGCTGGCGTGCGAGCGACCGCACGGACTTCTCGGGATGCGCAAGCAGCGCCGCAAGCTCCTCCGCCGAGGCATTCGTGATGTTCGGCGCGGCGAGCCGCGGCGAGTCCTTCGGCACGATGCGCCAGATGCGCCCATGGTCGAGCGGCTGCTCGAGCTTGCGCGCCTCGACCTGCTTGCGCAGGAATGTCGTCATGAAGTTCCGGTGCTGGATCACGCCGCGGTACATGTCGGCGAGGTAGATCGCGCCGTCAGGTCCGCTCGCGCAGAAGACCGGACGGAAACGCTCGTCGGTCGAGGTCAGGAACGATGCGTCGCCGTCCGCGGGAGTCGCGATGATCCGTCCGTCGTTCTCCGAGAGGCGGTAGCGATGCACGAGGTTGCCGGCGACCTCGCAGACGAGCACGCAGCCGTCCATGTCGGCGCCCATCGCGCGGCCGTCGTGCACATGCGGGCTGCACGCGCCCGTGAAGTTCGCGAGCCGGCCGTCCTTGAGCACGCCCTTCTGGTAGCCGCGGTTGACGCCGGGCGTGAGGTGCGACGGATGCACGCGCGTGTCGGTCGCGGCCCGCGCGGGCACCCCATCGAAGCTCTTCTGCGAGCGATTCCGCGCTGCATACTGCTTCGGCACGAGATCGACGAGGACCGGATCGGAGTTCGGCGAGTAGTAGAGCCGACCGAATGCGTCCTCGCTCACGCCCCACTGGCCGTGCGGGGCGACGGCCTCGGGCCGCAGCGTCGTTCCATCCGGCACGAAGCGGAATGGATGCTGCGAGCAGACGAATGTGTTGTCGAGCGAGAAGTGGAGCCCGTTGCCCGCGTGTTCGGGGTTGTCCTTGCCGGCGAAGCCGCTCGCGACGAGTTGCGACGAATCCGAACGGCCATCGCCGTTGGTATCGCGGCAGTAGATGAGATGCGGTGGCTCGATCACGAGCACGCCGTCGCGCCACAGCGCGACTCCTCGCGGCATGACCAGTCCATCGAGGAACACCGTGGCCTTGTCCATGCGACCGTCGCCGTCGGTGTCGCTCAGCACCTTGATGCGACCGAGCGGCTCTGTCTCGCCCGCGCCCTCTGCATCGCGCATGTAGCCCGGCATCTCGACGACCCAGAGCCGGCCATCGGGACCGAACTCGAACGCGACGGGCGCCTCGATCAGCGGCTCCGAGGCGACCAGCTCGATCCGATATCCGTCCACCACCTTGAAGGACGCGAGCGCCTGTTCGGGTGCGAGGACCGGAGCATCCGCCACCTGCCACGCAGCGGGAATCTCGCCCTGCGTCTCGCCCGCGCGATCGCCCTGCTGCGCGCTGGCGGCGGAAGCAAGCACGAAAGCGGCAAGAATCGCCGTGGAAACAGAGGCCGACGGGACGCGCATGCTCAGGATTGACGCCATGCGCAGAGTGTAGAGAACCAAGGGCGATTCGCGAAGCATGCGGCGCGTCAAGCGGTCTGATCCAAGTCAGATTGCCCAGATGCGCGGGACTTCGCGTAGGCTATGTTCAAGGAGTCGCCCCATGGAAACAGCTCCATTCCGCCGACTCAACCGCCCATGCATGCGCGTTTCCGCGCATGCGATGGTCGGCGTGGGACGCATGCTCGTGGCTGGAGCGCTCGTGGCTGGTGGGTTTGTGGCTGGCGGGCTTGTGGCTGGCGGGCTTTCGGGTTGCGATATGCCCGAGCGCGCCCCGCCTGCGGTCGACGCATCTCCCCTCGCGATGGCAAATGCGCGGCTCGACGCGGGTCCCGTGATCGGCTCGGTCACGCAGACAGGCGCGCGGATCTGGGTGCATGTCGCCGGCATCGAATCGGTTCCCGGCGGATCATTCGCCATGCGGCTGATCGTCGAGGATCCGACCGCGACAGACCAGCGCGCGTCGGATGCGATCGCCACCATCGACTCGGGGGGCTCTGCGATCTTCCGCGTCGAGGGCCTTCGTCCCGGCACGAACTACAACTATCGAATCATCGCGGCACGCGACGAGGCGCCGCTGGCTGCAAGCCGCCTTCGCACCCAGCCGACGCGCGCACCTGAGACACGCATTGCCTTCGGCTCGTGCGCGGACATCGACGCCGATACCGCACGCACCTGGAAGGCGATCGAGAACGAGCATCCCGATGCGCTCGTCCTGCTCGGCGACACCCCGTACATCGATACGACCGGCCTCGCGGTGCAGCGCGAGCGATACCTGAGGTTCGCGCAGGCTGCGGGGTTCGCATCGCTCGTCTCCAAGACCCCGCTCTACTCGGTGTGGGACGACCACGACTTCGGCGCCAACAACACCGATGGCCGGCTCGCAGGCAAGTCGAACAGCCGACGCGCCTTCCTCGAGAACCGACCGAATCCGAGCTACGGCGAAGGCGCAGCAGGAATCTTCACATCCTTCCGCCACGGCGAGGTCGAGGTGTTCCTGCTCGACACGCGGTGGTTCGCGGGCACGGAGCCGTCGAAGGGAGACCCGACCAAGCCCACGCTGCTCGGCGAGCCGCAGTGGCGCTGGCTCGAGTCCGGGCTCTCGAAGAGCAAGGCCGCGTTCAAGGTGGTCGCGTGCGGCATGGTGTGGAACGGGCTTGTCACGCCAGACAAGTCGGACTGCTGGGGTCGGTATCCGCACGAGTTCGAGCGCTTCGTTCGCGTTCTTGATGCAACCAAGGCGACGGGCGTGGTGCTGGTGTCGGGGGATGTCCACCGATCGCGGGTGATCCGTCACACGACCGCGCCGTTGCTCGGCTACGACCTGATGGAGTTCGTGACGAGCCCGCTGCATGGTCGCGTGATCGCGGAACTCGATGTGCGCGAGACGGCGACACCGGCCGATGACACGAAGGACACGGCCCTGAAGAACGCAGGCATCGCTGCATCGGTCGCGTTCGACCAAGGCGAGCCGAATGCGTTCCTGCTGCTCGACGCCGAGACAGCGGCGGCCGGACAAGGCACGCTGTTCGCGCGCTTCGTCAACGCCAAGGGCGAGCGGTTCCACACCGTGCAGCTTCCGCTCGACTCGCTGCGGCGCCCGCGGTAGGCGCCCCTGCGGCGGTCACTTGAGCTTCTTGAAGTACGCGTGCGCCTGTTCGGGCGAGATCTTGCGCTGTCCGAGCTCACCGATCGCCCACTGTCCGTCGTCGCTCACGAGGAATCGCAGGAACTGCATCGCCGCGGGATTCGGGCGCTTCGGATCGCGCACGAAGTAGATGCGCAGCGAGCGGCTCAGCGGATAGCGGCCCGACCGGACCGCCTCCTCGGTTGGACCCACGAACCCGCTTCCATCGACCGCCTCGAGCATCAGAGCCCGGACGCGCGAGGTGCGCTCGACGAAGTAGACGCTGCAGTAGCCGATCGCCTCTGGGTTGGTCGCGACCGCCTGCACGACGCTCGAGGAGACCGGCTCCTCGTTGACGCTGCTTCGGAACGAGCCGCCCTTCAGCACGACCTCCTGGACGATGCCATGCGAGCCGGTCTTCGATCCCATGCCGAACAGCAGCACCTTGCTGTTCGCGAGCGGCTCGCCGGTGACGCCGAGGTCCCCCCAGTTCACCGCAGGCGCGCCTCCATGGCGCCGCTCGCGGCCGAAGACACGATCGAGATCCTTCATGGAGAGCTGCGTGATCGGGTTCTGCCGATTCACGCAGATGGCGATCGAGTCGACCGCGATGTCGATGAACTCGACCTTGCAGCCGCGCGCCTTCTCGACCATCGCGATCTCGTCGGGCTTCATCGCTCGGCTCATCGGTGCGAGATCCGACTCGCCGCTCGCGAGCATCTTCGGCGCCTCACCCGAGCCTGACGAGACGATCTCAAGATCGATGTCGGGCTCGGTGGTGGTGAAGTCCTTGCGAATCGCGTTCAGCACGAGTCCGACCGCGGAGCTGCCGACGCAGCGCACGGTGCCCTTGAGCGCCGGATCGGCCATGAACTTCGGATACGGGCTGAGATCGACATCGATGACATCGGTGTCGGTTGACGCCTCGGGCTCGGCCGGCGTCTCCGCCACCTGCTCACGCGGCGGCCCCTGCACGCTCAGGCAACCTGCGGACATCGCGATGCAGGCGAGGGCGAACGCGCGAAGCGCGCCCATCATCGATCGGTCGAGGAGATTCTTCGGGTGGTTCATGCGGACGGCCCTCCACCAAGGCGGCGATAGGCGACGGCAAGTGCAAAGGCGAGAAGAAGCAAGCCGGCGGCTACGCCGCCGACGAGCCAGACGATGCGCGAGAGCGTGGTCTCGAGGCTGTTGATGCGCTCTTCCGTCGCGTGGGTGACTTCCTGGATGATCCCCTTGATCGCCGGTGATCCGGCGAGCGACTCGCCTCGATCGAGCGCCTTGTTCGCCTCGACGAGCGCGGCGGTCGCGTCGTTCAACGCGCCGCGATACTCGTTGATGTCGAACGGCTTGGCGTTCGGATCCGGCGGCCCCGACATCTCCGAGACCTTGCCGAGCAGTCGCTCGGAGGTCGCGGCGAGACGCTCGACCGCTGCGAGCGTCGGCTGCGCGGCATCGAGCGTCGTCTGGACTTCCTTCAGCGTGGGCGCGACGCCGTCGAGCGTCTTCTGCACGTTGCCGGTCGCCTTGCGCGCGTCCTCCGCGATGATCTTCACGTTCGCGAGCGCTGAATCGACGTCCTTCTGGCGCCGATCGAGCTCGGCGAAGATCGCCTCGCGCTCATGCTGGATGATGTTGGGGACATCCTCGGCAAGCTGACGCACCGTCGAGCCGAGCGTGTCGACCGAGGTGGTGACGGTATCGAGGTTCTCGAGCGCCTTGATGGTCTCTTCCTTCGCAAGCACCTGGTCGATCACCGACTGCGTCTGCCAATTGATGAGGGTCGGCGCACGCTTCGCGAGGAAGAAGATGCGCTCGAGCACCTTTCGGTACTCGACCGCCTCGTCGGCGGCCTGGTTGAGCGGCTCAAACAGTCCGCCGCCGCCCTTCGCATCCGCGATCAGCGCGCTGCCGCGGGAGTCGGCGAAGTCGTCGAAGCGGACGAAGCTGACATCCTGCACATCGGCGTTGTCGCGGCGCCAGCTGGCGATCATGAAGTCGAGTGCCGAAAGCTGGTCGGGAAGCAGCACGCGCGCCGCGATCGCCCAGGCCTCCTCGCGCGCCTGACGCAGCGCGTCGACGAGGATCTGACCGCGCGCGTCGCCGAACTCGCGCGCCGCGCGGTCGTTGTCGATCCAGACCTGGCTCGTCAGCGTGATCATGATCGTGAGATCGAGCACCTGAGAGAACGCGTCGTTGCTCGTCGCGATGTCATACGCGCTCGTCGTGCTCTCGACGAGGAAGCGGTTCGCCAGCGCGCGCTGCCGTGCGTCGGGGTTTCCCTCGATGATCTCGCTGATCGCATCTTCCATCAGCGTGCGGTAGCGATCCGCGAAGGCATTCGTGAGCTGGTTGAGCTCCTCGGAATCGATCTTTCCGAGCGCGGCGTTTCGGCTGAAGTCGGTGGAGCTCGTGACCGCCTTGTTGACGCGCGGCGCGGAGTTGCGCGAAACGACGCAGCCTCCCGCAAGCGCGGACGCGGCCGCAAGCGTGAGCGTGGTTCGGAGCCAGTTTGGAATCATGGGCATGGGTCTCTACTCAGAACATGAACTGGAACTGCGATCGAACCACCCACTGACCGTCGTTCGTCTCGCCACCCGAGGCCGTGTAGTCGGGCAGGTAGTTTGCGCCCGACGCGGCGAAGTCGACGACCGGCTCGAAGCTGTATCCGAAGTCGGTCGTCCACTTGACCTGCTTGTTCTTGACGCCGGCGATCCACCAGTTCATGCCCACGGTCACGACGCTGAGGTCCTGTCCGGAGGCCAGAAGCGAGGTCGCCTGCGTTCGGTACTGGTCATCGTCGCTGTCACCGATCTCGTAGCGTGCGAACACCTCGACATCGTCGGCGACGAAGTAGCCGCCTTGGAAGACGGCGCCCCACTGGTTGATCTCGTCGTTGGTGCCGCCGCCACGCACGGCCTGCGCCGATTGCAGCGTGACGTTGCGATAGACGCCGTACGCAAAGATGCTTGCGCCACCGAAGTCAAACGACGCGTCGGCGGTCGCGCTCAGCACCACGTCGGGCGTGGCCCCGTTGGTGGCCGGCACCGGATCGACCTGCTCGGCGTAGCCCGCGACGCCGAGGAGCACGCCCTGCCCCTCCCCGCGGTAGCTCTGCATGTCCCTGAACTGCTTCCACTCGCCGAGCGGCTTCCACTCGGCGCGCGCCGCGAAGGCGTAGTCGGTCGGAACGCCGTTGAAGCTCGTGTTCTGCGAGGTGGGCACGCCCTGCGCGGCGCCCGCGTTCAACGCGCCGATGCCGCCGGTGGTGATCGCGTACGGCGAGGCGCCGTTCGCGCGGATCGCGTCGCCGTAATAGCCCTCGACCTTGAACTGCTCGTTCTGCCAGCCGAGACGGAGGCCCTGGGCCTTCTGCGCCGAGAAGAAGTCGTTGACGAGCGAGCGCTCGACCGCAAGCTGCGCGGTCGATGTCACGAGCTCCTCGCGGAGGAACGGCACCTTGAACTGTCCCGCCCGCAGCGACCAGCCCTGCCCGAGGTCCTTGGTGACGAAGGCCTCGTCGAGGAAGCCGTTGTTGCTCGCGGTCGCGTTGCGGTTGAACGCGAACTTGATCTCGTAGTCCCAGGTCGGGTCGATCACATTTCCGAAGAAGGTGAGCCGCACGCGACGCAGCTCGAATCCCCACGCGTCGTCGGCCGTCGAGTTCGACGGCGAGCCCTGCGCGGCCGGCGCCGAGCCGATGTCGCGGCTGTTGTAGGCCCAGCGGATCTGGACATCGCCCTTCATCCCGAGCGTGTAGTTGCCGTCGGCGCTTGCGAGGAAGAAGCCCTTCGACTTGTCGTAGCCCGCGGTGGCGCCGTCGGCGGCGAGCGACTCGCGCGCGACGCTGTCGGCAAGCACATCGGTGACGATCGCGCGGATCTCCTGCGCGCGCTGCTCCGTGAGCCAGTCGCCGTCGGCGACCACGCGCTCCTCGAGCACGCCGACCTTGGCCGCAAGGGCCTCGTTCTGCTTGCGCAGGACATCGATCTCATCGAGCGCGCGACGAAGATCGTCGTTCGCGCCCGTCGCGGACTGCACGGCGAGCGCAGGCGAACACACCATGCCCGAGGCAAGCGACAGCACCGTCACCACATTCGTCGTCATGTCCATCCATCTCCTGCCTCGCGTCGTCGCGGCGGCGGGAGCAATGTATCGAAATGCGAGGCTTCAGTGCCCGTCCCGCGGCCCGATGGCATCGCGAACCACGTACGGCTTGATGCCGCCGATCGCGTTGTTCGCGTCGCTCAGGAGCTCGAGCACGAAACCCATCGCGAGGAAGAAGAGCGCCGCCAGGAAGAACATGATCGCGACGAGGAACGGCGGACGGGTACCCATGTCGACGCCCAGCGCGAACTTCTCGTAGAGCAGCCATGGCATCACGATGCAGTCGACCAGGAGCAACGCCACGCCGACTCGACCGAAGAGATAGAGCGGCCGCGCCTTGAAGCTCGACTGGAACCCCAGCATCAGGATGTCGAAGATCACATCGAACGACCGCGAGAGCCCGTAGTGGCTCTTGCCTGCGAAGCGCGCCTGCACCTCGATCCACAGCTCGGCCGTCGAGCCGCCGCGCATGTGCACGAGCGCTGGAAGCAGACGGTGGTGACCCGGACGAAGCCGCAGCGAACGCGCCATGTCGCCGTCGATCGCCTTGAAGCCGCCCATGTCCTTGATCTCGCAGCCGGTGACGCGGCGGAGCAGCCAGTTCGCGACTCGGCTCGGAATGCGCTTGGTGAGAAGCGACTCCTTGCGGCCACGGCGGTTGCCAGACACGAGCGTGTAGCCCTCGTTCAGCTTGTCGAAGAGGAGTCGAATGTCCTCGGGTCGGTGCTGGAGGTCGCCGTCGGTCACCACCACCACGCGTCCGCGCGAGGCCTGGATGCCCGCGTAGAGCGCGCTGCACTGTCCGACATTGCGCGCGAGGAAGATCACGCGGAGGCTCGGGTAGCGCTTGGCGCCCTCGCGCAGCAACCGCTCGGTGCCATCGGTCGATCCATCGGAGACCACGAGGATCTCGTGGGTAACGCCGAGCTCGCGGAGCGCGGCGTCGGTGCGGCGCAGGAACTCCTCGACGCAGCCCTCCTCGTTGTACATCGGGGCCACGACGGAGATCTCGATGTTGCCGGTTGAGGTCTGCATCGTCGTCTGCATCGCGTTCGCTCAAAGCCTGTCGAAGGAGGTCAGCCGCCAGCCATGACTCGCCGCGGCTTCCTTCCACGCGCCTTCCATCAGGCTGCGGAACTCCGGCGCCCACAGTTCGTGGACACGCATCCTACCGAACGACGCAGGCAGCGCAGGATCGCCGTCCATCTGCTTCCCGGGGTGGCAGACGACCTCGATCACGCGCGGTCCGATGCCATCGAGGGCGCGTACGCACGCCTCGGGCGTGAGGCGAGCGCCCTGTTCGGCGATGCCCCACACGGCGTCCGTGGTCTGCAGCGATGGTCCCGTCCGCGCATGCGCGCAGAGCGCTCGCAGCACGGCTCGGCGCACGGCCGCGGCGCCAAAGGCGATGTTGCCAAAGCGCTCGTCGCTCCGTCGAACCCAGCGGATGCCGTGCTCGCGGGCGACATCGCACGCCACCGAGAAGAGACCTGGGAGGCAGTGCGTGTGCTTCTCGCCATCGAGGTGCGAGAGCGCGAGTCCCCGTTCACGGAGCACCGCGACCTGGCGCGACCACTCGCGCCGCACCTCGTCACGCCTCACCGCGCCTCGCAGGACGCGTGACGCAAGCTTCGCGGCGCTGCCGAGAAAGAGGCCATCGTCGCCGACGAGCGAGCGCACCTCGTGCGCGGGTGACAGCGGCGACCCGCGCAGGATGTTGAGATGCGCACCAAGCGAGACGCCCGCGATCGGCTTCACGGCGTCGAGATCGGGACCGTTCGCGAGCACGCTCGCGCTCGTCACCGTGCCTTGCGCGGCACCTTCTTCGACGGCACGACGCACCGCAGGATGCAGCCCGAGGTCGTCGACATTGATGATGAGTTGAAGCGGTGCTTTCACCAGAAGACCTGACGGCCATGCTCGATGGTGAAGATGCGCTCGAGCTTCTCGGAGTTGTCCTCGACAAGCCAGTAGAGCGCATCGTCCGGGAGACGCTCGAAGAGATTCTCCTGCATGCCTGGCTCGATGCGGCCGACGCTCCTCCATCCGCCGTCCTTCCAGCGAAAGAGTTCATACGCGGCGCCTGCCTTCACGACGGTGCTCGGGATCGTGACGCGCGTGTCCGCGTCGGGCGTCGCGGGCCGCGTCGAGGTCGCCATGAGCGACTCGTGGTGCACGCTCGAACCGGCGAGCGGTCGCATGCGTCCGTCCTTGTCGAGGATGAAGGGGGATCCCGCCGGCAGGTCGCGGCCATCGACATGGAACATCGGCAGGTAGCAGATGTCGCGGCCCATCTTCGGAAACACCGCGCGCGCGCCGTCGATCCTTCCCCACTGGATCGGTCGCCATTCTCCGCCGTTGAAGACGGCGAGATATGCGAATCGCGCGCCCTTCGGCGGTGCGACGAGATCCACGGTCGCATCGGTGACGGGCAGGTACTGGTCGGTCACATCGATGTAGTGCGAGCTCGAGAGCCAGCGCGGCACCTTCTCGTCGTCCCGCTTCTGCATCGCGAGGCTGCACGGCTGGATCGCGAAGGTCTTGCGATACACCTTCGCGCAGCGATTCGACAGCCCCGCGCGGCCGCGGCCCTCGGAATCGAGCACGACCTCCCACGCGTGGTTGTTGTCGCGGTCGGCCCACCACGGCGTGTAGTCGCTCGCGCACAGCGTGGCGACCGAACGCATGCCGAAGGAGACCATGTTCGTGATGTCCTCGCAGCGCCCGAGCTTGCGCGCCGTCATCTCCTCGTAGCTCTGGTCGGTCGGATGGAGGTAGAAGAGATCGCTGAATCCGACCCACGGGTGCACCGTGCCCCGGATCCGTTCGCCGACCGCGCGTACATCGCTTTGCGATGCGTTCTCGAGTCGTTGCGGCCCGAGTCGCTCGAGCGCCGGTGCGCGCCACAGCGAAAGCGGCTCGTTGCTGCCGCGATACGGAAGGATGAAGTCGCGGAAGACCTCGAACCTGATCGACTTTGCCCACGGCTCCGTGCGCCACGCGGCGAACGCCTGGTCGAGGTGCGTCGAGAGGAAGTCCGCGCTCGCGTGCTCGAGATCGCTGTCGAAGCGAACCTTGGTGAACTCGGCGCCCGGATGCTCGCGCTCGATCGCGTCGAGCGCCTCCTTCGCCTTGGCGAGGTTCGGGTGGTCAAGCGCGTCGAACTCGATCCGCTCGCCCTTCGCGTCGACAAGCTCGAGCACCGCGTAGCCGTGTCCGTCCATGTTGGCGACGAGCCAGCGCGCGGCGCGGTGCTTCTCGAGGTCGCTGCCCGCGTCGTAGCGCGCGAGGAACTTCTCGATCTCCGCTCGGTTGGCGCCCGCCTTCCTCAGTGCATCCGCGATGCGCGCGTCAAGTCCGTCGACGGCGGATGAATGCGCGACAACGGCGGCCGACGACGCGTTCGCCGCGATCGGCAAGGCGAGCGAGAGCATGGATGTCAGGAGTTGCGACGGGAGGCGCATGGCGCGATTGTCGCGCCGGCGTCCCGTGCACGCAACGGCGATCCGCTCGTCAGGCGCTGCGACGCAGCGTTTCCGACTTCACGAACCTCGCGCCGTACTGGTAGGTGCCCGGCTTGACCTCGCGCGCCCAGACGATCACGAAGTCCGAGCCGATGTGGGTGCCCTCGGGCTTGATGCTCTCGGCGTGGCCGTGGTCGTGGAGCGAGTAGATCTTGTGGCACTCGAACCGGAAGCCCGACCTTGAAAGATCGAGGATGCGGATCTTCGAGGACTCCGAATCCCCAGACCATCGCACCGCGAGCGGCGCCCGGAGGTTCACGCGACGCGCACAGCGGCGCTCACGCCCGCCCGTCGGACCTGAATTTGAGGCATGTTCGGCCTCCGAACCTCTGCGACGGTCGTTGGATTGGCGTGAGCTGGCTCGACTCGATGGCATGACTGAAACACCCCCGTTTGATAACAACGGCGAAATCGCGGTTTCGCTTGAAGGGTGACTGGTGGAATTCGGCAAGTTCGAGCCCGCCGCCATCGCGTATCCGAACCAGCCGGACCCGCGCGCAGACCCCGCGATTTCCTTTGAGTTTGCCCTGATTCTTGCCGATAACGCCAGTATGGACGACCAAGAGTCAGCCAACGAGGTCAACGAAGCGCCCGACGAGTCGTCGGAGCAGCGGGTGGACCTTGCCTCGCTCGAGCGCGACATCGACAACCTGATGTCGAACGCACGGTCGGAGCGTGGTCCATCCGATGATGGCGGCGGCTCGAACCAGGTCGACCTTCTCCTGAAGGAAATCAACGAGCTTCTCTCGCACGAGACGAACTCGCTGCTCACCGCAACCAACGGCTTGCTCGGCAAGGCGCTCGAGTCGATCTTCGACCCGAAGGTCCTGGCGAACAAGAATCAGAAGATCGACAAGGCGCTGGTGCAGGCGCTCGCGAAGGGCAAGGCCGGTGCGGCCGCAGGCCCGATCAAGGCTCCGGTGACGAACCCGGCTCCGCGGTTCGCAGGCATCTCGCGCCCGATGACCGCAGACCTGTCGAAGACCGGCATCAAGCCGGCTGCAGCGCCAAAGCTGGCATCTGGTCCTCGCGCTCCGCTCGAGAGACCCGAAGAAGAGGCCCCGGGGGCCATCAAGTTTGGCGAAGCGCCGAAGGGCGACACGGGTGCGTTCACGACTCGAATCGAGGAGAAGCCGCCCGAGCCGGATCCTGTCGTCACGATCGAGGAAGCCGCGCCCACCGAGGAACGGCCTGCACCCGAACCGGAGCCTGTCGTCGAGAAGGCAAAGGCGGAAGCAGCGGCTCCTGCGCCCGCGCCCGCGCCCGAGCCCGCACCGAAGGCAGCCGAGAAGCCGAAGGCGGAGGCTCCGAAGGAGCGCGAGGCCGCCCCTGCCGCCGCCACTGCCGAAGTACCTGACTTCCCGCAGCCGCTGATCCTGAAGATCCTTGCGCTTCCCATGCGCTTGGTGCCGGAGTCATCGCGGCTCGTGGTCAGCGCGGTTGCGCTCACCATGCTCTTCTCGGCGCCCGTCGCGTGGGTGCTGGCCCACAGAGCGGTGACAACGCAGGGCATCGGACCGATCGATTTCTCGCAGGTTGCGGCAGAGCAGGCCGAGGCCGAGGAAGCCGCGAAGGCGGCTGCGGATTCGAAGGCCGCGGCAGACAAGGCCGCCGAGCACGGCGACTCGAAGGGCGACTCGAAGGGCGAAGCCTCCAAGGGCGGTGGCGGTCACTGACCGCTGCGCACTGCCTTCTCAGATCACGAGCGCTTCTCGCGCCCCTGCTCGATCAGCCTCGACATCGCCTCGTGGGTTTCCTTGGCGGCGCCCGAGAGCATCGCGGCCTGTTCCTCGGCGTGATAGCTCGAGCGCACGAGCGGACCGCTCTCGCACACCTTGAATCCGCGCGCAAGCGCCTCGCGGCGATACATCGCGAACTGGTCCGGATGCACCCAGCGGTCGATCGGCAGGTGGTTGCGCGTCGGCTGCAGGTACTGACCGACGGTGATGATGTCGGCGTCGCTCGCGGCGCGCACATCGTCGAAGAGCTCGAGGATCTCGTCGTCGTGCTCGCCGATGCCGGCCATGATGCCGGTCTTCGTCACGAGGCCGCTCGCCTTGAACTGCCGCAGCACCGCGAGCGAGCGCTCGTACTTCGCCTGCGGGCGAACCGCAGGATGCATGCGGCGCACCGTCTCCATGTTGTGCGAGATGATCTCGGGGCGCGCGTCGCACACCACCTGGATCGCCTTCTCGTCGCCCTGGAAATCGCCGACGAGGATCTCGACCGACATCTCGGGGCACGACTCGTGCACGCGCTGGATCGTCTCGGCCCAGATCGCGGCGCCGCCGTCGGGCAGTTCGTCGCGGTTGACGCTCGTGATGACGACATGCTTGAGCTTCATGAGCGCAAGCGACGCAGCCACGCGGCGCGGCTCGTCGAGGTCGTAGACGGGCGGCTTGCCCGTCTTCACATTGCAGAACCCGCACGCACGCGTGCAGGTGTCGCCGAGGATCATGATCGTCGCGGTGCCGCGGCCCCAGCACTCGCCCATGTTCGGGCACGAGGCTTCCTGGCAGACGGTGTGCAGGCGGTGCTCGTCGATGATCTTCTTGAGGCGCTCGTAGCCCTCGCCGCCCGGCACGCGCGCGCGCAGCCACTCGGGCTTGCGCTGGATGCGCAGGTGGTGCGCCTCTGACTCGCGGTTGTTGATGACCTCGCCGGTCAGGCTGAGCTTCGACGCGCCGGCCGTGCGCTGCGTGTCGCCACCGAGCGGCCGCGGATGGCGCGCGAGCGTGCGCGCGATCGCGTCGGGAGACGGCGTCGCGGCTGCGGGGGCGTCGGACTTCGGGGCGTCGGACATCGGATCGAGAGTGTAGGCGAACCGACCCTCCGAACGCGCGATGCGCCCGAGCCGATGTCACTACACTTCTCGCCGATGTCCGCAGCCGCCCCAGCCATCCAACACCGCACCGCGCGTCTCCCCAACGGCCTCGAGATCCAGGCCGAGATCGACCCGACCGCGCACACCGCGGCGCTTGGTTTCTTCGTGAAGACGGGCGCGCGCGACGAGCCGACCGAACTTATGGGCGTCTCGCACTACCTCGAGCACATGATGTTCAAGGGAAGCGAGCGCAGGAAGGCCGAGGATGTCAACCGCGACTTCGACGACATCGGCGCGAGCCAGAACGCGTTCACCACGAACGAGCTGACCGCCTACCACGCGCATGTGCTTCCCGAACGCCTGCCGGCGGCGCTCGAGATCCTCGCCGACATCCTGCGTCCCGCGCTGCGGGAGAAGGACTTCGACGAGGAGAAGGGCGTCATCCTCGAGGAGATCGCGATGTACGCCGACCAGCCGTTCTGGGTGGGCTACGAGGCGATGATGGAGCGCCTGTACGCGGGCCACGCGCTGTCGCACCGCGTGCTCGGGACGAGGGAATCCGTCGGCGCCCTCACGCGCGACCAGATGGCGGCGTACTTCGCCTCGCGCTACTCGGCCGACAACACCGTGCTCGTCGCCGCAGGCAACCTCGACTTCGACGCGCTCGTCGACGAGGCGCGCACGCTGTGCGCGCACTGGACGCCGGAGAAGCCGCGCCGCGCCTACACGCCGTGGACGCCGGGCCGCGCCGAGGCCACGATCGCGCTTCCGAACACGGCGCGCGCGTATGTGCTCCTCGCGATGGCCGCGCCGTCGATCCAGGACGACCTCCGCTACGCCGCGGGCATCCTCATGCATGTCCTAGGCGGCGGAGACGGCTCTCGGCTGCACTGGGCGCTCGTCGAGACGGGCATCGCGGAGGAGGCGAGCGCGAGCTACGACGGGCACGACGGCACCGGCGACTCGACGCTCTTCGCCGTGTGCGATCCGGACAAGGTCGGCGAGATCGAGTCGATCCTGCGCCGCGAGCTCGAGGCGCTCGTCGCTTCGATGACCGAGGACGATCTCCTGCGCGCGCGCAGCCGCATCGCGACCGGCGCCGCCGCTGCCGCGGAGAGGCCGAACGGCCGCATGTTCCGTCTCGGCACGCTGTGGTGCTACGGCGCGGAGTACATCCCGCTCGAGGACGAGGTCGACCGCATCTCGCGCGTCACGCTCGACGAGATCCGCGAGTGCTGCGCGCGCTTTCCGCTCGTGCCGACGGTCAAGATCGTGGTGATGCCGAAGGAAGTCCAGTAGGCCTGCGGTACACGCGGAGCTCGTGCCCGTACCAGAGCATCCGGTGCTCCTCGGCCGTCTCGCGGACGAACCCCGCCTCGGCCGCCCACGCATCGGCGAGCTCGACGGGCAGCTCGTCGATCCACTGCCGCGCCATCACGAGGTCGTGCAGGCGGTTCATGCCCCTGCGCCACGCCGGCGCGTCGCACATGTCCTTGTACACGAACACGCCGCCCTCGGCCACGCGCGCAAGCGCATCGTTGAACGCGCGGCGCTTCGCCGGCGCGGGAATGTGGTGCATCACATCGACCATGCAGACGGCGTCGAAGCCTCCGTCGGGCAGTCCGTGCTCGACGGCGCGATGCTCGAACTCGACCGGAGCGGCGCCGGCCTGCAGGCGGGCCTTCGCGGCGCGCGCGACCTCGATCGCCTGGCGCGACGAGTCGATGCCGAGCCCGCTGCGGATGCGGCCGGCCGACGCAAGGCACGCGAGGAGGAGCCCTCCGCCGCATCCGATATCGAGCACGCGCGAGCCTGCGGGGACGAGCTCCGCGCAGCGCGCGACCGGCGCGATCCGGTGTCGGTGCCGCTGGAGCATGCGGACGGCGATCGGTCCGTCGATGTAGAGCGCGCGTGCGACCGCACCCACGTCGATGGGCGGCATGCTTTCGGTGCGGTCGTTCGTGCCAGGCTGCATCGGCTGCCCCGGGACCTTACACCTTCGGATCGGTGGTGAGCTCGCGGCGGAACACGACGACGCGGTTCCGGTCGCGCCGCGCCGCCGCCAGCGCGAACATCGCGGCGCTCACGAGCTGGTCGGGGGTGCCGATGCCGGTCCCGTTGCGGATCTCGGTGTTCGTCTCGTACATCGCGGCGCCGATCGAGACGGTCGCCGGGAACGACCGGGCCGTCGCGTGCTCGAGCGGGACCGGATGCACCGAGATCGTCCGGCGGATCAACTCGGCCGCGCGGCACAGGTCGTCGGTCTCGATGCCGGGGAAGAGGAGCGCGAGCTCCGCGCCCACGAATCGGTGCAGCCGTGCGCGCGGCACGACCGTCCGGACCTGCTGGACGGCGTGCATCATCGCCGCGTCGACGGCCCGCGGGCCGAACGCATCCTGCATCGCGCGCGCGCGGTCGATGCCGACGAGCAGCACGCCGATCCCGCCGACGCGGTCGTGGTCGGTGAACACGCGCTCGAGCTCCGCGCCGAAGGCGCGCGCATCGGGGATGGCCGCGATCGAGACCGCGCCCGGCTCGACCACGTCGCATGCGTCGCCGCCGAGGTCGGGCTCGTCGAGCTTCTGCTCGCGCTTGATCTCGCTCGCGCGGCGCAGGATCGCGTCGACGTCGGGCG
>JBEAUK010000143.1:0-5177 GCA_041161465.1 Planctomycetota bacterium | reverse complement strand
GCACAATGCACGACACCATGAAGAAGCCACGACACAAGACGCCTTCGGCGGCGAAGCGAGCGCGGAGCGCGAGCGGAGCCGACGAAGGCGACCGCCAGGACCATCCCTCCGACCGCGGACGACGGTCCAGCCGCCGCAAGACCGAGGTCGTCCTGCGGCACTTCCGCGGAGCGACGCTCGACGCGCTCAGCCGCGAGCTCGGCGTCACGCCGGGCAAGCTCGCCCAAACTTGAAGCATGGTGGCGTGACGAGGCGCTCGCCGGCATGCAGGCCGGGCTCCAGTCGCGAGAGCACGACCACCGCGACGGCTTCATCCGTGACCTAAAGGCCAAGGTCGGCGACCAGGCCATGCAGATCGAGCTCCTCGAGAAGAAGATCGAGATCCTGGAGGACGGACTCCGCCATCCGCCGCAGAGGCCGTCGCTTTGCGCCGGGCAATATCTGGTTCGCTGCACAGTTTCCTGGGACATCTATCGGCATTCGCGAACACGATCTACTGTCCATAGAGTAAGGGAGCCCTCGTCTGACGCACGCACATGTCCTCCCACCCCTACATCGCCAACACCGACAAGCAGTGGTTTGACTTTCTGAGCTCGGTTGTCGCGTCGCACCGAAGCGCGTCTGAGGTTGTCGCGGAGGCAAACTTCTGGTTTCCGAACACGACTGAGCCTCGACTCAAGTCGATCTCCGCAGGGACGCCGGTCTTTCTGCGACTCAAGAAGCCTGAGTATGCCATCGCTGGCGTCGGGTTTTTCGCGGCCTACCACATGCTGCCGCTCGATGAGGCTTGGCTTGCGTTCGGTGAAGGCAACGGCGATCCGAGCCAGCATCGGTTTGAGTCGCGGATTCGCGCCTATCGAACGGGTCGGAGTTTCGATGTCTCCCTGCGGGAAACCGATCGGTCCAGTCTCGCCGCTCCGCTTGCGTGCATGATCCTCCGCGCGGTCGAGTTCTGGCCGCGCGAGCGCTGGATCCCGTGGGCCGAGGCGGAGGGGTTCAAACCGCAGATCGTGAGCGGCAAGTACGAAGAGGATCCCGCACGCGTCGCGCGGCTCATGGCGGCGATCGGAGCCGCTGGCGAGATCCGCGCGGCTGAGTTTGCGGATCGATTCGTTCTACCAACCGAAGACGCCCGCGCGATCCGCGAGAGCGGTACCCAGGCCGTCCGCGAGGGCCAGGCCTCGTTCCGGCTCCGCCTTCTCGACGCGTACGGCAACCAGTGCGCTGTGACTGGCGAGCACACCACGCCCGTCCTCGACGCGGCGCACATTCACCCATATCGCGGCCCCGCCAGCAACCACCTGCAGAATGGGCTCATTCTCACCAAGGAATTCCACGCGCTCTTCGATCGGGGATATGTGACGATCACGCCCGACTATCGGGTGCGTGTCTCGCCTCTCCTGCGCACGGACTTTAGTAACGGCCGCCGCTACTACCCGTACGACAACGCCACTCTGGCGAAGCTGCCGGACGATGCTTCGGCGCGGCCAAGCCAAGAAGCGCTCGAGTGGCATGGAAAGACAGTTTTCCGCGCCGGCTGATTGACCGCGCTACTTCTTCCCCAGCAGCCCCGCGATATGGTCGCGCGTCTCCTCGTCCTCAAACCATACATAAGTCCCGAGCATCGCGCGGCTGAGCAAGATGCGGTAGCCGCGCTGGAGGCGTCGAATGACTTCCTCCTCTGCTCCCGCCTTGCGTTTTTTCGCAGCCGACACAGCGAGGCGCCATGCGGACTCGTGGACATGCTCAAGATTCACGCGCCAGCGGTTGTCGCGCCAGACGAGGTCGCCAAGCCAAAGAAGACCGACGTAGTGGAAGTCGAATCCGCGCAGGACATACGGGCATCCGACCTCGCAGAGCGGGTCCTTGTTCGTCGCGCTACCTGTCGGCGCCTGGATGAAGAGCGAGTAATCACCATCGGGCGCGTAGTTCCAGACGCGCGTCCAAGTCTTGCGCTTACCGCTGCGTTCGTACGCGATGTTGAAGTCCTGCTTGTTCGCCTCAAGCCGGTGCGGATCAGTCACGCCCTGTGTCAGCCACTTCCGCGCGTAGGACGCGACGAGTCGTGCTGAGTGCCCTTCTGCAACCTGCCCGCGCAGAGCCTCTTCCAGAGACTGTGGATCGTCGAAGACCTCGAAGACATACGCGCCGCCGCGGGACCGTTGCCACGACGCATGCTCGCGCGACTCCCGTTTCACCTTCGCCGCTGGATCGTGCAGGTCGAGCGTTCGGTCGACCCAGTTCATGTACTCGACCGATCCGCTGCAGCGGAACTGAGAGCCCGCGAGGCTGATCTCGGTGTAGTCGGCTCCGAATTCCTCTGCGAACTCCTTGATTCGGTCGATCGTGGTCGTCTCGTTGTCGCGGTAGCTCTGCGCCGGGTCGAGCAGGAAGATCGCCACCTTCGACGCTCGGATCACATGCCACGCCTGTGGCCCGGCGTGCAGCATCCAGCCCGACGCCGACATTCCCTTGCGGTCCTCGACCGTTGGGTCGATGAGGCCGTGCGCTTCATCGACGATGGAGATCGCGAAGGCGTCGTCCTGACACTTGACCTTCGGTTTACCCTGCATGTACTGATCAAGGTTCTCGCGCCACGACTGGATCGTCGTCGGATGCCCGCTCGATCGCTGCTGCTTCAGCCACTTCTGGTTGAGCCCGGGGTTGTAGCTGTTCGAGCCGATCACGACGCCACGCGCGGCGCGGTCGCCGATCGCCTTGCTGAACATCGCCTCCCAGTTCGTGCGCTGCGCGGTCGAGGTGGTGGTGAGCACGACATTTCCCGCGATCTTCTCATCGTCGATGAGTTGCGCCCAGAGATGTGCGGCAATCACCGACTTTCCCGACCCCGGCGGACCGTTGATGACAACAACGCTCTTGCCTGTTTCAGTACGCGCCGACGGCCGCGCGGGCTTCAGGCGACGCTCGATGCATGCCATGCAGAGTTCGTAGCCTTCGCGCTGCTTGTCGAGAAGGACGAACGGGCTGGTGCCCGAGCGCCTGATCGCGGCCGAAATCTGGCGGACAAACCCGCGATCCTGCTTGTAGACCCCCGCATCGAACTTCTGCGCGAAGTCGATGTCGGGCTCGACGAGCCGTTCGGTGAGGAATCGCGGGAATCCCTCCTCGAGATCCGCCTCATTGCGCGCAAAGACGGGGAACTCGGCCACGAGATCCGCGTGCGGCGCCTGCTTGTACGGCTCGACCGCACTCGCGTAGGTGAAGTAAACACATCCCGCGACCGATGCGTTCGCCTCCTGCACGGCGCTGTGGAAACGCCTGCAGTACTCGACATACCCACGGACCTGATCAGACGGATGCAGCGCGGGCGCGCGGGTCCGACTGATCAGGTTCTCGCGCGGTCCCGGCTGGTCGCCCTGCGTGTTCCAGTCCTTCAGTTCGACGACGACCGCCGACGGACCGTTGGGACCACGACCGAGCAGCACGAGATCGGCCCAAAACGCCGACGCCGGCAGCCGATACTCGACCACCAGCCGGCCTCGGTCGCCGAGATGGACATGGAAGTTACGAAGCGACTCGTGCGCAAGCACTCCCGCGACGCTCGGAAGCGAGTTGCGCCACGCGGTCAGCTCGGCAGGCGTCACCCTATGCGTCTCGCGCGCGAGATCGTTCACGAGACCATCGAGGTCGTACTTCGTGCGCCGGCGGAAGGTTTCGACATCGATGAGCACTGCTGAGATCCTGAGCGCTGGCGTTCGATCAGAAGTTCGTCTTGCGGATGATATCGACAGCCTGATAGACTCGCTTTCATGTCAAGGAACTACGCTGTCATCGACTGTGAAACCACGGGTTTCCTGAAGTCCGACCGAATGCTCGAGATCGCCGTCGTCGTCCTCGATGGACGCACGCTCGAGACGGTCGACGAGTTTGACACTCTGTTGAATCCGATGCGCGATGTCGGCCGGTCGGATATCCACGGCATCAAGCCGAGCATGCTCGCGGCGGCCCCCACCTTCGACGAGGTCGTGTCGGGCATCGCCCGCCGAATCGACGGCGCGGTGCTTGTCGGCCACAACCTTCGCTTCGATGCGGGGTTTCTCGCACAGGAATGCGAACGATCCGGCACCGCGTTCGACGCAGGGGATGGCGTCTGCACCTATCGCCTGACCCGTTCCAAGCTGGCGGCGGCTGCTGAACACCACGGGATTCCGCTCGAGGGGCATCACCGCGCTCTGGTCGATGCTCGCGCGACGGCGGAACTGTTGCGCCGCGTGCTCGAGGAATCCGACGCCGCCCCCGCGCATATGCCTGCATCAAGCCACACCAAGACCGTGCGGACGCTCCGTCGCGAGGCGGTCGGTGCTCCTTCCACTACTCCTCTCGCGCGGCTGCTCTCGCGAGCGTGCTACCCATTAAGTCTCGACGCATGTGTCGAGTACTTCGACATGCTCGACTGGGTGCTTGCGGATGGCGTGGTGTCGGCTGAGGAGCAGGCAGTGCTCGACTCGCAGATCGCTGCGCTCGGCCTGACGCCAGCCCAAGTCCGCGGCATGCACGAGGCCTACTACCAGTCGATCCTGCGCGCGGTCGAGCGCGATCGCCGTGTCTCGGAAGCCGAGCACGCATTGCTCGTCTCGATCGCGCGAGCACTCGCTGTGCCGAATGCGGCGATCCCATCCGTGACGCAGGTCGCTGCGCCGCGGGAAGTAAGTGGTCTCGTCCCGGCCTCCGCGTGTGCTTCACAGGTACCGCGACCGATCCCACCGGCAACCCGATCGGGCGGAGCGATCTCGAGCGCCTTGCGGCCACGAATGGCCTTCAGCCTGTGAGAAGTGTGACGAAGAAGTCCTGCGACCTCCTGGTCGCAGCTGACGCTGACAGCGCGTCGGGCAAGGCGCAGCAGGCGCGACAGTACGGCGTGCCGGTCATATCGGTCGAGGCGTTCTTGAAGGCGATCGGGGCGTAGCCCTCACACCCGCCGCCCAACCTCCCAGTCCTCGAAGCACCCACGCACCGTCTGCCGCGTCGCCGTGATCCGGAACACCGCGACCTGGCGGTACTTCGCGCCGAGTTCGCGCGCGTCGCGGTCGTTGAAGCGGGCGACGGCCCAGCTTTCCTCGGCGTGGGGCGAGTTCGGGTCGCTGCCGAGCGCGCGCATGGGCGCGAGGCCGCGCTGGGCGAGGTCGGCGCGCAGCGCTTCGTTCGCGCGGTCGTTC
>JBEAUK010000058.1:0-8796 GCA_041161465.1 Planctomycetota bacterium | reverse complement strand
GGCTACGGCCGCGCGATGCAGGACATGCTCGAGTGGGCCGACTTCCGCGGCTACGACTGGGTGATCTCGATGGACTGCGACGAGCAGCACGAGCCCGCGAGCCTGCCTGCGTTCGTCGACGCAATCCGGCGTGGCGCGAGCGATGTGGTGTCGGGCTCGCGCTACATGGACGAATCGCTGCCGGGCGACCCGGCGCCCGAGGACCGGCGCCGCATCAACGCGCTGCTCACGCGCGAGATCAACGAGCGCCTGTCGCTCGGCATCACCGACGCGTTCTGCGGATACAAAGCGTATCGCGCGACCGCGTGCGCGAACCTTGCGCTCGATGTGAACGGCTACGACTTCCCGATGCAGTTCTGGGTGCAGGCCTGCGCCGCGGGGCTGCGCATCGAGGAACTCGCGGTGCGGCGCATCTATGTCGACATGACGCGCACCTTCGGAAGCGGCCTCGATGTGCCCGACCGACGGCTCGCGGTCTATCGCGAGACGATGCACCGCGAGATCCGCCGCTGCGCGCGGCGGCTGCCGGTGAAGGCGATGGACGGGATCGCATGAGCGGCGCGCGCGTGTTCGGCCGCGACCTCGCGGCGTGGCGCGCGGAGTCGCGCGCGGCGCTCGGGCTGCCTGCGGACCGCTTCGTCGTGATGACAGGCCATCAGGCGGGCATCTGGCACGCGGGGATCGCGGAGAAGTTCGTCGTCGGCGCGCGGCTTGTGGCCGAGCGCGGCGGCGTGCTCGTGCATGTGGTCGTCGACCATGATCTGAACGACGCGGCGCTTGTCGCGTTTCCCGCGCTCGTCGATGAGAAGGGAATCGGCGGCAAGCTCGCGCGCCTCGCGCTCGAGCGCTCGCCGCGCGCGGCCGCGGGCGCGCCGAACGCGCTCAAGAAGCCCGTGCGCACGATGCGGCCCGAGCGCGCGCACGAGGTGCCGGCGGAGATCGAGCCTGCGCTTGCTGCGATCGAACGCGCGATCGCCGCGGAGCGCGGCCGCGAGAACCTCGCGATGCAGATGGCGCACGCGGCGAACGCGCTGCTTGCGCCGGATGTGCGCGTCGACCACACCGTCGCCGCGACGGCGCTTCCCGCCCTTCCGTTCGCACAGGCGATGCGCGCGCACTTCGCTTCGCTGCGCGATGCGTACAACGCGGCCGTCCAAGGCGAACGAATCGGCCCGCTCGGCCAGCGTGAACTCCCCTTCTGGAAGCTCGACCGCGCGAGCATGTCGCGCGCGCCGCTTCTCGAAGGCGATGCAGCCGAACTCGTGGCGCCACGCGCGCTCACGCTGACCGCGATCGCGCGGCTCGCGCTCTGCGATGTGTTCATCCACGGCACGGGCGGCGGCCGCTACGACCGCGCGATGGAACGCTGGATCGCGGCCGCGCTCGGCGAAGCAGCCCGCGCCGCGCTCGCGCCGATGATGGTCGTCACCGCGACGCGCCACGCACCGCTTGCAGGGTTCGTGCCTGCATTCGACGCAAGCGCGACGCCCGAAGCGCTGCGCGCGCTCGAGCAGGACCCGTTCGGCGACGACGGCCGCACGAAGAACGCGCTGCGCGCCGCGATCGCCGGCTCGCGCGCCGAGAAGCGCGCCGCGTATGTCGCGATGCGCCGCAGAATCGTCGAGGCCCGCGCCGCGCGCGCCGCCGAGCTCGACGCGATGCGCGCGCGGATCGCCGCGAACCGCGTGGCGCTCGAGGCGCACGCCCTCGCGACCGACCGAACCTGGCCGTTTCCGTTCACGCTGCGCCAAGGCGGGCCAACGCGAAGTTAGACTGCGCTCGAGCCGTCGTAGACGCGAACTCTTCGAGTCAACTGCTCGCCACCGACGAACGAATCAACGCTGAGTAACGCATGAACACCAACCGCAACGCAATCCTCGGCGCCACCGCGCTCCTCAACCTCGTCGCGTGCACGACGCCGCACGCGCAGGGCCTTCCAACTTCGGGGCGCGTCGACTCGCGGCTCGGCACGCTCGAATTGGAGAACGGCTACCCGACCGCCGCCACCGTCGAGAAGGTCTTCGACGACATCGACTACCAGCGCGCGTGCCAGGCGTATCTCTGGGCGCTGCCGCTCATGGCCATGCAGCAGTGGCAGAACGAGCACCTCGTGAAGTTCGGCGCCGGCAAGTGCGACTATGTCGACTACCTCACCTTCCAGGACAAGCTCGGCCTCCTGACCGCCAACGCGACGACGCCGTATGTCATGGCGTTTCCCAATCTGAAGGAGACCGGCCCGCTCGTGTTCGAGGTGCCCGCCGGCCCCACCGCCGGCGGCTTCTTGGACTTCTGGCAGCGGCCCATCACCGACTCGGGCCAGACTGGGCCGGACAAGGGTGCGGGCGGCAAGTTTCTGATCCTCGGCCCCGACGACCCCGACATGAAGCCGGAAGGCTACTTCGTGTTCCGTTCGCCGACGGTGAACATCTGGTCCGGCCACCGCGCGCTCGATCCCGATCCGACCAAGGCGAAGGCGCTCGTCGCCGCGCTGAAGATCTATCCCTACAGCCAGCGCGCGAACCCGAGCCCGACGCGCCATGTGTCGCCTGATGGCCGAGCGTGGAGCGGCATGCAGCCGCGCGGCCTCGCGTACTGGGAAGGCCTCGCCAAGATCATCAACGAAGAACCCGTGCACGAGCGCGACCGCATGATGATGGGAATGCTCCAGCCGCTCGGAATCGAGAAGGGCAAGCCGTTCGCGCCGACCGAACGGCAGAAGCGGATCCTCACCGACGCCGCGCGAACCGGCGAGGTGATGGCCCGCACGATCGCCTACGAAAAGCGCTTCGAAGGGTCGAAGGTCTGGCCCGGCAAGCAGTGGGACATCTCGCTCTTCCTGAAGGAAACAAATCAGGAAGCGCCGTATCACACCCAGCTCGACGAGCGATCCTCGTGGTTCTACGAAGCCGTCGGCGTCTCGGAAGGCATGATGGGCCGCATCGTCGGGTTCGGCCAGCTCTACCTCGAGTGCGCGAAGGATCGTGAAGGCAACTGGCTCGACGGCAGCAAGACCTATCACCTCAAGGTCCCGAAGGACGCGCCCGTCGCCCAGTTCTGGTCGTTCACCGCATACGACAACGAGACCCGCTGCTTCGTCGACACCGGCGCGCGGCCGGACCGCTCGTCGCGCGACGACATCGTGACGAACCCCGACGGCAGCGTGGACCTCTACTTCGGCCCCGACGCGCCGAGCGGCAAGCCCGAGAGCAACTGGATCAAGACCCTGCCCGGAAAGGGCTGGTTCGCCTACTTCCGAATGTACGGCCCGACGCAGCCCTACTTCGACCGTTCGTGGGTGCTGCCGGACATCGAGTTGATGAGGTGACCTTCGCGTCGTGGGCTCGGCGCGTGAACCGATGTGGATCGAACGCGCCCGGGCCGAGCGAAGCCGGCGTGCATGACCTTTCGAGTGAGTCCATCGAACACGCGATGAAGTCGTCGTGCCCGCTGGGCATTGGCCGATCGCGAGTCCTGCGCTGCGGCGCCGCGATGGGCGGCGCGCTGCACGCTGCAAGGAGCGTCAAGGGAAAAAGCACGCCGCGCGTGCAGTGAAGCACGCGCGGCGAAGCGTTGGAATCGTTCGACCCGCCAGCCTCAGCGACGGCGACGCGTGCCGAGCGCGCCGGCGATGCCGAGCAGCGCGATGGCGCCGGGCGCGGGAATCGCCGACACGCTGCCGATGACATAGAACCCGTTCTGGTTCACGCTGTTCTCAAAGTAGTTCGTCACGCGGAAGGTTCCGGTCGAGGCCGTGGTGCCGCCGCCAGCGGAGTTCGTTCCGATCGCCCTCAGGCGGAACTCAACGACACCCGTGAGGTTCGTGAGCGACGAAAGGTCGATCACGGTGTTGACGTTGGTCCCGCTGCCCTGGGTGATCGTCCCAAGTGCCGTCGTGAAGTTGTCGCCGCTGTAGTAGACGCCGATCGTGCCCGGACCCGTACCCGAGGAGCGCGTGCCGATGGAGAGAGACGCGAGATCGACGATGAACTCGTCGTCGACGATAAAGCCAAACGAGAAGTAGTCCGTCGCCTGGCCGGTCCAGCCCGACGCCGTGAAGCTGTTCGCTGCAGCCGAAGGCGTGAGTCCCGAGCCCCGCACGAGGTCGAGCGGCGAGACATTGCTGCCGCCGATGCCGCCCCACAGCGCCTCGTTGCCTGCGGCCCCGGTCAGGTTGTAGTTCAAGAGGTTCATGAGGTCAGCAGCGGCTGGAGCCGCAATGCTGACAGATCCGAGGATGGCGAGATAAGCGGTCTTCATTCGACTCTCCGTGGCGAAACGACAGCACCCGCCGCAAGCTACAACCCGCGTCGACACTGGAATCGTCCGTTGTAAGAGCGCAAGTCGCCAGCATGTCCTGTCAGGATTGCCAAGGAATTCTGAGATTGATGCCTTCGCATGCCTGCAAGGCACCTGCATTGACCGTCCGAGTCGGCGGAAGCGCGGGGAGGCGCCCATGGCGGCCCTCGAGACGGTTGGGCCCGAGCGCGAGGCATGCTGTTCTTGACTCCGATCCCGAGTCGAGTGGCGAGGCCCCATCGCTCGATGCAAACGGGGGACAGAGGGAGCCACATGGCGCGCACCGATCGAGGCGCCCATCGATCGCTCCGCAACGAGCGTCGCTGCGGCCGATACCACTTCACCGCCATGCGCATCATTCAACTCACGATCGCGACCCTCGCCCTGGCCCTGACCGCCTGCACCCTTCGCCCGGACGCGCGAGCGGTCAGCGACGCAGACGCCCCGGAGTCCTTGATCGGACAGCGCGTCGCCGTCACCGGCGTTGCGGAGAACTGGAAGCTCGGCCCGAAGGTCACCGAGGGAAATCTCAGCCTCTGGGTCGACGCCCGGCATTGGCCGGCCGATGTCAGTGGAAAGCGCGTCGAAGTCGTAGGCGTCCTCGAGCAACGCGCGGATCTCCCCGTGTTTCGAGAGGGAGACCACGCAACCGGCGAGTTGCCGCAAGGGATTCCCGTGCCAGAGGGGTCGGACATCCGAAAGGCGAGCCTCCGCTATGTGCTGACGAAGCCGAGCTGGCGCGTGATTCGGTAAGCGTCGCACGACGAGAACCTCGCGGCCCTGCGCGGATCGTCTGGTGCCATGAAGCGCGTAGACTCGTCGCAGCCGCTTGCGGTTCGTGCCGCGACCGAAGCACCCCCGACTCTGGCGACGCACATGGCGCACTACAAAGCTGAAGTTCTCTGGCAGCGCGGCGAACAGCCGTTCACCGACAACCGATACAGCCGCCGCCACCTCCTCCGTTTCGACGGCGGAGTCGAGGTCCCCGGCTCGTCTTCGCCGCATGTCGTGCCGCTTCCGATGTCGGACGCGTCGGCAGTCGACCCCGAGGAGGCGTTCGTCGCGTCGCTCTCGAGCTGCCACATGCTGTGGTTCCTCGCGATCGCCGCGAAGCGGAAGTTCCGCGTCGACCGCTACTTCGACGCGGCGGTCGGCGTGATGGGCAAGAACGCCGATGGCCGCGAGGCGATGCTGACGGTGACGCTGCGGCCGGAGGTGCTGTTCTCCGGCGACCGCGTCCCGACGCCCGACGAGATCGCCGCCATGCACCACGAGGCGCACGAGGAGTGCTTCATCGCGAACTCGGTGAAGACCGAGGTGCGGTGCGAGCCGGTGGGCGTGCCGTGACCCGTGCGCTGCGGCGAAACCGTCTACGCTGTCGCAGCGAGTCAAACACACCAGCCAACGGAGGTCACGCGTCATGCCGAAGTTCCTCATCGAGAGAGACATCCCCGGCGCCGGCAAGCTTTCGCCCGCCGACCTGCAGGCGATCTCGCAGAAGTCCTGCGGCGTGCTGCGCGGCATGGGGCCGCAGATCCAGTGGGTGCACAGCTATGTGACCGACGACAAGGTCTACTGCGTGTACATCGCGCCGAACGAAGCGGCCGTGCGCGAGCACGCGAGCCAGGGCGGGTTCCCCGCAAACCGCATCTCGCGCGTCGTCACCTCGATCGATCCGACGACCGCGGACGCGTGACGCGCTGCGCGCGGCGGCCGCTGCTCATCACGCCAGAGCGCGCAACGCCAGCACGGCTGAGGAGGCCCTCGCACGCAAGCGGATGCGCCTGAAACAACTGAGGACATCCGCGCGGGAGGTTATGGTGACTCGTCGGACTCAACGACAGGATCCGTGGTCGCGGGCAGGCGCTCCCGCTTGACTCGACGCCGCGGGATGGCACCATTTTGTCAATGGCAAGTACATTCGATGCAGGGTCAATGCTTGCCCTCGCACGCGCTGCCTTCCGATCGTGCGTGCGTCAATCGCCCAAGCCGCCCCGCAAGCACATCAAGGAGCGCCCATGACCACCGCAGTCTCCAACCTTCCGCATCCGCGCTCGCTGTTCGTCACGGTGGTCGCGTGGATCTTCATCGTGCTCTCAGCCTTCATGATCATCGGCTCAGCCTGCTTCGGGCTCATGACGATCCTCATGGAGTCGCTTGCCGAATCGGAACCGGGCATGACCGCTTGGCTCGGTGTCCTGCAATCCTTCGTCGTCATGGTCCTGGTGATCGCGGCAGCAATCCTCGCACTCTCGATCGGCCTTCTTCGTCGCAGCCGATGGGCCCGCGGCGCGTTCATCCGCATGCTCGCCGCTTCGATCGCGTTCCAAATGCTCTTGCCGATCGTCGGAGTGGCATGGTTCCTGTCGATGACGCCCGAGCCCCCCGACCAGGCGAAACTGCTGGTCTACGGCTTCCTCGCACTCTGGTGCGCCATTGGCCTCGCCATCGGGCTTTTCTGGAGCGTCATCGACATCTGGCTGATCCGTCGGCTGTCCGCACCGGACGTCGGTGCAGAGTTCCAGCCGGTGCCCGGCTGAACGGTCGCGAAGGCGCGGCGATGCGGCTGAAGCAAGGCGCGGGCACGAGAGGCGAGCAAAGGCCGCCGCCGCAAGCGGCGGCCGCTCAAACCAACGGATCGGGCCGATACACCTTCGTCTCGAGCGCCCAGACCTTGTCGGTCCACTCGCCGCCGCCTGCGAACTCGCGCTTGGCGGCTGTGATCGCAGCCTGGCTCTTCGCGTCGAGGTTGTCGAGCTGCGCGACGAAGATCGCCTCGGGCGTCGCGGGCAGCTTCGCGGCGCCGTTCTCGAGCAGGCCGTGGTGCGAGAGGAGGATGTGCTGCAGCACGCGCAGCGTCTCGCCCGGCAGCTTCTCGACCTTCGACGCGTGCGCCGCCTTGATCTGAAGCCAGATCGCGCCGCGCACGATGTGGCCGATCAGCTGGCCTTCGTTCGTGTAGTTGAAGCCGCGCTCCCATTCGAGTTCGACGGTCTTGCCGAGATCGTGCGCGAACAGCGAGAAGAGCACGATGTCGCGGTTGAGCGCCGGATAGAGCGGCAGCATGCGGTCCGCGAGCTCCATCAGCTGATGCGTGTGCTCGAGCAGGCCGCCGATCCATCCGTGGTGCACGCTCATCGCGGCGGGCGCGGCGCGGAAGTCCTCCATCAGCCGCTCGTCGCAGAGGTACTGCTCGGCGAGCGCGCGCATCGCGGGGTGCTCCATCGACCGCAGCAGCTCGCACACACGACCGAACATCGCGTCGATGTCCTTCGTCGTAGACGGAAGCAGCGCGCGCATCTCCTCGACCGTCACCTCGCGCGCCTCGATCTGCTCGATGATCAGCTGCACCTGCCCCTGGTACGCCTGGGTCGAACCACGCAGGAACACGAAGCCCGTCGCGGTCACCGCGTCGAACTGCGCTTCCTCGAAGCTCCACGCGCGGCCCGAGATCTCGCCGCTCGCGTCGCGGATGATGCACTTCAGGTACGGCTTGTTGTTGCGCGTCTGCGCGAGCTGGGGATTCACGATGGAGTACACGCCCTCGACATAGGTGCGGTCTCCCAGGTTCACGATGCGTTGATGCTCGGTCGACATGTCTCGCGCACTGTAGCGAGTTACGCGTGCATCGAACTCATCGCGACGCGCGCATCGCCTGCATCGCCTCGGGCACGAGATCCGCGATCTCGCGCGCAAGCGCGCCCGCGTCGCCATGACGCTCGGCCCACAGGTCGCCCGCGCGCGCGTGCGCCTCGACCGCAAGCGCGGTGATCGCGCCTGCGGGCAGCGCGCCGCCGCGCGCGCCTCGCGCCGCGAACTGCGCGAAGAACGCGCCGACGACGCCCGCGAGCACATCGCCGCTTCCACCGGTCGCGAGCGCGGCACCGCCGTGCTCGCAGCGCCACGCGCGAAGCCCGTCGCTCGTCACGGTGCCGTGGCCCTTGAGCGCGACGACCGCGCCCAAGCGCTGCGCGAGCGCAAGCGCCGCCGCTGGCCGCGTCGCACGCTCGACCGCGTCGATCTCGAGGCCGAGCGAATCGGCGAGCGCCGCCGCCTCGCCAGGATGCGGCGTGAACACCACCGTGCCGCGCAGGTCGCGCGCTGCGTCCTGGTGCGCGGCGAACGCGCGGATCGCGTCGGCGTCGACGACGAGCGGCTGCTCGCCGAGCCCGACGAGCCGCATCACGACCTGCTCGGCCGCGGCGCTTCGGCCGAGCGCGGGACCGATCACGACCGCGCTCGCCTCGCGCAGCGCGCCGTCGATCGCCTCCGCGGCGCCCGACGCATGCAGTTCGCCCGACGCCTCGCACGGCAGCGCGACGACCGTCGCCTCGGGAAGGATCACGAGCGCGTCGCCCGCAAGCGGCGCGGGAACCGCCGCGATCACGCGGCCTGCGCCTGCGCGCAGCGCGGCCCTTGCAGCGAGCATCGCGCCACCGAGCATCGTGCGCGGCGCATGCGCGCAGCCGCCGATCACGAGCACCGAGCCGAAGGTTCCCT
>JBEAUK010000030.1:0-14007 GCA_041161465.1 Planctomycetota bacterium | reverse complement strand
GTGCTCGACATGCTGAAGGACGGCCAGGTGCCGCAGAAGGGCTTCGTGAAGATGGAGGATGTGTCGTACGACGCCTTCATCGCGAACCGCTTCGGCCGCGAATACGCCGTTTGAGCGGCGGCTCTGGCGAGACGGAAGACATGGTGCCGGCGGGCTTCAGCCTGCTGAACCACGAACGCCGGAGTCGAAGGCCGACATCATCCGTTCCGCAGACTGAAGTCTGCGGGCACCCGTGATCTGAGCGGTCTTGGATGCGGTCGCTTCCTCTGGCGCGTTCAAGTGCTCACATCGCCTTCACGCGGATGTTCCTGAACGCCACGCGGTCGCCATGACCGCAGAATCCGATGTGGCCCTTCGTGCGCGCGAGGCCCTCGACCTTGTGATCGCTCACGGTCTTGCCGCCGGGCGCGACCTTGTCGAGATCGACATCGACGATCGTGACGCCGTTGAGCACGATGGTCACGCGCTTGCCCTTCATGGTGACGGTCTGGCTGTTCCACTCGCCGACCGGCTTCAGCGCCGTTGCGGTCGCCGCCGCCACACCGTAGAGCGAGCCGTGGTACTGCCAGTCCTTCAGGCCCTTGTACTGCGCCGCGGTGTTGTCGAGCACCTGCGACTCGAAGCCCGCGTAGGCGGGGTCGCCTTCGAGCGGCGCACGCAGCGCGAGGCCGTTGTTCGCGCCGGGCGTCAGTTGGAACTCGAGCCGCAACTCGAAGTCGCCGTACTCGTCCTTCGTGAAGAGATTCGTGCCGCCGGGCTGGCAGACGATCGCGCCCTGGCCGTCGATCGACTCGACCTTGTAGCCCTTGGTATCGCCGGTCCAGCCTGTGAGATCGGTGCCGTTGAAGAGCGCGATGAAGCCGTCGACCTTCTCCTGAGCTGCGTCCACGGCGACAGCCTTCGGCGCGACGGTGGCCGGGGGCTCGGTGGCCGGCGAGCAGGCGAACAGGAGCGCGAGGCAGGCGAAGGCAGGTTGCATGTGCGAAAGTGTAAGGAATTCCCAGCAAGCGCCTACCCCGTGTGGCGATACCATCGCGATCTCGGGCCGACTCGAACCTATTCCGCTCCTGAGGGTTTCACCATGTTTCTCGCAGCCTCGCTCGCAGCGTCGATCGCACTCGTCCCCGCCTTTGGCGGCATCGAGGAGGCCACTGCGCCGCAAAGCGCGCGCCGTGCCAAGCCGGCGGCGCCCGTCTCCGAGCGCGAGTACGCGACTGGACCTGAGATTCCGAAGCTGCGCTACCAGCAGGTGCTTCCGAACCTTCCGCTCGTGCGCCCGGTGCAGGTCTTCCAGCGTCCGGGCGACGCGGCGAATCTCTACATCATCGAGCAGCCCGGTCGCATTCTCATCGCGGATCCCTCGAAGTCCGACACCACCGAGGCGACCGTCGCGCTCGACATCCGCGAGCGCGTGAACGACCAGGGCAACGAGGAAGGCCTGCTGTCGGCTGCGTTCCACCCCGATTTCCCGAAGAAGCGCGAGCTCTATCTCTACTACACCGCCGCGAAGCCGCGCCGCTCGATCCTCTCGCGCTTCACGGTGAGCGAGGACGGCAAGTCCATCGATCCTGCGACCGAGGAGGTGATCCTCACCCAGTCACAACCGTATTCGAATCACAACGGCGGCACGGTCGCGTTCGGTCCAGATGGCATGCTGTACCTCTCGGTCGGTGACGGCGGCGCTGCGGACGACCCGCATCACTACGGGCAGAACCTCGGCACCTTCCTCGGCAAGGTGCTCCGCGTCGATGTGAACAAGAAGGGCGACAACGGCGCGCCGTACGCGGTGCCCGCCGACAACCCGTTCGTCGGCAAGGAAGGCGCGAAGCCCGAGATCTGGGCCTACGGCACGCGCAACATCTGGCGCATGGCGTTCGACCCGAAGACCGGACAGTTGTGGGCCGGCGATGTCGGTCAGAACGAGTGGGAGGAGATCAGCCTGATCGAGAAGGGCGGCAACTACGGATGGAACGCGCGCGAGGGCTTCCATCCGTTCGCGCGCGGCAAGGGCGACGGGCCGTTCGTCGAGCCGGTCGTCGAGTACAGCCACCGCGAAGGCCTCTCGGTGACGGGTGGCGTCGTGTACCGCGGCACCGAGATCGCGGGGCTCGACGGTGTCTACATCTACGGCGACTTCGCCTACGGCACCGTGTGGGGAATCCGCATGATCGACGGCAAGCCGACGAAGCCCGCGGTCATCGCCCAGCGGCGTGGCGAGCTCATCTCGTCGATCGATGCGATGAAGGACGGCACGGTCGTGCTCTCGACCTTCAACCGCGGCCAGGACCGTGGCAACCCGGGGTCGCTGTGGAAGCTCGTCGCGGCGCCGAAGTGAGCGGCTGCGCGGTGGCATGACGGTGGCGCGGTGCGCATGAAACCGCCACAATGCGCCCATGGGTCGACCGCTCCGCTACCAGACCGCCGGTGAATCGCATGGTCCCGCGCTTGTCGCGCTCGTCGACGGGATGCCGTCCGATGTCGTGGTCGACGCGGCGCGCGTAAACGCAGAACTCGCGCGGCGGCAGGGCGGCTACGGACGCGGCGCGCGTCAGCGGATCGAGACCGATGTCGCGGAATTCCTCGGTGGTTTGCGGCAGGGGAAGACGATCGGCTCGCCGATCGCGGTGCGCATCGCCAACAAGGACAACCGGATCGACGACGCCGCGAAGACGCCGCCCGTGACGCGGCCGCGGCCCGGGCACGCCGATCTCGCGGGAAGCCTCAAGTATCTCGTGCCCGATTGCCGCGGCACGCTCGAGCGTGCAAGCGCGCGCGAGACGGCGGCGCGCGTGGCGGCGGGAGCGGTCGCACGCAGCGTGCTCGACCATTTCGGGATCCGCGTGTTCGGTTTCGTGCGCGGCGCGTGCGATGCGTACAGCGCGCTGCCGATCCGCGCGAGCGAACTCGACGCGCTCATCGCCGCACGCGACGCGAGCGAGGTCTACTGCCCCGATGCGGAGGTCGACAAGAAGCTGGTCGACCTGATCTTCAAGGCGAAGACAGAGAAGGACACCGTCGGCGGCTGGTGCGAGGTGCACGTCTTCGGCGCACCGCCCGGCCTCGGTTCGTGCATGAACTGGGAGGATCGCCTCGACGCGCGCCTCGCGTTCGCCGTGATGGGCATCCAGGCGTTCAAGTCGGTCGAGATCGGCCTCGGCCGCGAGTGCGGCGCACGCTTCGGTAGCGCTGTGCATGACCCGATCCACTTCGACGAAGGCGCGCGCGGCGAAAGCCACCTCGGCTACGCGCGTCCGTCGAACAACGCGGGCGGCCTCGAGGGCGGCATGACGAACGGCATGCCCATCGTCGTGCGCGGCACGATGAAGCCGATCGCGACGCTGTTGCGCGGCATGCCGAGCGTCGAGCTCGGCACGCACGAGGCGGTGCAGAGCGCCTACGAGCGCAGCGACATCAGCGCCGTCGCCGCCGCGAGCGTGGTGATGGAGAACGCGGTCGCGTTCGAAGTGGCGCGCGCGTTCCTCGATAAGTTCGGCGGCGACTCGCTCGGCGAGGTGCGCCGCGCGTACGAGGGATTCGTCGCGGCGGCGAAGAGGATCTGAGCACGCTGGATTGGGTGCCACCACCCATTTGCGCAGCCGATTTCGCGGTAGCATCATCCCCGCAGCAAGGAGGCTGCCAGCATGACGACCGCGCAGTCGATCGAGACCAAGCCCACGCCCCGCACGCCCGCGTACTGGGAGATCGCGTCGCCCGCCGAGCGCACGCCGACGCGTGTGTTCGCGCGTGCGAAGGATGTCTCCGCAACCGTTGCTCGCGAGATCGCTGAGCTCATTCGTGCGAAGGCCGCGAAGGGCGAGCGCTGCGTGCTCGGCCTCGCGACGGGCTCCACGCCGACCGGCGTGTACGACGAGCTCGTGCGCCTGCACCGCGAGGAAGGACTCTCCTTCAAGAATGTCGTCACCTTCAACCTCGACGAGTACTGGCCCATGCAGCCGCACGAGCTGCAGAGCTACCGCCGCTTCATGCGCGAGCATCTCTTCGACCGGATCGACATCGACCCCGCGAACACGCACATTCCCGATGGCACCGCGAGCGAGGACGAAGTGCGCGCGATGTGCGACGCCTACGAGCGCATGATTCGCGCCGCGGGCGGCATCGACCTGCAGCTCCTCGGCATCGGCCGCACGGGCCACATCGGTTTCAACGAGCCAGGCTCCGCGCGTACGAGCCGCACGCGCCTGATCACGCTCGACCGCGTCACGCGCAAGGATGCGGCGAGCGACTTCTTCGGCGAGGAGAATGTGCCAACGCGCGCGGTGACGATGGGCGTCGGCACCATTCTCGAGGCCAAGCGCGTGGTGATGATGGCGTTTGGCGAGGGCAAGGCGCCCGTCGTCGCGCGCGCGATCGAGGGCGGCGTCACGAACTCGATCGCCGCGAGCTTTCTGCAGGAACACGCGAACGCGCAGGTCTACCTCGACCTCGCCGCAGCCGCCGAGCTCGAGCGCTGCAAGGCGCCGTGGGCGAGCGCGAACCACGACCTCGAGTGGGACGACGCCCTCACGCGCAAGGCCGTGATCTGGCTTGCGCGCACGACGAAGAAGGCGATCCTCAAGCTGACCGCCGAGGACTACAACGAGCACCACCTGCAGGATCTCCTCGCGGGCCGCGGCAAGGCGTACGACCTCAACATCTCCGTCTTCCGCGATCTGCAGCGCTCGATCACGGGCTGGCCGGGTGGCAAGCCCGAGTCGCGCAAGCAGGCGGGCGACATCGACCGCCCCGGCGACGAGATCTTCCCGAAGCGCGTGCTGATCTTCAGCCCGCACCCGGACGACGATGTGATCTCGATGGGCGGCACGCTCATCCGTCTCGTCGACCAGGGCCACGAGGTGCATGTCGCGTATCAGACCTCTGGCAACATCGCGGTGTTCGACGCCGAGGCGCTGCGCTTCCTCGACTTCGCGTCGGACTTCAACGGCCTCTTCGGCTTCGAAGGCGCCAAGACCGAACGCATGGAGCACGACATCGCGCGCAAGCTGAAGTCGAAGCGCCCGGGCGAGGTCGACCCGCCCGAGGTGCAGCGGTTGAAGGCGCTCATCCGCCGCGGCGAGGCGAAGGCCGCGGGCATCTACTGCGGCGTGCCTGAAGAGCGCCTGCATTTCCTCGACATGCCGTTCTACGAGACGGGCCGTGTGCGCAAGAAGCCGCTTGGCGCCGAGGACATCGAGATCGTGAAGGCGCTCCTCCGCAGCGTGAAGCCGCACCAGGTGTACGCGGCGGGCGACCTGAGCGACCCGCACGGCACGCACCGCGTGTGCCTGGCCGCGATCTTCCGTGCACTGCGCGAGTGCGCCGGCGACGAGTGGATGAAGCACTGCACCACTTGGCTCTACCGCGGCGCGTGGCAGGAGTGGGATGTCGAGCAGACCGAGATGGCCGTGCCGCTCTCGCCCGACGAGGTCGCGCGCAAGCGTGCCGCGATCTTCAAGCACCAGTCGCAGAAGGACCGTGCGCTCTTCCCGGGAGCCGACGAGCGCGAGTTCTGGCAACGCGCCGAGCAGCGCAACGCGCAGACCGCGAAGCTCTACGACGAACTCGGCCTACAGGAGTACGAGGCGATCGAGGCGTTTGTGCGTTGGGACGGCCGGCCGCTCGACTGAGCGGAGAAGGAGGCGGGATGCACGCAGTCGTCTTCGTCGCGCTCGGGCAGGCGCTCGCATCGGTGGATGGCGTTGCCCTTCACTCCGCCCTCGACACGGCCTTCACCAAGCGCACGCTGACGAAGGACTTTCTCGCCGAAGGTTGCACCGCGGCCGACTTCAACCGCGATGGACATGTCGATGTCGCGGCAGGGCGGTTCATCTGGTTCGGCCCCGACTTTGCGCGGCGCGAGGCCTACACGCCTGAGCGCGACAACCGCGATGGCATCACGAAGACTCCGTACCGCGCCGACACGGGCTACTCCGACTACTTCGAGCAGTTCGCGCACGACTTCGACGGAGACGGGTGGACCGACATCCTCGTGTACGCGCCGCCGGGCGAGGCCGCGTCGGTGTTCGTGAACCCGGGAACCAAGGAAGTGGCGACCTGGCGGCGCGTCGATATCTTCGCGCCCGCCGACAACGAGTCGCCCGATCTCGCGGACATCGATGGCGACGGCAGGCCCGAGCTCCTCTGCCACGCGCACGGGCAGTTCGGGTTCGCCGTGATCGACTGGAAGAACCCGCTCGCGACGGCGCGGTTTCATGCGATCACCGCGCATGGGCCCGAGGCCGCGCAGGCGGTCCATCGCTACACGCATGGCTATGGCGCGGGCGACATGAACGGCGATGGCCGGGTGGACATCCTCACGAGCAAGGGCTGGTACGAGCAGCCCGCGCGCGACGCGGCGGGCGCGATGCCCGCCGACCCGTGGCGCTTCCACGCCGCGAACTTCGGCGAGGGTGGCGCGCAGATGTACGCGGTCGATGCGAACGGCGACGGCCGCGCCGATGTGGTCACCAGCATCAAGGCGCACGGCTACGGCCTTTCGTGGTTCGAGCAGAACGCGGACGGCTCGTTCACGGAGCGCGTGATCCTGGGCCGAACGGCCGCCGACAACGCGAACGGCGTGGGCTTCAGCCAGATCCACGCGCTGCGCATCGGCGACATCGATGGCGATGGGCTGCCCGACATCGTCACGGGCAAGCGCCGCTGGGCGCACGGGCCGATGGGTGACGAAGACCCGATGGCGCCGCCGGTGCTCGCGTGGTTCAGGCTTGTGCGCGACAGCGCGGCGCCAGGCGGCGCGCGGTTCGTGAAGCACGAGATCGACAACGACAGCGGGGTGGGGACGCAGTTCTGGACGGGCGACCTGAACGCAGACGGACGGATCGACATCGCGGTCGCCAATAAGCACGGTGCGTTTGTGTTCACGCAGGTTGCGCCACCGAAGCGGTGAGCGCCGCCCTGCGGGCGCACGCCCCGCCGCGGCTCCCCACCACTGGTGCACGGCACGTGCCATGCAGTGCCTGGCACTGCATGGCACGTGCCGTGCACCAGCTCTGGCGCGTCTTGCGCCTCCTCAGCCGAGCCGGAAACGACTGACTCCAGCCGAAATGCGCTGCGTCCGTCAATTCCGAGCATGGCAGGGCGGGTTGAATTGACCGGTGCCAGGCACGTGCCAGTCAGTGCCTGGCACTGCACGGCACGTGCCGTGCACCTGTCTGGGGCACCTGTCTGGGGAGGGGCGCCGTGAGCGGCGCAGCCGCGCGTATCAGCCGAACGGTCGCTCCTCGACGCGGTCGATGTCGACGCGGAAGCGCTGGGTCATCACGCGCTCGAGCGGCTGGCCTTCGTCGTCGCGCAAGGTCTCCGAGACGAACCGATGCCGGATCTCGCCCTCGACACGCACCGTCCACTTCGCGGGGTCGGGCGTCGGCGCCGGCACGAACCAGATCCGTGCCGGGCGAAGCATGCCGGACTCTGGATCTGGCGCAACGAAGCGAATCGTCCGCGAGGCGCGTCGCCCATCTGCGTGCGTCATCTCACCTTCGACCCGCACGATCTCGGACACGGAGCCGATGATCGCGTTCGGATACGGAATGTCGAGGTAGAACTGCTTGTCGAGGTCGGCGTTGTCGTCGAGGAAGACAAGGCGCTCGTAGCGGTAGGCTTCGTTGCCGCCGCTCGGCGCAAACGGAGGCATTTCGAGTCTGCCGTCGGCACCCGGCACGGCTCCGACGAGCGTGGGGTCGAGCACGACTGCATCGACGAGCATTCGGCGAACGGCCTGGTACGCCGTCTCGGGCAGCTGCTCGGCGACGATGCCACCCCGCACGATGTACCGGCTCTGGATCTCCCGCGCCGCCGCGAACGCCTTTGCACGGGTCGACGGATCGAGCACGGCGTCGCGCAGCGCCGCGAGGCGCGTCGGCGAGTCGAGGTTGCGCGGCGCGAGGTAGCGCGGATTGATGACGGCGCCTCCGGGCGGCGAGACTTCTTCAATCGCGCGCGCGACAAACACCTCGGCCGCGATGAGATCAGCGAACGCATCCGTGCGCGAACGCTGCCAACGATCCACGGCAAACCAGGCCCGTTGTCCGTACGGCAGGAACCCGGCACCGATCCACCACTGGAAGCCAAGCCCGGCCCCGGTACACGCGAGCGCGATGAGAGCCGGCCTCCAGCGCACGCCGCGCGCGGTTCTGCGCACGGCACTCGCAACCGCAAGATCGGCGCCGCACTCGCTGCAGCGTTCAGGAATCGGCTCCGCAAGGAGATAACGGCACTTCGCGCAGCGTGGCGCGATCGCGCGGCGCGGGAGCCGCGCGAGCCAGAACACAGCGAGCAGGAAGGAAAGCAGCGTGGCCGCGCTCAACACGGTCAACGCGAGCCCGAGCGCCGCCGGGTCGCTCGTCAGAATCCAGTCGACCGGATGCCGTGTGAACACGCAGCGGGGAGTATCGTGCACGAACGGAGCCTGCGCAATGCAATTCGAGCCCAAAGACCTCGCGACGCTTCAATCGATCCTCGCCGAACTCAAGGCCGACAGCGGCACGGTCCACGCCACGGGCCCCGACGGCGCGCTGCACCTCCGCGCCGCAATCGGCATCCCCGAGCCCGTGCTTGGAATCGTGAAGGTCGTTCCCGTCGGCAAGGGCATGGCGGGCCTCGCGGCCGAACGGAAGTGCGCGGTCAACAGCTGCAACATCCAGCAGGACACGAGCGGCGATGTGCGCCCCGGCGCGCGCGCGACGGGCCTCGCGGGCAGCGTCGCGGTGCCGGTGCTCGCCGCCGACGGCCGCGTGCTCGGCGTCGTCGGCGTGGCCACGCGCGCCGAGCGCACCTTCACCCCCGACGACGAGCAGACGGTCGCAGCGCGCAGCCGCGCGTTCTTCGCCTGAACGGAGCACGCGATGGTGCCAGCGTTCTTCCTCGACGGCTGGTTCAACCCGTTCACCATGGCGGAGATCGGCGGCATCGTGGGTGCGCTCGCCTTCGGTGCGGCGGTGCTCGCGTTGATCGGTCGACAGCGGGTGTTCGAACGCTGCCGCCGTTGCCGGTTCGACCTGCGCGGCGCGACGCACAGTGCGTGTCCCGAGTGCGGCGGGTCGCTCGCATCGCAGCGGAGCCGGCAGACCTGGGAGTGGGCGCCGCGGCGCAAGCTGGCGGCAGCGAATGTGGGCGTCGCGTTCTGCGCGTTGCTCTTCTTCGTCCACCCCGATCCGATCGTGCGCGCGCTGAAGGACGGAGCCGCGCGCGGGCTCAGCGACCGCGAACTGGTCGAGCGCACGCTCGGAACCGACGGCAACGAAGTGCTCGCCTACCATGATGAGCGCACGCGCGAGATCGCACGAGGGTTGCGTGCGCCCGATGGGAGCATCGAGGACTTCGTCGCATTGAGCGATGCGATCAACCGCGCGTCGCTCGAGGCGGCCGATGACGAGCTCGCCTTGGAGCTGCTGGCCGCCGACCGTGCGGGGTTTTTCGCGCTGCAGTCGACCCACCTGTTCGTCGCCGACCGGAACGCGCTTGCGCGGCAGCTGGCCGTCGAAGTCCTCGATCCCACGAATCTGTCGACCAAGGCTGCCAATGCGCGCCGCACGCAGGCAATGCGCGCATGCGTCCAGACGGACGAAGCGGTGCGCCTCGCGCTCGTCACGAACAAGGACTTTCTCGCGCGGTCGAAGACGGTCGTCCCGGCGCGTCGCAGCGGTGCGGCGACTTCGCGCACCTTCGCGATCATCGGGAACCCTGAGCTCGTCACGACCGGAATCGACCGGCTGCTGTATGTGCGCGTTCGGTCGATCGGGCTGCGCGACGCCGATGGTTCGATCAAGTCCGTGCCGTTCCGGGCAATCTCAGAGCAGGCTGCGCATCGCCAGGTGATCGAGATCGATGTGATCGAGATCGATCCTTCCGAGGCAGGCACCGGCGGAACGCTGGTCTTCACGGTCGAGATCGAGGCGTATCCGCTCGGCATGCGTGCCACCGAGGAACGCGAGCAGCCGATCTCGCAATGCGTGACCGAACTCGAGATCGCCTACCAGGCGGGCGCGGCGCGGGAGGCGGCCGGCTCCTAGTTCTCGATCCACACGAGCTCCGGCGGCTTCGCGGCGTCGGTGAAGCGCAGCTCGAACGGCTCTGCGATGTAGCGGAACGATGTCGGCAAGCCCGCGAGCCCATACGCCGGATTCGGCGTGTAACGGAAGGTCCGCGGATAGATCTCTTCGACCCCTTCGACCGCACTGAAGCCGACGCTCGCCCCCTGCGGTCGAATCATGGCGAAGGTGCGCTGAACCGGTGCGAGAAGCGAGCCCTCCGAGCGCAGCTCGAAGAGCCCCGTGAGGAGAAGCGGCGGCTGAGTCGCACCACCCTCTGCGTTGACCGCGCCATGTTTCGTCGCACCGAGCTCGACTGTGAATCCATCGAACATCATGCGGCTTCGGCGGCGCCCCGCGGAAGCTGCGTTCATACCCGCGATCGACTGCGAGAGCAGCTCGCGCGCCTCCTCCCGCGCAAGCGGCGTGGCCACCGCAGGGATATCTGGCAGCGGTTCGCTCTGGACTTCGGGTCGCGAGTTCGCGTTGGCAAACCGAAGCGTGAATCGAGCCCACATGAGCGCACGGGAGCCCGATCGATCATCCGGGCGTACTGCGTCCGACGGCACCTCTGGATCGAGGATGATCTCGAAGGGCTCCGTTGCGACGATCGTCCGCGGGAGCCGGCCGCCCGACATGCTCCGTCCACCGCGACCGGAACCGGCAATCGCTCCGATGTCCTCTGTCTGGTCGCCTTGACGCACCTTGAGTCCGAAGCGGTAGCCGAGGTCCTGCTGCCCGGGATCATCGTCGCCCGCGAGACTTGCGAAGTCGATGCCCTTGCTCATCCGCTCGCTCTCGATGCGGCATGCGCGCAGCCAAGTCACGAACTTCGCGACGGTTTCCGCATCAGCGATGCGATCGAGCGGCGGTTCGGCCGGCGGCGGTGGGACGATGCTGACGGACAGCGTCTGGTCGATCGAGCGCGCTCCCTCCAGCTTCAATGCATCTTCGAGCGAGATCTCAGCGCTGGTCGCGCCTGACGGGAGGCGTCGGGTGGGCAAGAGGTCTTGTGGCACGATGACGCCCTTGATGCGCACCTCGTGATTGCCCGGCGGAAGATCCGCGATCAGCGCGGGGATGTCGGCCCCGCGGTTGAACGAAGGCGAGCCGCGATCTGTCACGACACGCAGGATCGCGGTCGCGCCGGCCGCTGGCTTGAGTACCTCCGCGCGATCGATCAGGAGTGCGTCTGCTCGATCCTGCATCCCCGCAAAGTTGTTCCTGCGGAGCTGGTCGAGCGGGCTCTGAAGATCGAGCAACACGAGCCGACCGGTCGTCGAGTCTTTCTGCACGACGATGCGCGGCTGAAGCACCGCGCGTCCGGCCTCGGTTGCGCGAAGACGATCACCGATCTCCGCGATCACAGGCTCGGTCGCAGAGGTCCACGCAGTCGACGCGACGGCGAAGCGCGCGAAATCGAGGTTCTTCGCATCACTCGCGATGATCTCCTCGACGGCGAGATCGATCAGCCGCGCTCGCTCAGCCTCGTCGAGGTTGCTGAGGAGAGATTTCGTCAGCGATCCCTCGGCAAGCGCTGCCGCCGGCGTCCGACCCGGTTCGCCCGACCGCGCGATCGCCTTGAGCACTGCGTCGAGGAACTCGCCGGATGGAACCGCTCGCGTCGTACGCTGCTGTGGAAATCCACTTCGCGTTCCAAGCAGCGAATCGAGCGCACGGATGGCAAAGTCCCGCTCTGTCTCGCTGCTCACGCCCGAGAGCGCCGCGTCGACAAGCGTCTCAACCGGCATCGACGCCACGAGATCGGTGCGGAGCTTCTGGATGCGCGCAGGCGTCAGCCACCAGAGCGTGGCTCCAGCGAGGGCAACGGAGGCGAGCGCAACAACGGTCGCACCCGTGCGCCTCACGCGCCCGCCCGTGCGCACAGCGCCGCTGCGCGTGAGATCCGCCCCGCACTCGGGGCAAGTGCCCTTGCCCGGATCGACCCCGCGCAGGTCGTGCTTGCAGCGCCGGCAGATCGGCTGCCACCCGACGGGCCTGCCGCGGATCGCGCGCACGGCGAGCATGCCGGCTATGAACGCGAGCACACCGCCCGTGTAGCCGAGGGCGGTCCAGAATCCAGGAGGAATGGCGAGCCAGTTCATATGGAGGTCCAGCGGCGGAATCCCTAGTCGTTGATACGCATCAAGACATGATCGACAGGGTCGCCATCGGCATAATTGAAACCAACGAGGTCACCTGCGACCACCGCGACCGATTCGAAGTCGGCGGCGGATAGACGGGGAACCAGGAGGTATGCCCCCGGGTTTGCCTGTGCCCACGCGAGGATTGCCGCGCGGTTCGTATCGTCGACCGCATCGCCAAAGCGCACGAGCCTGCCGCGCGTCGCCCAGAGGAGCGAGTCCTCCTGGTAGCCGACGCCTGCGATCGTCGGGAAATCCGCGTCGGTGGGCAGCTTGCCGCTGTCCGCGGCCACGATGCCGACGATGCGCGGCGTGTTCCAGATCCACCGCGTGTTCGGGATCCATACGCTGAAGAGCGCCATCTGCGCGAGCACCGTCGCGGGGATCGCGATCGTCATCGCACGCGCGAAGGCGCTTGCGAGCGATGCGCGCCAGGCGGTGACGATCAACGCGGCGGCGCCCAGCGACGCGCCGAGCGCAAGGATGAAGATCGGCGAACCCGAGTCCTCGAGCGGCGGCCACGACGGGATCGACGGCGCGGTCTTCCCAAGGAACAGCATCGTGAAGTAGAGCGCAGGGCCCGCGAGCGCGAGTACCGCGCCGACGACCATCCACGCGCCGAAGCCGACGCGGTCTGCCTCGTTGAGCGGCTTCGGCAGCGCGCGCAGCCCGCCGAGCACGCAGCGCGCGGTGAACAGGGCGATCGCGGGGTAGATCGGCAGGATGTAGTGGGGGAACTTGGTGACGATCAGCTCGAACGCGAGCCAGGTCGGCACGGCCCAGAAGAAGAGGAAGACCTCGGCGTCGCGGCCGCGCGGACTCGCGAAGCGCGCACGCATGCGTGCGAAGAATCCGTCATCCTCCTGCGCGTGCGCTGCAAACCCACGGACGACGAGCCGGCCGAACGCGAGCCCCGTGAGCAGTGACCCCGGGAAGAAGAACGCGACGATCGTGAGGAGGTAGTAGCCCGGCGGGAATGCGTGACCTTCCGCGCCTTCGCGGGCGCGCAGCAGCACTTCCTTCTCGAACGCGGCCTTGAGCGTATCCCAGCCGACCTCGCGTATCGCGAGCCAGATCCACGGCGTCGCGAGCGCTGCGAGGATGAAGAGACCGAAGAACGGACGCAGGCGCCAGATGAAGCGCCATTCGCGCCGCGCGGCCGCCGCACCGATCGCGCAGGTCGCAGCGACGAACGGCGTGATCGGGCCCTTCGCGAGGATGCCGAGCCCGACGGCGACCCAGAGCAGCGCGACCGAACCGATCGGCAGTCCACCGCGCGCATTCGGATCGACGCGGTGCATGCGCCAGAGCCGCCACAGCGCGCACATCGAGAGCGTCGTCGTGAAGAGAAGCACTTCATCGGCGCGCGCCATGTGCGCGTCGACCGCGAGGACGGGCGACACCACGAGCATGCACGCCGCGAGCAAACCGACATGCCCGCCGAACATCGACCGCCCGAGCCAGAGCGTGAGGAGCCCTGCACCGAGCGCGGCGATCGCGCTCGGCAGCCGGTACATCCAGATCGCATCGCGCGACGCGTCGCCGCCCGTGATCGCAAGCACCGTCGGCGCCTGCACCCAGTAGATGAGCGGCGGCTTCTTGAGACGGATCTCCTCGCCGACGCGCGGGATCACCCAGTCGGCGAGGCGGTCGCTCTCCGCCATCTGCCGCGACGCCTGCGCGAAACGCGGCTCGTCGCGGTCGGTGGTGGGCACGGCCGCGATGCCGACGATGTACGCGCAGGCTGCGAGGAGGCAGACCACAAGCGCCGAGCGCAGGTACGAACCCTGCTCACGAAACCCGCGCGTCTGGAGGAA
>JBEAUK010000029.1:0-4323 GCA_041161465.1 Planctomycetota bacterium | reverse complement strand
GATGGCCTTGGAGATCTGCATGCGGTTCTCAGTTGGAGCGCGGCTTCCCGATGTCGCCCATGTCGGCGCCCATGCTGCGGTAGCCGAGGCCCTTGACCTGCTTCGCGCGCGGATCCCACTGCACGGCGATCATCTCCTGCGTCGTCTCGTCGACGATGTAGAGCGCGTGCGTCTCGGTGCCTTCGATGCGACCGGACGCCGCCGTGTAGGTGCCGCGCGGCCGCTGCTGCGCACGCGCAGCCGCCGAGAGCTCGACGACCGCGAGGAACCCGAGCGCAGCGACATTCGCGGCGACGAGGAGATGCATCGCGCCGAAGCGCGGGCGGTCTGGGGTGTTGGCGGGTTCGCTCGGCATCGTGACGGTCGCGGGCCTGCGCGTCTCGGACGCGGGTGATCAGAGATCCTGGTGCGATCGCTTCGACGGCATGAGCGAGATCGCCACGATGATGCCGAAGAGCACGGCGCCGATCAGGTAGCCGACGATCGGGTTCGTGGTCGGCGCGAATGCCGGAGTCGGGGGCGCTTCTTCCTGCGCGGCCGCGAGCGCGGTGATCGCGAGGGGAGCAACGAGAGAGATCGTGCGGAACAGTCGCATGCGCGCAGGATACGGCACGCGGGAGGGCTGTGCGAGGGGCATGACGGATTTACGACGGCTCGCCAAGCGGAATGAGCTCGACGCGGCCGTCGCGCGTGACCGCACGCGCGAGGGCGTGCTGTGGATCATGGTCGAACGCGACGATCCAGCGCTCGTCGGCAGCACGCCCGAGAACGCGTCGCTTCGAGAGCATCGCGTCGTAGGCCATCATGTCGTAGCCGAGGCTCGCGGCCGGATGCGCGTGGTGGATGGTCGGGCACGCGTCGCCCGCGAAGAGGTAGCGCGCGGTGCCAGCGTCGGCGGTCGCGCCGTCGACGAGCACCGACTGGTGGCCCCAGGTGTGGCCCGCCGTCGGAAGCAGCGTGAAGCCCGCGAGCGGCGAGCATTCGCCGTCGTGGAGCTCGACCTGCGGCGCGATCGGGTCGAGATGCGTGCGCAGGTAGGTGCGAGTCATCGTGCTCTTGTTCGCGAGGGCGTCGTGCCATTCGGTGCGCTGCACATGGATGCGCGCGCGGGGGAAAGTGGGCACCGGCCCGCCGTCCGCGGCGACGGTGAGGCCGCCCGCGTGGTCGAAGTGGAGATGCGTGACGACCACATGCGCGATGTCCGCAGGGTCGACGCCGACCTCGCGGAGCGCGTCGACCGCGGTGCGGCGCTCGAGCGCGTACATCGCGCGCTCCTTGTCGGTCCACTTGTCACCGCAGCCGGCCTCGACGAGCACGAGTCCGTCGCGCGCGGTCTCGACGAGCAGCGACCGCGTCGAGAGCGCGATGCGGTTGTCCGCGTCAGGCGTCGTCCACTGCGACCACATGGTCTTGGGAATGAGCCCGAACATGCCGCCGCCATCGAGGCGAAACGCGCCGGTGTGAAGCGGAGTGACGCGGTGGGTGGCGGGGGGCATGGGGGAAGGCTAGCGTGATGCAGTTGAGACGACATGGGTGCCAGCAGACTTCAGTCTGCTGAACGACACGCGTCAGCCGTCGACTCCGGGAAGTTGAGCCTCGTGCATCGAACACTTCGGATTTCGGGCCGTTGACTCCGACATCATCCGTTCAGCAGACTGAAGTCTGCTGGCACCCAGGCTGTTTGCGGCGGATTCACTCCGCTGGTTTCCCGCCAGAGGGAGCGGCCGCAGCCGCGACCGCTAAAGGAACGTCCGTACGATCTCGAACGCGATCAGCGCGATGATGATCCACTCGAGCAGTTCGCTGCGGTACTGCGACTGGCGGCTCTCGAGCCGCTCCGTCACCGAGGCGAGCGTCTCGAGCTTGCGCGCGATCGACTTCTCCCAGTCCTCGATGCGGAAGCGCCGGCCCGCCGCGCGCTGGACGCGCGCGAGCGACGCGTCGCCGAACAGCTTGAGCGCGTTCGTCACGCCGTCGAAGAGCGCGGCGCCCTCGAGCTCGAGCTCGGTCAGCTTGCGCAGGTTCGCGCGCAGCCGAAAGCGCGAGAAGAGGCTGCGGTCGTTCGCCATCGCCCACACCTGGTCGAGGCCGCGGTCGAGCTCGCTGTCGAGATGCTTGAGCTCGACGAGCTGCACATTCGCGAGTTCAAGCACCGCGAGCGTTGCTGCGGGCGACGCGTCGACGACGAACGCGGCGGCCCAGTCGACGAGCACGAGATCGCGCTGTCCGTACGCAAGCGCGTTCGCGGTCGCGTCCGCGATTTCCTCGGCGGAAAGCGGCTGGTCCTCGAGCTGCACGAGCGCGGCGAGGTTCTCTGCGCCGAACGCGGCGACAGAGGGCGCAACGCCGCCCGTGCTCGCCGGGTCGACGACGAACACGATGTAGTCCTCGGGCACGCCGCGCAGCTCGGGGCGCGTCGCCGCATCGCCGAGCGTCGCGAGCACTTCCTCGACGCACGCGCGCGCGGCGGTCGCGAGCGCGGCGTTGTTCCACAACCCCGCCGCAAGCGTGCGCAGCTGCGCGGACGATCCTTCGATCGGAATGCGGAACGACACGCTCACGGCACCGAAGTCGTAGAGCGTGACCTCGACCGCGGCCTCGGTCCGCCACGCGCCGATCAAGCTCGGCGCATGCTCGATCAAGCTCGGCGCATGCTCGATCACGATGGGTGCGCGCTCGACCACGATGCGCAGCGGCTTCTGCGAGAAGTCCGCGTCTGCCGGCACGCGCCGACTCTGCGGCAGCGCCTCGCGCGCGCTCGCGGGAAAGCGCGCAGCCGCGCGCGCGAGGTCGATCGCGAACGCAGCCTCGAACGCGAAGAACGCGCGGCATTCACCCGCGAGGTTGGCGATCGTTGCGTTCTGCATGGTTTCCCCGCCGCGCGGGCGCGGTTACTTGACCGTGACCTTCACCGAGCGCGTGTCGATCGCGGAGACATCCTTCTCCCACGGCCGCTTGAGCTCGAACACGATGATCGTCTCGCCCTTGCCGACGAGGTTGAAGCGCATTTCCTCGATCATCGGCCCACCGACGCGCGCATCGTCGTGCGCGCGTCGCGACGACTGACCCTCGAGCTTCACGATCTTCTCGTCGAAGCGCGACGCGGTCCACGCGTAGCCGGTGCCCGCGCTGAACGGAAGCTCGGCGGTATAGGTCGAGCCCTTCCGCGCGGAGAAGTCGGCGACCGAGTCCTTTGGCGGCTCGTGGCGGATGCTGGTGTGCGAGGACGCGCACGCGGTGAGCGCGCAGGCGAGCAGGGCGACGGGCAATGCGTTGCGCATGGAAACCTCGCAGTCTTGCCGCCGCGGCCGCTTACGAGAGCAGCGCGTCGGGATCCTCGAGCATCTTCACGACGGTGTTCAGGAACCGCGCGCCTTCCGCGCCGTCGACGACGCGGTGGTCGCACGAGAGCGAGAGCGGCAGCACGAGGCCTGCATAGAACTTGCCGTCCTTCACGCAGACGCGCTCCTTCACGCGGCCGGCGGCGAGGATCGCGACCTCGGGGTAGTTGATGACCGGCGTCGCGAACATGCCGCCGTAGCTGCCGACATTCGAGATCGTGAAGGTGCCGCCGAGCGAATCCTCGCGCGCGATCGTGCGGTCCTTGCACTTCGCGGCGAGCGTCTTCACGCTCTGCGCCATCTGGACGGGCGCGAGCGCGCCGGCGTTCTTGATGACGGGCACCATGAGGCCCGCGTCGGTGTCGACCGCGCAGCCGAGGTTCACGGCGCTCTTCAGGATGATCTCGCCCTTCGCGTCGTCGACGACCGCGTTCAGGCTCGGGTGCTTCTTCAGCGCGCGGCAGATCGCGGTCATGATGAACGGAAGCATCGAGAGCTTCTCGCCGACGACCTTCGAGTATTCCTTGCGCTTCGCCTCGAGCGCGGTGACATCGGCCTCGTCGACCACGGTGAAGTGGACGGCCGTCTGCACGCTGCGCGACAGCGCCTCGGCGATCTTGCGGCGCACGCCGCGGAACGGAACGCGCTGCGCGACATCGTTCTGGTCGATGTAGACCGAGCCCGGCGCGACCGTGGCCGCGCGCGGCGCGAAGCCGGCGACGCCGGCGCTGGTCGGCTCGATCATCGTCGCGGTGCCACCTTCGGCGAACGCGGCGACGTCGCTCGCCGTCACGCGGCCGCCGCGGCCGGAGCCGGGGACCTTCTGGATGTCGACGCCGAACTTGCGCGCGAGCCCGCGCACGGATGGAGTCGCGAGCGCCTTGCCGTCGCGCACGGCGACGGCGGCCTCGGGCGCGCGGCGCGCGAAGCGGTCGCTGACGGTGAGCGTGCCCGACATCGTGCCGACGACCGTGCCCTGATC
>JBEAUK010000012.1:0-6823 GCA_041161465.1 Planctomycetota bacterium | reverse complement strand
AGGTCGGGCGTCAGGCAGCCGAGGCTCGTGATGCGCTTCGTCTCGGCGGCGAGGTCCTTGCCGCGCATGTACGAGCGGATCTGGTGGCTCATCATGTGGCCGAGCGTGTAGTCGGGCAGATACAGGGGATGCGCGATCATGTGCTGGTACGCGGCGAGGATGTTGTACGGATCCGGGCCGAAATCGCGCTCGTAGTACGACTTCCAGAGGTCCTGCGCGATGCGCAGCACTTCGGCGCGCAGCTCGGCGGCGGTCGCCTTCGGGTTCGCGTAGAGCCAGCGCCACGCGCGCAGCTCGAGGAGCGACGGGCCTGCGATCTGGCACGCCGACAGCATCGTCGCGACCGAGTCGACCGCGAACTGGCGCGCGGCCTCGGCCGCGTCCTCGACGCCGATCACGCGCTTCGCGAGCGACTGGTAGAGGAACGCAAACGCCTCGGTGCACGCGGTGTTCGGCACGCCGCGCAGCATCGGCCGCGACACGAAGTAGGTCGAGCACAGCTGCTCGAGGTTGTGACCGAGCTCGTGCATCGCGGTGTCGAAGCCGTCCCAGCCGATCTCCTTCTCGAGGCTCGAGGTGCGCAGCCACGCGCCGTAGCCCGTGAGCTCGGGCCGCATCGCGTGGCCAGCGCCCTTGCAGACCTCGACGCGGATGTGCGTGCCGAGGAAGTCCGCGTCCTGCGCGCTGAAGCCGAGCTCGCGCAGCACGGTCGGGAGCTTCTGCTCGAACTCCTTCACGTTCGCAAAGCGCGCCTTCACGGCGGCGTTCATCTCGCCGGCGGGCTTCGCCTCGACGATGTCCTCGAAGTAGATGTCGAACGGCTCGAGCTTGCGCCCGAGCTTCTTCGCCATGAACGCAGCGATGTCCTTGCGCACCGGCGACTCGAGGAGGTCGACCATCAGCTTCTCGACCTCCGTCTCGGGCATCTCGCGCTCGAGCGCGAACTTGCGCGCGATCGCGGTCGGCTCATCCGGGAACAGCGGGTCGAACTCCTGCGCCATGCGGAAGTTCTTGATCCAGTGCTCGTAGCGCACGAGGCCGAGCAGTTCACCCGCGTCACCGCCGGCGACCGTGTTCTTCTCGGGATTCCAATCGCGCTTCTCGTCGCCCTTCATCACGCGCGCGGGAATCGTGCCGTCGATGTGGCGCGCCATCACCCACGACAGCGCGCGCTGCTTGTGGACGCCGTCCTTGTCGCCGTAGCCCGCCTTGATCTCCTCGCGCACGAGCCAGTGCGCGATCAGCTTGCGGTCGGCCTCGAACCAGCGCTTGCCTTGCGCGTCGACCATGCCGCCGACCGGCACATGGAAGTCGGCGACGAACTTGCCCGCCTCGAACGAGTTCTTGCGCGCGCGGTCGGAGAGCTCCGCCGGGATGCGCGGGCCGAACTGATGCGCCACGCGCGCCGCGACCCACTGGTCGACCGACCACGACGGACCGTCGCGCAGCATCTCCTCGAGCTTCGGCCGCGCGAAGTTCAAGAGCGCAAGATGCGCAAGCTTCTGGCGGTAGAGCTGCTCCGAAAGATCGGGCGACGGATCGAACTGCGCGAGGATGTCGTCGACGCCGTCGAACTCGTCGCCGCGCAGGTCGTGGTGTCGGCGCAGCGTGCGGCGCATCTCGTAGAGGTGGCCCGTGATCTGCTCGAGCGCGCCTTCGACGCGATTGAGAAGCCGCGTGCGCTCGGCGGGGTCGGCGACGAAGTACCTGGTGCAGAACGACTCGAACGCGGCGGCATCGCCGTCGGCCGCGCTCCAGCGCGAGGCAACCCGTTCGACGCCGGACTGGATCGCCGCACGGTGCGTCTCACCATGCTTGGCGACGAGCGCCGCAACTGCGCGCGCGGAAGCGTCGCCGAGCGCGATCTTCGCGGTGTTCGAGGTCGGGGCGGACTGGGACGACTCGGCCGTTGCAGGGGTCATGGGACAAAGAGTAATGGACGCGGGATGCGCGAGAAAGCGGTCGGCGGAGCGGGTTGGAAAATGTGCGTGCTTCGGTGCATGTGCAAACCGCCGCTGCACACGGACTTGTGTGCGACGCATGCTGTCGCGACAATCGAGCGATGCGCCTTGCCTCCTTCGCGGCCCTGATCTTCCTTGCGTCCTGTGCCTCCCAGGAGGTCGTCGACCGCTTCGACCGAGTCCAGCCCGGCATGACGCGGGACGAAGTGATCGGCATGCTCGGCAAGCCAAGCTCGGGTCGACTCCTCACCGCCGCGCGCGACGGCGTCGACGGCGAGCGCCTGCAGTGGGGCGACAGCCTCTCGAGCCTCGCGTCGAGCGCCGTGTTCGAGGGCGATCCAGACCGCGCCTGGAGCGTGGTCTTTGACAAGGACGGCAAGGTCATTCGCGCCGTGCCGCCCACTTGGGTTGATGCAGAGGCCGAGGAAGCTCGCATCCTGCGCGAACGCCGCGAGCATCGCGTCGGTCAATACTGAGGCGTGCCTACTTGCCGGCCGCGCTCTTTCCGACGATGCCCACGACGGCCTGCGCCCACATGTCGTAGGCCTTCGGCGTGAGATGCAGGTGGTCCGGCATCAGGTTCTTCGAGATCGTGCCGTCGGGCGACATGAATGCATCGCCGATCGCATGGCTCGTGAACGGCGCACCCCTCTGCGCGACCCACGCTCGAAGCGCTTGGTTGATCTGCAGGATGTCGCCGCGCATCGCGTTGAACCCTTCGCCGCGGGGGAAGATCTCGATGATGTGGATGGTCGCCTTCGGGCACTGCGCGGCGAGCATCTCCGCGACCGCCTGGACGCCCGCGAGCGTCTCGGCCGCATTGCTCGTGCCGTGACCGAGGTTGTTGGTTCCGATGAGCAGAAACACATGCTCCGCCTCAAGGCGCGTGAGCGGTGCCTGCGCCAGGCGATACAGCACATTCTCCGTGCGGTCGCCTGAGTTCCCGAGGTTGATGGCTCCGAGCGGCGCGATATGCGTTTCCCACGCGCTCTTGCCCGGATCCTCCCACGCCTGCGTGATCGAGTCGCCGACGAACACGACCTTCGCCGGCTTCGATTCCTTCGCGCGGCGAATGCACTCCTTCTCGCGCGCGATCGCCCACTCGTCGGTGCGTGGGGCGGGAACGAGCGAGCTCGGCCTCCGCGCGCCGTCCTGCGAGGGAGCGGCGGCCAGGCGCGCTCCTCCCACGAGAATCGTGCAGGCGGCAATGAGGAGGACGGTGATCGCTGAGGCGGAGGTCATGTCGGCACAGTCGCCGCTCCGCGCCTCCGCGTCAAGCAAACCGCCCGCGCCGAGAGGGCGCGGGCGGTGAGGATTCACGAGGAGAGGTGTGACGCTTACGGGCAGGGGCCCCAGCCACCGAGCACGGCGGCGAGGTCGGCTCCGTCGACGGCGCCCGAGTCGTTGACATCGGCCGCGCAGCCTGCGCACGCGCCCCATGCGCCGAGGACGGCAGCGAGATCTGCACCGTCCACCGATCCGGAACCGTCGACATCGGCGATGCACGGCGAATCAGGCGCGCAGGTGAAGGTCAGGGTTCCCGCCCCACCCACGTTCGACTTGCTGCCGACGCGGATGTAGTAGAGCGATTCCTGATTCACATTGATCGTCAGGGAGCTGGCCGTGCCGCAGCCGCTCGCATCGTCGTTGCAGCCGATGACCGTGGACGCCGCGGTCGGACACGCGTTGCCGTTGTAGACGACGATCCGAGTGTCGAACGAGGCCGCGCCGCAGGTCGAGATCGTGGCGGTTCCCGTGCAATCGGCCACGAATCGGAACCAGACATCCTTGTTGAGCGTGCTGCCGGCGCCATCGGTGCAGCTTGCGGCGATCGTCGGCGTGCTGTTCGTCGCGCCGCTCGTGTTGAACGGATACGCACCCGACGCGACGATCGGCGTCGCGGAGATGCACTCGTCGTTGTCCGGCGGCGGCGTCGCGACGGTGAAGCTGAACGAGTAGTCGTTGCGCGTATCGGCACCGAGGAACACGCGCATCAGCAGCGTGCTCGAGGTCGTGTTGTTCGCGAAGGTGAAGGTCTCGTTGTTGGTGTTGGCCGTGCGCGACAGGACAGGCGTGCCGTCGCAGGCGGAGTAGAGCTCGAGATCGACATCGCCGTTGGAGTGCGTGAACGACATGTTCATCGACATCGACGAGCCGACCGGCACCGGAAGCGAGTACCAGTCCTCATCGAGGCGCTTCACCACGAGCAGGTTGTACGCCGTTCCAGGGACAACCGGCTTCGCCGTCGCGCAGGTGTCATTCTGCTCCTGCGCGTCATCGGAGCCAGCGGCCAACAGCGTGGCGAAACCACCCGTGTTCACCGCGACATCCCAGCGGCCGTAGCCATCGTCGGCGGCGGTGTTGGTGCACGAGCTCGCGCCGCAGGTGAGGACGCCGTACATCTTCTTGTCGCTGTTGCGGTAGATCGCGCTTCCCGACGAGCCGCCTTCCGTGACGCCGGTCGAGGTGACGCCGTACTGCGTGGCGGGGTTCCACGAGAGCGACGACCAGTTGGTCGTGGGGGAGCCGCAGTTGAAAGCGTTCGCGTTCTTGGTGCCGAACGAGATGCGCTGGTAGCTGCCATCGGGGTGGTGCAGGCCAGTCGACGCCGTGCTGGTCGTCACGCTGGCGTTCGTCCAGCCGACCCAGAAGATGCCGGCCGGCAGCGTCGGGCGGATCATGAGCAGCGTGCAGTCGCTCGCGAACTGAGTCGAGACGAGATCGCTGCCAGTCACGTTGGTGCCGGCGGCCGCGGTCGCGGACGCGGCGCAGGTGTTGCGCCGGTAGAAGAAGTTGAACTGGCAGCTGTTGGCCACGGACTGCGTCGAGATGCAGTGATTCGCGGTCGAGACATACGGGGTCTCATCAGCCGCAGTGGTTGCGGTCAGCTGACCCGAGCACAGCGATCCAGCGAAGATCAGGCGGACCGTGCCGTTCGACTCGTTGGCCCAGGTCGGGAAGCAGATCGGGTCGAGGTGGCAGGTGCCGACGGCCACGCCACCGTCACCCGGATCCTCGAGCTTCCAGATCTGGCGATAGCCGTGGTAGTAGTCCGCGCCAGTGAACGGCAACTTGTCGGCGTTCGCACCGTTCGGAACGAACCACTCGACGAGCACTTCATTCGTCGGAAGCGACATGCTCCACGCTTCGCCGTTGCCGAACTCGCCGACGCCCTCGATCGGACCGATGACGGTTCCGTCCCAGCCCGGCGACGACAGGCGCACATGCTGCCCCGCAGGCACATTCAGGCCCCGCAGGTGAAGGCGCGCGGTCGTGGCGTTGGCCGACCCGATGGCGACGCGCCAGATGCGACCACCGTCGACGGGAATCCACTCGCCGTCATCGACCGTCAGAGAGACTTCGACCGGCACCGCGAAGCGGAGCGGCTGGGGGCCGCCGCCCGCCTGCAACTCGTCTTCCGCGAGGTAGAACTCGTTGTCCTGAAGCGGCATCGCGAAGAGCGGAGCCGGAATCGCGTCGATGCCGTACTCCGACGACAGCGTGGTGAGTGCTTCCTGCTCCTCCCATGCCTTGCCACGAAGGCCGTGACCGTTCGCATCGAGCTTCGCTGGAACCGCGACGGCCTTGCGATCCTTCGTCTCGCGCACGCCTTGGGCGTGGAGCGTCGAGGTGGGAATCGCGAGGACGGCCGCGACGAGGCCGGGGACGAGGAGCTGGGTCAGGCTGTTGGTCATGATGGGGGACTTGGATTCGAGGCTTTTCGGTGGCGCGTGGAAGCGGCCAAGCCGCGGCTGAAACGAGGGGATTCCCTGAATGTTGCCGTCAGGAGGCCATCACGGCAAGTGAAACATCCACGGAACCGCCGCCTGCACGACAGGACAGCCCTCAAGGTTCGCTCAGACGTCCGATTAGGTTCCGCTTGGCCAAAGAAACGCCCCCGCACAGGGGCGGGGGCGAGGAGGATTCCGGGGTGTGTGGCTGAGAACCCGTCAGACGGCCGCGGCCATCTTCTCGGCCTTCTTGCGGGCGTCGGCGAGGTTGCCGACGTACATGAAGGCGCTCTCGGGGAGGTCGTCGCCTTCGCCGGCGCAGATGCGCTCGAAGCTGTCGATGGTGTCCGACAGCGGGCAGGTGACGCCGGGGATGCCGGTGAAGACTTCACCGACATAGAACGGCTGCGAGAGGAAGCGCTCGATCTTGCGCGCGCGCGCAACGGTGAGCTTGTCCTCTTCCGAGAGTTCGTCGACGCCGAGGATCGCGATGATGTCCTGCAGGTCCTTGTAGCGCTGGAGGATGCCCTGCACGCGGCGGGCGGCCTTGTAGTGGCGCTCGCCGAGGACCTGCGGATCGAGGATTCGCGAGGTCGACGACAGCGGATCGACGGCGGGGTAGATGCCCTTCTCGGCGATCTTGCGCTCGAGAACGATGAACGCGTCGAGGTGGCTGAAGGTCGTCGCCGGCGCGGGGTCGGTGAGGTCGTCTGCAGGCACATAGATCGCCTGCACCGAGGTGATGGCGCCCTGACGGGTCGAGGTGATGCGCTCCTGGAGCGCACCCATCTCGGTCGCGAGGTTCGGCTGGTAGCCGACGGCGCTCGGCATGCGGCCGAGGAGCGCCGACACTTCCGAACCGGCCTGCGTGAAGCGGAACACGTTGTCGACGAAGAGCAGGGTCTCCTTGCCCGACGCATCGCGGAACTCTTCCGCCATGGTCAGCGCGGAGAGGGCGACGCGCAGGCGCGCTCCCGGCGGCTCGTTCATCTGGCCGAAGACCATCGCCACCTTGTCGAGCACATGCATCTTCTTGCCGCTCGAATCGGTGTACTCGGCCTCCTGCATTTCCAGCCAGAGGTCGTTGCCCTCGCGGGTGCGCTCGCCGACGCCGGCGAACACCGAGTAGCC
>JBEAUK010000003.1:0-59566 GCA_041161465.1 Planctomycetota bacterium | reverse complement strand
ATCGGCGTCAAGGCGCGCTACGAGGGCCTCTTCGACGAGAAGCTCGGCCTCAAGATCGAGAAGAACCACATCTGGACCGACTACAAGGACAAGAAGGAGCCGACCTACCAGACCTCGGTTCCCGGCGTCTACGCAGTCGGCGACTGTATCGGCGCCCCGTGGCTCGCCCACATCGCGAGCGAGGAAGCCGTCGCGTGCGTCGAGCGCTTCATGGGCCACCACACGCTCGGCGTCGACTACTCGTCGATCCCCGGCTGCACCTACTGCAACCCGCAGATCGCGTCGGTCGGCATGACGGAGAAGCAGGCCAAGGAGAAGGGCCTCAAGTACAAGGTCGGCAAGTACGCGTTCAAGGGCCACGGCAAGGCGATCGCCGTCGGCGCGACCGAGGGCCTCGTGAAGGTCATCGTGAGCGAGCCCTACGGCGAGATCCTCGGCGCGCACATCATCGGCGAGGACGCGAGCGAGCTGATCGGCGAGATGGGCCTTGCCCGCCGCGTCGAGGCGACGATCGAGGACATCATCTCGACCGTGCACGCGCACCCGACGATGCACGAGGCGCTGCACGAGGCCGCGCTCGCGACCGAGGGCCGTGCGGTGCATGCTTGAGCGCTCGCCGCTGCGGCGGCTCGCGTGATTTGAGCGCTCGCCGCTGCGGCGGCTCGCTTTGGCGTGTTTCGCGGCGCGGAATTCGCGTTTGGCATCAATTCTCCGGATTTGCCCCCTCGGCCTGTACGGGTCGGCGGATGTGACGCTCCTCCACCGCGTCAAGGCGAACTGACAGCCCTGCCGCCGTGCGGCAGCGGGCTCGGTTTGCCGCTGCAAACCCGGAGACATCCATGCGCCACTTCGAAGACATGCTGGTCAAGTCACGCACCTCGGTGCTCGTTTCGTGTGTCCTGACGACCTTGTTCGCGGGGACCGCGGCGCACGGTCAGGCGATCGGCTGGGGAGACGACTCGCAGGGCCAGGCTTCCGTGGCCGGCATCGGCCGCATGCGGAAGGCCTCCAGCGGCTTCGCGCACACCCTGCTTCTCACGGGTTGCGGCGATGTCACGGCGGTCGGCTTCAACGCAGCAGGACAGGCGAGCGTGCCCGTCGGGCTTCCCGCCATCATGGACATCGCGGCAGGCGGCGAGCACAGCGTCGCGGTCGACTTCAACGGCGTCGTCGTCTGCTGGGGAGCCAACGGCTACCAGCAGTGCACCGTGCCGGCCGGCCTCGGCGGCGTGACCGATGTCGCCGCAGGGGCCTTCCACACGATCGCTTCGACGCCGACCGGCCTCGTGATGTGGGGCCTCAACACCAGCGGCCAGTGCAACGCGCCCGCCGGACTCGGCGTCCCGCAGCAGGTCGAGGGCGGTGCCTTCCACACCTTGGCGATCTCGGTCGGCGGCAGGATCCATGCGTGGGGCGACAACTCGTACGGACAGTCGCTCGCGCCTCAAGTCACGGCGAAGAAGATCTCCGCCGGCCTCATCCACTCGCTTGCGATCACCAAGGCCGGCACGGTCGCCGCATGGGGCGACAACAGCGCAGGGCAATGCAATGTGCCACCCCAGCTCGCCGACATCGTCGACATCGCGGCCGGCGGATTCTTCTCCATCGCGCTCGACTCCAACAACAAGATCCATGTCTGGGGCGATGCTTCCGCCGGGCAGTTCGATGTCCCGACGGGCTTCAACGCGGCTCCGACGATCTCCGCCGGCTACGCCCATGCCGTTGCCGCCTTCGAGTGCCCTGCCGACCTGAACGGCGACGGCGTGGTCGACCTCAACGATGTCGCCATCGTGCTCGCAGGCTGGGGCGGTCCGAACGGCGATGTCGACTGCGACGGCATCACGAACGGCATCGACTATGTCATGGTCCTGTCGAGCCTCGGCTCCTGCATGTGACGCGCATCAGCGCAGCGCGTCCGCCAACCTCGCACGCGCCCGCGCCGGCAACTCGGGATACATCGGCACATACACGAGCCGCGAAAGCATGCGTTCCGCAGCGTGCGGCGCGAGTTCAGGCCGATCTGCCGGCGCGGGCACGCTGCGCATGGTCGCGACGCTCGTCGCGTCGAATCCTTTGGCGCGCAGCTTCGCGATCAACGCCTCGGGCTCGTCGCTCAGCACCGTGAACACCCAGTGGTCGTGATACGGCGCGGCGTGACCGGGCACCTCGCGCGCGCCCTCGGACGAATGCATGACCGAGCGCATCAGCGTGTCGCCCGCCGCCTTGCGGGCACGCACGCGCGCGCCGTCGGCCTCCGCGATGCGGCGAAGCATGAGCGCAAGCAGCCCGCGCGACGGCTGGTGCCGCAGCCGCACGAGCAGTTCGTCGCGCGCAAACCCGCGCACCGAAGCCTGGATCGCGGTGTCGTAGTCGCGGCCGCGCCACCGGCACCAGCGCACGAAGCACGCGTACGGAAGCGGCAGGCTGATGAACTTCAGGCCGACATACTTGAGGACTCGCTTGAGGAACGCCGCGCTCGACGCGCGCGGGTAGGTCGCATGCGCTGCACGAACCTTCGCGGCGAGCGCCTCGTCGCGGAAGAGCAACGCGCCGCCGCCGAGCGCGGTCGCCGTCTTGATCGGCCCGAAGCTCAGCATCGAGCAGTCGGCTCGCGCATCGCCGCAGGGCGTCGGCGAATCGAAGGTCTGCGCGCAGTCTTCCCAGAACAGAAGTCCGCGCTCGCGTGCCACGCGCACGATGTCGTCAAGGCCGTTTCGCGTTCCGAAGAGATGCGCCACGAGCACCGCGCGCGTCGCAGGGGTGACGAGCCGCTCGATGTCCGCCGCTGTCGGCGCCAGCGTCGCGGGGTCGACATCGACCGGGATCACGCGCAGGCCGTGGTGCTCGAGCAGCGTCCACATGTCGGGAATCGTCAGCGCCGAAACGATCACTTCGCTCCCCTTCGGTAGCGCCAGCTCGCGCAGCATGAGGTCGAAACCGCTGCGAAGCGAGAGAAACGCGATCGCCTCGCGGCCATCGCGCGAAAGGTGCGACTCGACCCCGCGCGCGAGCGACTCCGCGGGCGCCGAACGCAACGCGCCGCACGCAGCCGCCGCGAGGTCGATCCATCCGATGTCGAGTCGCTTGCGTGAATACATGCTGCCCTCGGGTCACGAGACGCGCGTGAATCCGCTCGGCGCCTCGCGGCGCAGATCCGCGATCAGATCGACGAGCAGCCGCGGCCGCATCGCGTTCGCCACGACATCGATGCCGACATCGAAGCGGCGCGCGAGATGCGCGCCAAAGCCGTGCACATGTCCATGCAGGTGGAATCCGCCGTTCGGACGCCCCTGCCACTGGTCGATCGGATAGTGGAACATCACGATGCGCTCGTCGACGCCCGCGATGCCGCGGCCCGACACGATGTCCTCGACCGCCTCGAACATCGCGTCGAAGCGCATCTCGCCGCTCGGATCGTGGTTGCCGCGGATGAGGATGATCCGCTTGCACTCGATCGAACCGCGCAGGCGCTCGGCGCGGCGCAGGTCGTCTTCCTCCCAGCCCCGTCCCCCGCCCTTCACCATGAAGTCGCCGATGTGGACGAGGATGTCCTTCGCGCCGACCGTCTCGTTGATCTTCGCGATGATCGCGGCGTCCATCTCGTCGACCGTGCCGTAGGGGCGCGAGAAGATCTCGAGCGCCTCCTGATGACGGAAGTGCGTGTCCGCCGTCACGAAGATTCGTCGGTCGGTCTTGGCGAGGTCCTTCGCGGTCGACATGCGTGAAAGGTAGCGCGTGCGCAGGCGCAGTACCATCCGCGCCATGCAGAACCGCGCTCTTTCGCTTGCCGGCTTGCTCGCGTCCGCCTCGCTTGTCGCCGCCTGCGCGTCGACGCAGAGGCCTCCCGCCGATGGCGGCATCGTCCGCCATGGTGGCGTCAATCTCGTCAACGAGACGCCCGAGGAGTTCGACGCGCGCATGGAGTGGTTCCGCGACGCGAAGTTCGGCATGTTCATCCACTGGGGCCTCTACTCGGTCGCCGCAGGCGAGTGGAACGGCAAGCCCGTGCGCGGGATCGGCGAATGGATCCAGTCGAACGCGCAGATCACGCCCGAGGACTACGAGCCGCTGCAGAAGCAGTTCAACCCCGTGAAGTTCGACGCAAAGCGCTGGGTCGAGATCGCGAAGAACGCCGGCATGAAGTACATCGTCATCACCTCGAAGCACCACGACGGCTTCTGCCTGTGGGATTCCGCGCTCACCGAGTGGGATGTCGGCGGCTCGCCGTTCGCGCCGCGCGATCCGCTCAAGGAACTCGCGGATGCGTGCAGCGAGGCGGGCATTCGCCTCTGCTTCTACCACTCGATCATGGACTGGAACCACCCCGACTACCTGCCGCGCCGCACCTGGGACGCGCGGCCGGCCGATGGCGCGAGCTACCCGCGCTACGTCGAGTACATGCAGGGACAGCTGAAGGAGCTCACCTCGGGCAAGTACGGCGATGTCGGCATCCTCTGGTTCGACGGCGAGTGGGAAGGCACCTGGACGCACGAGCTCGGCAAGGAGATGTACGACTATGTGCGCGGCCTCGACCCCGACATCATCGTGAACAACCGAGTCGACACGGGCCGCTCGGGCATGGAAGGCATCACGCGCGAAGGCGACTACCGCGGCGACTACGGCACGCCCGAGCAGCAGATCCCCGCAACGGGTCTCGGCCTCGGCGTCGATTGGGAAACCTGCATGACGATGAACGACACCTGGGGCTACAAGAAGAACGACCACAACTGGAAGTCGGGCGCGGATCTCATCCGCAAGCTCGTCGACATCGCGTCGAAGGGCGGCAACTTCCTGCTGAATGTCGGGCCGACGGGCGAGGGCGAGATCCCTGCGCCGAGCGTCGAGCGCCTCGAGGCGATGGGCGGGTGGATGAAGGTGAACGGCCGCGCGATCTACGGCACGGAGGCGAATCCGTTCCCCGAGCCGCCGTGGTGGGGCCGCATCACGCGCGCGAAGAACGAGGACGGCAGCGACCGGCTGTATCTCCATGTATTCGACTGGCCGAGCGACGGGCGCCTCGTCCTCACGGGTCTCCTGAGCGAGCCGCGCGCGGTGCAGATCCTCGGCCAGCGCACGCGCAACCTCTGGCCCGCATCGCTCGAGGGCGCCACGCTTGTGCTCTCGCTTCCGAAGGAGCCTGTCGATGCCGTGTGCACCGTGATCGCGGTCGATCTCGCGGAGCCGCTTCAGGTCGCGACGCTCCCGGTGATCTCAGCGGCCGACGACCTCTTCACCGAGTCGCTCAGGGTCACCGTCGAGCAGCCCGTCGGCACGAGGGTCTCGTATCGGTTCTCATTCGATGAGCACCTGCCGACCGCGACGGCAAGCAGCCCTGGTGGATTCACGTTCACGCTTCGTGAGAGCAAGACCGTGAACGCCCGCGGATTCCTCGGCGACAAGCCGGTCACGCCCGTCGTCTCGCGCCGCTTCGAGAAGCTCGATCCGAAGCCCGCCGTGCAGCCGTTCACGCTCGCAGACGGACTCTTCTACCGCGCGTACACCGTCGTCAAGGGCATCAAGGCATGCGCTGAGATCGCAAACGGCACCCTCGTCGCAGAGGGCGTCGCGACGCTCCCGAGCGTCGCCGTCAAGCCGCGCGAGGAGGAGTTCGGCCTCGTCTTCACGGGATTCATCGAGGTGCCCGAGACCGGCCTCTACCGCTTCTTCGTCGACTCGGACGACGGCAGCATCATGAAGCTGCACGGCGCGGTCGTCGTCGACAACGACGGCCCGCACAGCGCCACCGAGAAGTCGGGCGCGATCGCGCTCGAGAAGGGCCTCCACCCAATCGAGATCCATATGTTCGAGGACGCCGGACAGGACCTCCTGCGCGTGTCGTGGCGCGGCCCGGGCATGGACGCGAAGGCGGTCGTGCCGGCGTCGGCGTGGAAGCGATGAAGTTCACACGATGAAACTCACGACGCTGCGCGCCGATCTTCTCCTCCTGACCGCGGCCGTCATCTGGGGCTCGGGCTTCGTCGCGCAGCGGCTCGGCAGCGAGCATCTCGGCGCCTTCGCGTTCACAGGCCTGCGCTTCACGCTCGGCACGCTGCTGTTGCTGCCGCTCCTCGCGTTCGCGCCGTGGCCGACGCATGTCGACCGCGCGACCTCGCGCCGCGCCACGCTGCGTGGCGGCGTCTTCGCGGGCCTCGTCATGCTTGCCGCCGCCAATGCGCAGCAGTTCGGCCTCGGCGGCACCACCGCGTCGAACGGCGCGTTCATCACCAGCCTCTATGTCGTGTTCGTGCCGTTCCTCGGCCTCTTCACGAAGCAGCGCATCGGCTGGCCGGTGTGGACGGGCGTCGCGCTCGCAGGCATCGGGCTCCTTCTCCTCGGCATGACCGACGACTACCGCATGACGGCGGGCGACCTCTGGGTGCTGCTCTGCGCGGTGCTGTGGGCGGTGCATGTCGTCGTGGTCGGTCGCTACACGAAGGACGCGGAGCCGATCCGGCTCTCGCTGATCCAGCTCGGCATCACGGGCGTCGGCGCGCTCTCGATCGCGCTCGCGCGCGGCACGGTGCCGATCGAGGGCGTCGTCGAGGCGAAGTGGGCGATCCTCTACGGTGCGGCGCTGCCCGTCGCGGTCGCGTTCACGCTGCAGGTCATCGCGCAACGCAAGGCGCCGCCCACGCACACGGCGCTCATCCTTTCGCTCGAGAGCGTGTTCGGCATGTTGTGCGGCATCATGTTCCTCGCCGAGCGTCCGACGCTGCAGCAGTACACGGGTGCCGCGCTCATGCTTGCGGGCGTCGTGATCTCGCAGGTGATTCGGCCCGCCGAAGTCGCGGAGGCGGACAAGCGCCTCGCCGAAGACCCGCAACCGCGGTGACCGCGGTCAGGCGGGCTTCTTCGTGACAGGCTGCGTGGCGACGAGCGTCACGGCGCCGTTCGAGGTCTTGATCTCGCACTGGCTTGCAGCCGCGCCGAATTCGGCGACCACGCGCGTGTCGGAATGCTGCGAGAGACGCGCGCGCTTCGCAGGATCGACGACCGAGATCGCGCCGCCCGTCGTCATCATGTTGATGGCTCCGTCGAACGCCGCGCCGACCTCGACGCGCACCGCGCCGTTGCGCGACTCGATCGTGAACGGCTGGTCGTTGTCCTCGGCCAGCGTCACGCCGATCGCGCCGTTGGTGGTGGTGACCTGGACCGTTTCCGTGGCGCCCGCCACATCGATGCGGCCGTCGGTCGCGCGCGCGTCGACGCTTCCGCGGTGACCGTCGATCGAGATCGCGCCCGTCTTGGTGCTCGCGCGCAGCTTGCCGGTCGTCGACTTCGTGCGCACGGCGCCCGTTGCGCTCTTCAGCACGAGCTCCTCGGTCTTGGGCGCGATGACCGACAGCTTGACCGAGTCATACGGAAGCCGCATGCCTGGGAAGATGGTGTTCACGATGATCGTGCCGTCGCTCGCGCGCTCGGCGTAGAGCTTCACGAGCTTCGCCCGACGCTGCGCATCGGCGGCATCCATTCCATCGACGACGAGCTCGGCGGTGACGCGCGTCTCCGTCGCCTTCTCGTCGACCGTGCACTCGATCGAACCGACGGCGATGTCGATCATGAGGCGCTCGCCATGCTCCGCCTCAGGCAGGCGCGCGATGTCCGCGTGCTGCGTCACCGTCTGCAAGAACTTCGGCGTCGACTTTGCATCCGACTGCGCCCAAACCGGCGTGGTCGAGAAGGGCGAAACCAGACACGCGACGACTGCGGCAACCCAGGCGAGCTTCATGCGTCGATTTTCGCACAAACGCGGCGAGGGCGCGGTGCGGCGGTTCCCGCGTTTGCGCGCGTTCAGGGCAGCGTCCGCCCGTTGATATCCCGTTATTGGCACCGGCGACCGATGCTTGGGGCGTCCGACGGGCTGTGCCGAAAGAAGGGTCGCCGCAGCAATCGTGCGCGGCGACGCAGGGAGGATCCCGGCGACAGGCTCAACGAAACCCGCAGCGTGTGGATCAGCGCGGGCTGGCACGAATCCTCCCCCACCGTCATGAAGAACACCCCGAACTTCGAACGCGTCATCGAGCAGCTCTTCTCGCACCTCGTCTCCGGAGAGCGCCGCGCCGCGCGCAACCTCGTCGACACCGTCTACGAAGCGGGCATCGCTCCCGAGACCGTCGCCAAGGATGTCTTCTGGCCGGTGCTCGACATGGTGAGCTCGCTCTACCGCAAGGATCAGATCACGCAGCTCTCGCACCAGTACGCGACGCGCATCCTCCGCATGCTGGTCGACCAGGGCCAGGCGCGCTACACGCAGCGCGACGAGCGCAACCAGCGCATCTGCATGTTCTGCGGCCCGAACGAGTCGGAGGAGCTGGCGGGCCAGCTCGTCGCCGACCTCCTCGAGGCGGACGGCTACGAGGTCACCTTCGCCGGTGGTGGCGTCGCGAACGACGAGATCCGCGAGGAGCTCTCGCAGCGCGACCCGCAGGTCCTGCTCCTCTTCGCGTCGAGCGCGAAGGACGCGCCCTTCATCCGCGAACTCATCGACGGTATCCGCGAGAACGGCGCCTATACCCAGATGCAGATCGTCGTCGGTGGCGGCATCTTCAACCGCGCCCCGGGCCTCGCCGAGGAGATCGGCGCCGATGTCTGCGCCGCGAGCCCGAGCGACCTGCTCGAGAAGCTCGTGACCGAGCGCAAGGTCCGCAACGACCGCTTCGGCGCCGTCGCTGCACGCCACCGTCGCGTCGCGTAACAAGCCTCCCTTTCCGCCGCACGAACCCTACTGCGGATCCCTCACGCATTGCACGGCGTCGCCTTCCGACAGGCGGCGCCGTGCGTTTTTGGCCCGTTACTTCGCGTGCACGGCCGCGCACTCGTCGCGGACGAACGCAGCGAGGGCGGGCGCGAGCGGTGTGGTCGGCGCGTACCCAAGCATGCGCCGAATCTTCGTGAGATCCGCCCAGGAGTGGTCGACATCGCCTGCGCGGCGCGGCGCGAACTGCGGCGTCGCGGTGAAGCCGGCCGCCTCTCCGATCATCTCGATCACCTCGAGGATCGTCACCCGCTCGCCGAGGCCGACGTTGAAGACCTCGCCGGCCGCAGGTGAGCCTGCATCCGCTGCGCGCAGGAACGCCTGGACCACCTCCGAGACGGGAACAAAGTCGCGCGTCTGCGTGCCGTCGCCGTAGACGATCGGCGCGCGGCGCGAACGCGCGGCCTCGACGAACGCCGAGATCGCAGCGGAGTACGCGCCCTTCGGATCCTGGCCGGAGCCAAAGACATTGAAGAGGCGCAGGCTCGTGGCGTGAAGGCCGTAGGCACGCGCAAACGCCTGGACCAGGCTCTCGCCCGCGGCCTTGGTGGCGGCGTAGGGACTCTCGCAATTCACCGCGTCGTCCTCGCTGCTCGGAAGCATCGGCCGACGGCCGTAGACCGACGCGCTCGACGCGTGCACGACGCCCTGCACGCCTTCGCCCACCGCTGCGCCGAGGACGACCTCGGTACCCGTCGTGTTGGTGCGGAAGCAAAGGTCAGGCTGCTCGATGCTCAGCGGCACGCTCACGAGCGCCGCAAGGTGGAAGACATGCGTGCAGCCGGCGACCGCCTTCCGAACCACATGCCTGTCGGCAACATCGCCCTCGATGAACTGGACGGTGGCGGGCAGCGCGCTTCGCCGTCCCGAAGAGAGGTCGTCGAGCACCCGGACCTCGGCCCCCCCTTCCACGAGCGCGCGGCAGAGATGGCCCCCGATGAAGCCCGCGCCGCCCGTCACCAGCACGGGTTTCCCCGCGAAGTTTCGCGAGAGATCGAGGTTCGGGCGGGCGGACATGGGGATGCGAGTCTAGCCGAGCACCCTCCCTGAGACGAAACGGTGCGTTGGAAACATCTACAGGAATTCCGCACTGAGCTGAGAGACAGGCCCCGGCATGGCGGATCACTTCTGAAGGACGGACACACACAAGGAGCGCCCGCCCGCACGCAAAGACAGGATTGAAAGGAACCATGCCATGAACCGCCTCGCACTCAGCCTCGCCATCGCCTCTGCCGCACTCGCAACCCAGACCTCTTCGGCCGCCAGCTTCCTCGGGAACGCCGTCGCCGGCGGCGTCATCCGCGTCGTGAACTCGGTCACGCAGAACACGCTGGTGGCGCAGTTCCCCAGCCTGCCGGTGAAGGTCACCATGTGCGACGGGACGACCGAGACTCCGCTCTTCGTCGTGACCGGCGCCGCCACCGCGCAAGCCAACGGCAGCACCTACTTCATCCGCGCCACGATCCTCGGCGCAGACCGGACGCGCTTCGAGATCGTCCACACCAACGCCTCGAACAACGGCCTCAAGCGCATCGTCCTCGGTGGCGGACAGCAGTCGATCGCCTTCGACCAGACGATGCCGAATCCCGGAACCTCGGGCTCGTTCAGCGGCCGCAATGTGTCCTACATCGCCGGCGGAGGCGTGTGGGGAGTCACCGCGATCTGGGGCAATGCGATCCGCCGCTCGGGACTCGCGGTCCAGGGTGACCTCTACAACACCATGACCCTCGACTTCAACGCGTGCTTCGACGCCTGGGATTCGCTCATCATCGAGACCGACACCGACATGGTTTCGTGATCGACCCCAAGTTCAACCCAGCCGCCCGTCCGATTCTCCTTCCGGACGGGCGGCTTCGTTTCGCCATCGCGCGCCCTGCGTTACGCTCCGCGCATGGCACAGGACGCTTTCCCCGACATCGAGACCGTTCCGTTCGTCGACCGCGACTCGACCGCTCCGCTCGGCTTCCGCCACTACCGTCCCGACGAGGTCGTCGAGGGAAAGACCCAGCGCGACCAACTGCGCTTCGCGGCCTGCTACTGGCACACGATGCGCAACGGCCTTTCCGATCCGTTCGGCGCAGCGACCGCGCGCATGCCGTGGGACGACGGCACCGACGGCCTCGACAACTGCCGCCGCCGCGCCGATGCGTTCTTCGAATTCCTGCGCAAGTGCCGCATCGACTTCTACTGCTTCCATGACCGCGACATCGCGCCCGAGCGCGCGACGCTCGCCGAGTCGAACGCCGATCTCGACGAGGTCGTGCGCCACTTCGAGGCGCTGCAGCAGGCGAGCGGCAAGAAGCTCCTCTGGGGCACCGCGTGCCTCTTCGCGCATCCGCGCTATGTGTCGGGTGCCGCGACGAGCCCGCGGATCGAGGTCTTCGCGCACGCCGCCGCGCAGGTGAAGAAGGCGCTCGAGGTCACGCACCGCCTCGGCGGCGAGGGCTATGTCTTCTGGGGTGGACGCGAGGGCTACGCCACGCTCCTCAACACCGATCTCAAGCGCGAGCGCGAGCATCTCGCGCACTTCCTCCACATGGTGGTCGACTACAAGAAGGCGATCGGCTTCAAGGGGCAGTTCTACATCGAGCCGAAGCCGCGCGAGCCGAGCGTGCACCAGTACGACTCCGACGCCGCCGCGTGCCTCGCGTTCCTGCGCGAGTTCGGGCTGCTTCCCTACTTCAAGCTCAACATCGAGACGAACCACGCGACGCTCGCGGGCCACACCGTCGAGCACGAGCTCGCGGTCTGCCGCGCGGCCGGCGTGCTCGGCTCGGTCGACGCGAACTCGGGCACCGATCACTGCGGCTGGGACACCGACGAGTTCCCGACCGATCCGCGGCTCACGACGAAGATGATGCTCGAGATCCTCGCGGCCGGAGGCTTCACCACCGGCGGCCTGAACTTCGACGCGAAGCGCCGCCGCGAGAGCTTCGAGCCCGTCGATCTCTTCCACGCGCATGTCGCGGGCATGGATGCGTTCGCGCGCGGACTCAAGGCCGCCGCCGCGATCCGTGCCGATGGCCGCATCGCGCGCTTCGTCGCGGAGCGCTACGCGAGCTGGAACTCCGAGCTCGGTCGCCGCATCGAGGACGGCGCTGCCTCGCTCGAGGAACTCGAGAAGGTCGCGCTCTACCAGACCTCGTGGCCCGTTGAAAGCGGGCGGCAGGAGATGCTCGAGCACATCCTGCATGGGCATATCTGAGCGGTCGCCGCGTGTTTGAGCGGTCGCGCCTGCGGGCGCTCCCTCTGGTGGAAGAGGCGCGGTTCGTCGTTCTCTCGCCTTTTACCACGCGATGAGGGCGCAGCCGCCGAAGCCGCCGCCGGTCATGCGTGCGCCGAGTGCTCCGCGGGACATCGCGTCGTCGACGAGTGCGTCGAGCTCCGGCACCGACACATCGAAGTCGTCGCGCAAGGATGCATGGCTCTCGGCCAGCAGCGCGCCGAAACGCGCGAGATCGTCGTGTGAAAGCGCCTCGATCGCGGCGTCGACCCGCGCGTGCTCGGTGACGACATGCCGTGCGCGACGCGCCATGCGCTCGGGCAGCGAGTCGATCTCGCGCCAGCGGTCGCGTGAGAGCCGCGCGAGATGCGCGACGCCGAGCGCCTCCGCCGCCGCGTCGACATCCGCACGCCGCGCCGCGTAGCCGCCGTCGCGCAGCGCATGGCGCACGCCTGAATCGACGAACTCGATGCGGAGCGTCGGCGGCAACACGATCGCACGCGATGCGAGCGTCGCGCAGTCGAGCGCGATCGCCTCTCCCTCCGCCGCATGCGTCACGCACCATTGGTCCATGATTCCGCACGGAACACCCGCGTGGCGGTGTTCAGCGCGCTGGCAGAGAAGGGCGAGTTCGCGCGGCGCCAGCTCCGCGCCGGCAACCGCAAGCGCCGCGCGTGCCGCCGCCACCTCGAGCGCGGCGCTCGAGGAGAGCCCCGCGCCAACCGGGACATCGCTTGCGACCGCGAGTGCGATCGGCGGGATCGCGAGGCCAGCTGCCCGCAGTTCCGCGAGCACGCCGAGCGCGTAGCGTCGCCACGCGTCGTCTCCCGTCCATTCCGAAACCGCAGCGTCCTGCTCGGCGCGCGCGGCGGACACATGCGTACGCACGGCGATCGCCATCGGCAGCACGGTGCCGCCTGCGTAGTCGATGTGATCGCCGATCAGGTTGACGCGCCCGCTCGCCGACGCTCGGTGCGACGGCGCGGCGTTGAACGCGGAGCGGAAGAGCTTCTCCGCGCGCGCAGCTGCGTCACTTGGCGCCAAGCCAGATGCCCCGCAGGAGCGCGCCGTAGCTGTCGAGCGACTCGTTGCCCGACAACTGCTTGAGCCCTTCCTCGACAAGCGCGCGATCGCCCGTCTGATGACCGATGTACGCGAGCAAGAAGCCGTAGTTGGGCTGATCTTCTCCAGCGTCGATGCGCTCGCGGATCAACTTGATCGCGTCCTCCATACGCGCCGGTGGCGGCAGAAGCGCGCGGTCGTACTTCGTGTCGATGAGCTCGGGGTGCGTCTTCAGCAAGTTGCGGAGCGTCAGCGACGCGGAGAGGTAGAGCCCGCCGCCAAGCTGCGCGTGCGCCATGCCCACTTCGATGAGCGGGTTGCCGGTGCGATAGTCCTGGGCCTGCAGGAAGCGGCGCTCCGCGGCGAAGTAGTCGCCGGACTTCAGCGCGGCTTCACCGAGCCTCGTGAGCTCGTCGACGCGGCGCTTGTCCTCGCGGCCGAGGGTGTTCACGGTCTTTCCGTGACGCAGCACCTCCGCCATCTCGTCGACCGTCATCAGCTTTCCGCGCTCCTTCTCACGGTCTTCCTCGCGCTCAGCCTCGCGATCGGTCGGCTTGAGCAGCGGATCGTCCTTGCCTCGCGCCTGCCCCGCGGTCGCGCCGTCTGGCTGCGCGGGTGGGATGCCATCGGCCTTCTGCTGCTCTGCGGCCTTCGCCGCCTCCTCGGCGGCGCGCTTCTTGTCCGCATCGATCTTGTCGAGGTCGATCTGCCCGGGCACGCGCGGCTTGGTCATCTCATCGAGATCGCGCTTGACACGATCGAGCGTCGCGGCGCCGTCGCCGGTGGTGCGCGCGGCGGCGGTATCGACGCTCTTGAGGATGTCGAGATACCCCTGCGAGTAGAGCTGCCCCTGCATGCGCGAGATCTCGCCAACATCGGTCGGCTTAAGCTGGGTGTCGACCATGCCACGCTCGATCGCGCGCGCACGCGGTGCGAAGTCCTCTGGCTTCGCGAGACCCATCGCGATCTCCTGACGGGCGCGTGCCTGCTCGTAGAGGCTCAGTCCCGACTTCACGATCGGATCGGTCAGTTGCTCGGTTTGAAGACCGCGAAGCGGAGACACGATGTAGCGAATCGGCTCGCCGCTCGGCCCGCTTCCCGTTGCCACGGTGCGATCCTCGCCGACCTCCCAGTTCAGTCGACCGAGCGCCATCGCTGTGTTGGCGCGATCAAGACGGAGACGGCTGTCGGACTGATCGACCGCCGCGCGCTGCGCCTGCATGCCGATCGGCGTCGACTCGCGGCGATACTCGAATGCACCGAGACCCTGCGCGACGAGGAAGCGGTCGCGCGAGAGCGACGAGCTGTTGAAGACGACATTCGAATACGCGCTGTCGGCCTCGAACTTGAAGGTCGCGTCCGAGCCGACCTTTCCGCGGAAATCGGTGTCGGCGGTGTAGCCGACCGAACCGCGGAAGCCGCGGCCGCCAGCGACATTGCCTGTGACGAGAAGATTGCGCGCGTTGTAATCGACGGGCGTCGAGACATTGTTCGAGCGACCCGAGCCGACCTGCGTGTTGGAGTCGAGCCTGTTGCCTGCGCCCAAGGCCATTCCGGAGCCGCTCGAGCGTGACCACTGGAATGTCTGACCGCCCATGCGGTTGCCATCGCCGAGCGCCGCGCCGCGGCCAGACGCCGTTCCAGGCGCATTCGGGCCAGCGGGTCGACCCGAGGAGGTCGACGAGCCGCTCGGCGTGATGCGGTTGGGCTGGATCTGCGTCTGCGCGAAGCCGGCCTCTGCGACGGCGAGCGTCAGCGAGGCGATGGCGACGAGAAGAAGCGCGGGGCGTCGGTCGGTGGTGGGATGCATGGTCGACTGGGTCGCAAGTGGCAAGAGGAGCACGCCGTGCCGATGTTCTGGCAACGAATGAGTATCGGCTGCCCGCGCGGAAAGGCAAGATTTTCTCGCTGAAACCGACGGGTTCGGGGCATGCTTCGCCTGCGGGGCCCTACGGGTTCGCGAGACTCCGGGCCGCGAGGACCTGTAGTTCGGCGATCAGCTCGTCCGCGACCTCGCGATCGGTCGATTCCGTGCCGTAGACGAGGTCGCCCGCGCGGAAAAGGTGAACCACCGACCCAGCGCCCTCGCCCGAGACACCGACCGAGAACATCTCCCCCTCGGGCATGGCTCGCGGACGGCCATAGGCGTCAAAGACGGTGAACCGGTCTTCGTCGCGCAGGATGAAGATGCTTGCGAACTCCGCGTTGAACCGCGGTCCGATCCGCAGCAGCACCTGGACGCCTGCGGCGCCGGGAACGCGGATTCGCGTCAGGCGCAGCCAGCTCACGCTGCGGCCCTGCAACTCAGGGAGTTCGACAGCCCTGCCGAGGAGTTCGCGTGCCTCGCGCTCGATCGCGGCTGCCTCGCGGGGTTCGTCCCGAAGGAGCTCGATCGTGCCGAGCGCCTCGGTCGAGTGCTTCGCGCTGAGCGCACCCGCGAGTTCGACCAGCGTTGTGCCGCCCGGCAGCTGCTGACGGTTCCCGAGTCGTGGTCCGTAGACGCCGATGAACACCGAGAAAATCACCAAGGCCACCGTGGCGACGATGGCAGGAACGCTGGCGTCGCTCGGTCGACGGTGTTCGTCCGCTGCGTCAGCGACCGCTGCAACTTCGGTCGATTCATCAGCGGTCTCGTCGACGGACGCCTCCGCTGCGCCGTCGGCGATGCCAGCGTCTGCGGCTTCCTCGGACGCATCGCCACCCGCTGCGCGCGGATCTTCGTCCGAGCGTTCGTCGCTGCGATCGCGGGGTGCGGAATCGGTCACGAAGGCATCCTACGCCCCCGCCGCGTGCCCGACGGCGTTTGTCGGCGGTTCTGTACGATCCTCGACATGTCCGCCTCGTCCGAATCGTCCGCCCGTCCGGCCTACATCACGACCCCCATCTACTACGTGAACGACCGCCCCCACATCGGGAGCGCGTACACGACGACGCTCTGCGATGTCTGGGCGCGCGCGATGCGGCTCGACGGCCGCGATGTGTTCTTCCTGACGGGCACCGACGAGCACGGCCAGAAGGTCGAGAAGAGCGCGAAGGACCGCGGCATGACGCCGCAGGCGCTCGCCGACGAGAACTCGGCCGAGTTCCGCAAGCTGCTCGGGCCGTTCAACCTGTCGAACGACGACTTCATCCGCACGACCGAGCCGCGACACGAGTCGCAGGTGCAGGCGTTCGTGACGCGCCTCCTCGCGTCGGGCGACATCTATCTCGGCGAGTTCAACGGCTGGTACGACGAGGGCCAGGAGGAGTACATCACCGAGCTGCGCGCGAAGGAGCTCGACTACAAGAGCCCGATCTCGGGAAAGCCGCTCGTGCGCGCGACCGAGAAGAACTACTACTTCCGGCTCAGCGCGTACCAGTCGAAGCTCGAGGCGTTCTTCGCGGCGAACCCGGGCTTCGTGCGTCCTGCGGGGCGATTCAACGAAGTGCTCGGCCGCCTGCGCGATGGGCTGCAGGATGTGCCCGTCACGCGCACGAACTTCACCTGGGGCATTCCCATGCCGAATGCGCCCGAGCATGTCATCTATGTGTGGATCGACGCGCTCTTCAACTACGCGACGGCGCTCGGGCTTGGCGACGACAAGGGCGCGCTTGCGAAGGACCGCGCGAAGTTCTGGCCGCCCGAGTACCACGTGATCGGCAAGGAGATCCTCTGGTTCCACGCGGTGATCTGGCCAGCGATGCTGATGGCGCTCGGGCTTCCGATGCCGAAGTGCGTGTACGCGCACTCGTTCTGGATCCGCAACGGCCAGAAGATGTCGAAGTCGCTCGGAAACTTCGTGGATCTCCCCACGATCGAGACCTTCTTCACGAAGTACGGCGTCGACGCGTGGCGCTGGTACATGACGACGCAGGGCCCGCTCGGCACGCAGGACGCGGACTTCAGCGACAAGCACTTCCACGAGATCTACACCGCGCAGCTCGTGAACACCTTCGCGAACTGCGCGAGCCGCACGAGCTCGATGATCGAGAAGTACTTCGGCGGCGCGATGCCCGAGGCGGAGACGGCGTCGATGCCGGTCTCGGGCGCTGCGGGCGCGCCGAGCTGGAGCGTGTTCACCGAGGCGACCGCGAAGAAGACGCTCGCGCACTACGAAGCCTTCGAGTTGGCCGAGGCGGCCGATGCGGCGCTCTCGATCGTGCGCGCGGTCGACCTCCTCATCAACGAGACGGCGCCGTTCAAGCTGGCGAAGGACCCCGCGAACCTGCCACAGGTCGCCCGCATCCTCGCGGCCTGCGCCGAAGGCGTGCGCACGGCGGCGGTGCTCTTGTCGCCGATCATGCCTGCGAAGTGCGAGGAAGTGCTCGCGGCGTACGGCTCGGGCGGCGGCGGCAGCGGCGGCATCGTGGCCGCCGCGCGCTGGGGCGGCCTCAAGCCGGGTACGCGCATCGCGAAGTGCGCGCCGTTCATGCGGACGGACCCGCCGGCGGCGTGACGGCTGGCGACGAATTTTCTGTTTTCTTTGAGCCCTTCTGACGGATCGGTTCGGTTGGCGCGGTTTCTCTTTTGAAAGGGCAGACTTCCCATGAACCGACCGCGCACCCGACTTCGCACCCGACTTGCCACCCTGACCGCGACCGCGCTGCTTGCCACCACCTCGGCGCTCGCGCGACAGGAACCGCCGTCTCCCACCGCCATCTCCTCGCAACGGATCGCGGAACTCGCCGCCAAGCGAGCGGAACTCTCCAAGTTGAAGGAGCAGCTCAGCGTGCCGCGGACCCAAGGCGGGTCGGGCGGCGGCGGAATCGCCGTCGACGGCACCGTGGTCTCCGCGGTATCGGCGCTCGAAGCCGATCTCCGCGTCGCACCCGAGAGCAAGCAGGCGATCCTGCAGGTGCATGCGGATTCAAAGCTGCTCGAGGCAGCATCCCAGATTGGACTCTTCCGCCAGTACGCGCCCTTCGAGCCGTCCCGGCAGTACAGCGAATCGACTCTGATCGAGCACTTCACGAACCAGTTCCGCTACGAACTGCGCGCCCGAGGCTCGGGTGTCGACATCTGGTTCGATCAGCCCCTCGCGATGTTCTCCATCAAGGGCACCCAGTGGGAAGTCTTGGAAGCAAAGGAGCTGATGACCGAGCTTCTGCCAAACTATCTCCAACGCATCGAGGAGATGCGCGCGAACGCGCGGGCGCAGCTCAACCGGCAGATCGCGGCCGAGACCATCACCCTCGACTGGACGGGCGGCGAGCTCGGAGCGCTGGTGCAGCGCGTGAACGAGCAGGTCGTCTCCAATGTGGTCCTGTCCGATCCGGCGCTCGCCAACATCGCCGTCCCCCCGTTGTCGGTGCAGCGTATGACGCCCGAGGTGTTCTTCAAGATGCTCGAGACGCTGCCGAGAACCGACGGAAACAGCTTCGTCGTCACCGTCGTGAACGACACCACGATCCATCCTGAATCAAAGGCGACCGCAAAGGTCCCCGGCTCGATCGCTGCGATCACGATTTCGCCGGCTCTGGAGACCATGCAGCCGCCGGTCAAGAGGATCTTCGACCTGCGCCCCGCGGCCACGGCCGACGAGCAGAAGTCTCTCATCGACTCAATCTCCTTCACGATGGGCGCCGCCGAGTACACCAGCGAAGTCAAGGTTCGGTTCCACGAACCATCGAAGCTGCTGTTCGTGCAAGGTCCACGCGCCGCCGTGGAGCTCGTCGCCGAGGTCCTCCGGGCGCGGATGTCGAAGTAGGTGCACTCTGAGGCGCAACAGGAATCCGACGACCAGTGGGCCGCACGCGTCACGCGTGCGGTCCGCTCTGGTTCGCGCGAGGCGCTCGCCGAGATCTACGACCGCTGCGCCGAGGAAGTCGTCTCCTCCGTCGAGCGCGTCACGCGCAGGGACGAAGCGTTCGCGCTCGACTGCCTGCAGGAGATGTTCATGAGGCTCGCCGCACATCCGCCCACCGTCGACTCGCATGCTGCGCTCGTGGCGTGGATGCGCGTCGCGGCGCTGAATGTCGCGCGCAACATGATCGTGTCTGAGCAGCGCCGGCGGCGGCGGGAAGGCGCGGTCGTCGCCACGCTCGATCGAGGCGCAGGACATGGAGGGCGCGAGTCGCTCGACGCGATCCTCCGCCAGCTCGATGAAGACGAGCGGACGCTTGTGCGGCTCCGACATGTCGAGGGAATGCGCATCAAGGCCATCGCGCAGGCGATCGGCGCGGCGCCGCAGGCGATCGAGAGCACGATCCGCCGCGCGATGGCAAGGCTGCGCGAAGGAGGTGCGTCGTGACGTCGAATCCGTTGCGCGAGTCCATCAGCGCGAACCGCACCGTGATCCTCGCGGCCGCGGGTGAAGCGATGCAGCAGGCGCGCGTGAAGCGCACGCGCAACGCGCGCGCCGCGACCGCTGCGATCGCCCTGGCGCTCGCAGCCGCCGGGTCGCTCCTCTTCATGAAGGCAACGCCGTCGGTGGAGAAGTCAGGCGCGCTCGCTCTCGACTTCGCGACCGTGAACGAGGTCGCGCAGCCGCTCGACTTCCAGCGCGTCGCCTCGACCACGGACACGAAGCTCGACTTCGGCGTCATCACCGATGCGGACCTCGAGGCGGCGCTCGGCGAGAGCGGCTACTGCGTGAAGGTGGTGCGGTTCGCGGGGAGCGTACGCCTCGTCGACTGCTCGACGGGCACGGAGGCGACGATCGGCGACTCGACGACGCTCATCCGTTAGGTCGCAGCACCATTTTCTCGCCGAACATCGGAGCGGAGTGGTGCGGCGTCAGAAGGAACAGCACCGGCAGCCCACGCGGCTCTTCCTGCGGCAACGGTCCGTATCCATCCGTGCACACGATCATCGCCGAGATGCTGCGCCCCTTCCGACGCTCCTCCTCCGCCCATGTGAACGGCACCCGCAGATCCGTGCCGCCGCGTCCATGCACGCGCATCACCTTCGTCGAGCCGACCTTCTCATCCTCGTCGCTCCATCGCGAGAACTCGACCGTCGCGTGGATCTGCGCGTCGAACTGAAGCACCGTCAGCTCGCACGCGCACGAGCGGCGAATCGAGTCGATCTCGCCGAGCACGAGCGCAAGATCAAGATCCGACATCGAGCCGGAGGTGTCGATCGCCACCACAAACCTGCCGCCGTTGAGCTCCATCGGCCCAGGCAGATAGAGCCCGCGCCAGAGGTGCTTCCGATTCGGCCGTGCGAACGACCAGTCGCGGTCGATCGGGTCGCGCATGAATCGCGCCAGCACATGGGTCCACGGCATCTGCGGCGACGACGCGGCGTCGATTTCGCCGCTTCCGTCACCGGCGCCATTGCCCGCCCTGTTTGCGAGCCGCTGCTGAACGGTCTTCACGAACTCCTGCCGCAATCCCTCGAGCATGAGCGGCGTCGGCGACTCGGCTCCTGAAAGCGCGTGCTCGAACGTGTCTCGGCTCGCATCGGACTCCTCGCTGCGTGCGCCCGGTGGCATGTCGGGATCGGCGTGTCCCGGCGGCAGCATCCCGTCCGCAGGAACCTGGTCTCTCCTGAAGTCGGGGAGCGCTCCGCTGCGCAGCTTATCGTAGATCGACTCGGCTGAATCGCCGGTGAAGTACTGCGCGTGGCGAGCGTCGTCCGTTCGCTTCACGCCCATCGCCACAAGCAGCATGTCGACGGCGATGTCGCACGCCAGCGTCCACGACGAGATGTTGCGTCCATTCGTTCGCTCAGGATGCCGAAGCAGGACATGCACCAGCGCGTGCATGATGGCGATCCGGATCGCGGGCCGTTCGCACGCAGCGACCAGATCGTAGCGGTATGTGATGCGCATGCCGTCCGTCATGACGGCGTGCGTCAGGCCCCTGTCCGAAGTGCCGCGAAACGGAAGCGCCAGCAGCGTCGCCGCGAAGTACGGATGGTCGAGCAAGAGGTCGATGCGCGCGCGTTCCATGCGCGACCGCGCGATCGCCTCGACTTCCTCGGCGGAGGCAGCTGCGTTCGTTTCGGACCCGGTTTGCACCGGCGGCGGTTCGGCAAGTCTCATGCGAACGCCTCCTTGTTCTTGCTGATGAACGCCTTGAAGTGCGCATCGCGCACGAAGAGCGGCCAGTCGCGAAGCAGGTCCTTCGCGAGCAAGGTTGCGAACTCGACAGGCAACCGCACAAGCAGCCTGCCGGCGACGGCGCGCACCGTCTCGTCGCTCGCGCGCCTCGCGATGTTGCTCACGAGCACATACAGGCTCGAGATCTTCGTCGGCAAGTTCGCCGTTTCGGGTGCGGCCAGGACCGCGTCGATGTCCGCGGCGGTGAGTTCGTTCTGCATGAACTTCTGCAGTTCGATCGCGGCGCCGGTTCCGACCGTGCCGGACAGCGCGTCGTCGCTCGGCACCGCGCTTCCAAAAGCGTCGAGAATGTCGGCCGCTATCTCCCACGAGCGCGGCGTCGGAAACGCACGCTCGTTGCCACCTGGCTTGTGCAGCAGCTCTCGACGCAGCGACAGGAACGCGACGATCATCGGGTTCAGGTGCCGCCTCACCGCCCAATCGCGCCAGTCGTCGAACGACGGCGTGAAGTCGAGATGCACGAATCGATTCGCGAGCGCATCAGGCATGCGGAACACGACCGAGCGGTCCTGCTCGCGGTTTCCTGCGGCAACGATGCGCCATCCGTCGGGCAGGCGGTACTCGCCGATCCGACGATCGAGCACGAGCTGATAGAGGCTCGCCTGCACGATCGGTGGCGCCGCATTCAGCTCGTCGAAAAACAGGATGCCGGGCGCTGCGCCTTCACGCGGAAGGAAGGATGGCGCGAACCACTCGGCACGGTCTCCGACGACCGCCGGGATGCCACGCAGGTCGGTCGGATCGAGCAGCGGTGCGCGGATGTCGACGAGCGCTAGACCACGATCGGCCGCGAGCTGCGCGACGATCGCCGACTTGCCAACGCCGGGAGGACCCCAGATGAACGCGGGCCAGCGTGTCGTCCAGAGTGCGTCGAGGTTCTTCTTGATCTGCGATGGAGTCATGTCGTGTCCTTTCGGTGAGAAGGCGGTTCAGGCAAGCATGCGGAAGTCGGGGCGGCGGCGCAGCCAGATCGAGTCACGCAGCGTCGAGGGCCATGTCATTGCGGCGCAGAGCGCGAAGAGATCGGGGTCGGGAATCCGAACCTTTCGCGAAGGGCGCGGCGCGGCGATCGGCAGCGCCGCCAGACCTCCGCGAATCGGCAGATCTCCACCCGTGTAGGTCCACCCCGATGACATCACGGTCGCGGGCATCGCATCGGGATCGCGCGGGTCTTGCGCATCACAGGGCTCAGGAACAAGAACGCGTCCCGCGCCATAGCGCCCGATCAACATCGCCTGGTTGAAGCCGCGAGGATTCGGGACGATCTCGATGACGAGATCGCGTCGACCACGGATCCGATCTGGTGGATAGCAACGCCAGACCGACTTCGGCGCCGCAGTGTGTCCGAGCGCACGCCAGCGCTCGAGCAGTTGCTCCGTGGGATCCACGCGCACCGCACCCAAGTACCTCGCACTCTCCCGCACGCCCACTTCGAGCCGGATGGAAAGCTCCGTCTCCGCGTACGGGATCCGATCCGCAAGCGCGATCAACAGCCCGTCGCCCCACGATAGGAGCGCTGGCGTCTGGCGTTCCGCGGGGCTTGGCAGTCCTTCAAGGATTCGATGGATGCGCGATCGATCATCGACGATCACATCCCTCGGCGGATGCGCGCGCAGAATCTCCCTTGACTCTTCGTCGCCATCCTGCATGACCGAGCGCCATGCCGCGAACAGCAGCCGCTCGTAACGCTCGCCAAACGCGTCGGGATACGCCACGAGCGTCCGCTCAAGCAGGCAGCTCGGCTCGGGCGCCACGCTGCTCCCATCGCCTTGCGGCTCCCGCACCTCACCCGCGTTGACCTCGACGCGTTCGCACTGTCGTTCGATGCTCGAGGCCATGTCACGCCACCCCCTTCAGCACGCCCGTGCGGAGGGGGTGGTACTCAAACGAGCCTCGGATCCGCTCGCCATGCCAGACGCCGACTCGTTTCGCGATGTCATCGAGTTGCTCGAGGGTCCGGCCTCCGGCAAGCCCGACCTGCACGCGCGCACTGGGAAGCAATCCCTCGAGGCCATAGCGCGGATCGAGGTTCCCCTTGAAGAACGCGCCAACCGCGCTCGAGTCGATGCTCGGTCCGAGCTCGATCGACAGCGTGGCGTCCCGTGGTCGGTGCCCACGAACGATCGGAAGCTGGTTCGAGAACGAGATCACCGAACCCGCGAGTCCGCCGGCGCAGAGCCGAAGGATCATCGACGAGTCGAGCTTGATCGCCGAGCCCTCGAACAGTTTGTCCACGGCACGGTCTAGAGCGCAGATCCGTTCACCCTCGTGCGAGAGGAGGACCGGGCTCTGCCAGCTTCGCAGCGCGCGACCCTTGACCCGCGAATGGATGTTGAGCATCGCGCCTTCGGAGCCGACCACCCACTTGTACGCGCGGCGATAGAACCGCTGCTCGACCTCGCCCCAGTCGCAGATCTGCAGGACCGTGTCGGTGGCCGTCTGCGGAAGAACGAATGCGGCGCTTGTCTGCCAACGGCGGCTTCCGCGGAGTTGCGTCACGACACGCTGGTCCCGGGCGTTACGCCGCATTCGGAAGACACGAACCGATCCAGTCTCGGGGCCGGGCGCGAGGAAACGGTAGAGAGGCTGCACGCGAAGCCTGGTGGCCTGCCTCGGATTCGCCTCGATGACCGTGGCGACGAGCAGCGCCAGCGCGCGCTCCTCGTACGGAAGCGACTCGAACGGAACATCGTTGCAGTCGAGTTGCGACAGCTCAGCGAGCGCACGCGGAAAGAGGGCTTCCGCCGCGGCTTCGCGGACATCTGCGGATTGAGCCGCAACGAGCAGCTGGAAGGCGGCCGATGCGTCGAGCCTGATCGTCCTGTCGGAAAGCGTGCTGTACACGATGCGCACTCCTCTGCCACTGCGGGCCAAAGGAAGCACATCCCGGCGATGCGCGTGCCGCCAGCCTCATGTTGCATGGAGACGGCTCGCGCGCGAGGTTGACGACGCACCGATCGGCGTCGCCCGCATCAATTCGGCACCGTGCCTCGCGGCCGGTTGCCGGATGCGCGATCGCCAGCGGACCTCTCGTGAGTCCGATGAACGACACGCGCATCGCTCGGGATGCACTTCAGGTTGTCGCGGTGCGCTCGGCCGACGCCACATGCGTCGGATGGGCCGTTCGCACCGCGTCAGACATTCAAGAGCAGGGGCGGCTCTCGCCGCGATCCTCGATTGTGCTCGTTTTGGGCTGTTTTTCAGCCGTTTTCGAGCCGCATCGATTTGGCACCGTGATCGGATCAGGATTCGGTTGCCGAGCGGATTGCTCCGCTGCTCTTGATGCTGACGGACTCAGTATAGCAGATAGATCGGCAATCCGAAAGGCCGCGGTCAAAGAAACGCGCAGATTCTCCGCGCACGGTTCCATGCATGCGAAGCGGTCACACCGCGCGTTCCCAGGTCGTCCCCTGCGGGCCGTCCTTGATGCGCACGCCAAGCGTGGTGAGCTCATCACGCACGCGGTCGCTCTCGGCCCAGTCCTTCGCGGCGCGCGCGGCGCGGCGGCGCTCGAGCAGCGCCTCGACCTTCGCGGCGAGGTCGTCGGCCGCGTCCGATGCAAGCGGCGTGTTGCGCTCGAACACGCCGAGCACGGAGTCCATCGCATCGAGCGCGGCAAGCTCCGCCTTCGCGTCGCCTGCCGGCGTCTCGCCGATCGCCGTATTAAGCGCTGCGATCGCACGCGCGAGGTTGAGGTCGTCGCCCAGCGCATCCTTGAACTCGACAAGCGCCCTCTGGAACGGACCTGTTTGAGCCGCATTCGGCGAAGGACTCGCCGAACGCTCGACGAGCACGCCCCGCGCCGCGCTCCAGCGGTCGATCATGCGCTGGCAGTCGCGCAGCCCCTGCATCGTGAAGTTCGAGTTCGTGCGGTAGTGCGTGCGGACAAGCTCGAGCCGCAGCGCGGCCGGCGTCACGCCCTTCGCGAACAGGTCGCGCGCCGTGAAGAAGTTGCCCTTCGACTTCGACATCTTCTCGCCTTCGACCTGCAGGTGCCGCGTGTGGAACCAGAAGCGCGAGAAGGTCGCATGTCCGCTCGCGCAGCAGCTCTGCGCGACCTCGCATTCGTGGTGCGGAAAGATGTTGTCCTCGCCGCCCGAGTGCAGGTCGATCTCGTCGCCAAGCAGCATCTTCGCCATCGCGCTGCACTCGAGGTGCCAGCCCGGATAGCCCTCGCCCCAGGGGCTCGGCCAGCGCATGAGATGCGTCGGGTCGGGCTTCCACAGCATGAAGTCGGCCGGGTGCTTCTTCACCGCCTGGTGCTCCGCGCTGATGCGGCCGCCTTCGCCCTCGCGCAGGTTGTCGAGCGTGTTGCCCGACAGCCGCCCGTACGCGGGATAGCTCTGCACGCTGAAGTAGACGACGCCGTCCTTCGCGACATACGCGTAGCCGCCCGCGATGAGCCGCTCGACGAGCGCGATCATCTCCGGCACGCAGCGCGTCGGGCGCGGCATCAGCGCGGGGTTCGCGCGCTCCTCGATCGCGACCTTGAGGCCGAGATGCCGCGCGTCCTCGAGGAAGCGCTGCGCATAGAACTCGGCGATCGCATACGGGTTCGACGGATCGATGTCGGCGCCCGCCGGCAGCTTGCCCGACTTCTTCGCCTCCGCGATGCGGCGGCCCGCGACCGCCATCTTGTCCTCTCCCCCGCCATCGGCGACATCGTCGTCGGTCATGTGGCCGACATCGGTGATGTTCATCACATGCTTCACGCGGAAGCCATGGAGCTCGAGCGTGCGCCGCAGCACATCGGCGTTGAGGAACGAACGGAAGTTCCCGATGTGCGCATCGTCGTAGACGGTTGGTCCGCACGAATAGAAGGTCACCTCGCCCGCAGGCGCAAGTGGCTTGAACTCATCGGTCGACTTCGTCAGCGTGTTGTAGAGGCGCATGGGCATCGCGGCTTTCTCGCAGGCGCGAAGGATAGCAGCGCGCTGCTCTCAGCCACCAAGGCCGGAGGGACGCCGCTCGAACTCGCGCGCGCGGACGCGTGCGGCAGGATTCCCGAGGTAGATCGACCACGGCTCGAGGTCCTCGAGCGCCACCGCGCGCGCGCCGAGGATCGCTCCTTCCTTCACGCGGACCTTTGGCCCTACGAAGGCATCCGCCGCGATCCAGACATCATCCTCGATGTCGATCGGCGGCCGAAGGAGCGGCATCGTCGTGCGACGCGAGTCATGGCTGCCCGCGCACAGGTGCGCGCCTTGCGACACGGTCACGCGCGCGCCAATGCTCACAGGGCCGAGGCAGTAGAGGATCGCTCGATCGCCGACCGAGCTCTCCGCGCCGATCGTGAGGTTCCATGGACACTCGATCAGCACCGTGCGTCGGACATTTGCGGTGTCGTGCAGCTTGGCGCCGAAGACGCGCAGCAGGGCGCGACGAAAGCCGTACCAGTTGTGGAACGAGCATCGGAAGAGCGTTGACTGCACGCAGGCCCAGAGCATGCGACCGAGCTTCTCCCGCGTGGAGTACGGGCTGCTGCGCCGCTCGATCATGGTGTCGTCGCGTTCGTCGGTCATCGCGCATGCGCCTCAGTGCGGGGTGGTTCCGCGGGAGGTTCCGTCGTGCGTCGAGTGATCGTTCGACTGCTGAAGTTCCTCGAGCATCGTGCGCCACTTCGCGAGCGCGTGCTGCATTCCCCAGCGTTCGATCATCGTCTGGCGTGCACGCGAGCCCATCTCTGCGCGGAGCGCCGGTTCGCTCGCCAGCCTCCGAATCACCGCCGCGAGCGCGTCTGCATCGCCGGGCGTGACCGTGAATCCGCAGTCGGCGTCGCGAATCACCGAAGCGACCTCGGAGCGTGCGCCGCCGACCCAGACCACGGGCCGGCCGGCACCGAGCGTTCCGAAGATCTTGCTCGGCACCATCACGCCTTCCCATCCCGGGCGCATGCTCGCGAGATGGATGTCGGCGGCCGAGAGCAGTTCGCCCAGACGCTCGCGCGGCTGGTAGTCCGCCTCGACGAAGCGGTCGAACTTCAGCGCGCGCAGCGCCCGCAGGAGCTCTTCCTTCCGCTTGCCGCCGCCGACGAACGCGAACATGATGTTGTGATCCGCCTCGAGCAGCTTCGCGGCGCGCGCGAATGTCTCGACATCGTGGCCGATGCCGAAGTTGCCCGAGTACATCACAAGCGTGCGGTCGCCGACCTGCCACTGCTGGCGATACGCGTTGCCGCGATGCGCCTCGACGGGATCCTCGTCCGCGCCCGCCTCGTTGAAGATCTCCGACCAAACCGGGATGCGGCGCACATGCGAGAGATCGACGCCCTTCGCGGCGATGCGGTCCTCCATGCAGCGCCCCAGCACCACCACACGGTCGGCTCGACGCAGCGCAAATCGATTGAGCGACTCGAGCACTTTGTTCACGAGCGACTTCTCATGCAGCACGCCCGTCGCGACGAGGACATCGGGGTAGAGATCCATCGCCCAGTAGACCACGCGGGTTCCGCGCAGCGAGCGCAGCGCGAGTCCGAGGAGCGGGATGTAGGGCGGCGTGGTCAGGCAGATGCAGACGTCATGTCGTCCGATCTCGATCGACTTGATCGCGGTCGACAGATAGAAGAGCCCGAAGTCGAGCGCGCGGGCGAACAGACCGGCCTTGCCGTAGATGCTGCGTCCAACGCGATGGATCTCGATCCCATCGACCCGCTCGTGTGCTGGCAGCGCGCGGCCCGCCTTGCCGTACAGCGAACGCGACGCGATCACGCTGACCTGATGACCCTGCGCGACGAGGAACCTCGCCAGGTCATGTCCGTGCTGCGCGGTGGCCGCAACATCGGGATAGAAGGTCTGGTTGATCAGCAAGATGCGCATCGGTGCCCGGAGTCGTTAGCTTGTTTCCTGAACGGATCTGGACGGATCGTAACCCGACCGATGACCGCGGTTTCGTCGGTACCAGTCGACCGTCGCGCGAAGTCCTTCCGCGAGGGGCGTACGAGCCTGCCAACCGAGCAGTTCTCGAGCCCTCGTGGCATCAACCGCCCGACGGGGCTGGCCATCTGGCTTGCTCGGATCCCACTCGATTCGCCCCGTGAATCCGCAGGCTTCCGCCACACGCGCGACGAGGTCGCGAATCGAGATCTCGCTCGAGGCGCCGAGATTGATCGGAACCGGATCGTCCATGCACTCCGCCGCGCGAACGATGCCCTCTGCCGCGTCCTCGACGAACAGGAACTCCCGGCTTGCCGAGCCTGTTCCCCAGCATTGAATCGCGGGAGCGCCCTGCTCGACGGCCTCGATGCACTTGCGGATCAGCGCCGGAATCACATGCGAGGTCGATGGATCGAAGTTGTCCCACGGTCCGTACAGGTTCACGGGAAGGAGATAGCTCGACGCGAGGCCATACTGTCGGCGATAGCCGTCGAGCATGACGAGCGCCGCCTTCTTTGCGACGCCATACGGCGCGTTGGTCTCCTCCGGATACCCGTTCCACAGGTCGTCCTCGCGGAAGGGAACGGGCGTGAACTTCGGATACGAGCAGATGGTTCCAACCTGCACGAACTTCCGAATCGCGGAGCGGCGCGCACCTTCGATCAGGTGAAGCGCCATCGCCATGTTCGCGAAGAAGTACCGGCCGGGGTTCGCTTGGTTGGCGCCGATGCCGCCCACCTCCGCAGCGAGATGAAGCACCACATCCGGTCGCGCGTCACGGTAGAGGCGGTCGGCGTCTGCCTCGTGCAGAAGGTCATAGTCGCGGCGTCGAGGCACCACGATGTCGTTCACGCCACGCGAGCGCAGCCGCTCGACCACCGCGCGACCGAGAAAGCCAGCGCCGCCCGTGACGACAACACGGGCGCCGATGAGGGAGGATCGGGCGTCAGGAACAGGCATGGAACCATGCCTGATATCGGCAACCCTGCGGCCGCGTGTGAGCCATTTCGGACTTTCGGTTATTCGGTCGCCCAGACGCCCCCGTCGCGGGGATCAGCGCCCGTCCGCAGCGTGCCCGATTCTCGCGTAGACGAGTTCCGCGCGCTCCACGAGCCCCGACCAATCGAATTCGCGGAGCACCCAGCTCTTGCCCTTCGCTGCGACCTGCCGGGCGCGATTCTCGTCGTGGAGAAGCGCGACCAGTGCGTCGGCGAAGCCCTCATCGGTGTCGGAGGCCGATACCAAGGCCTGCGCCTCGACCGCGCCGTCGAGCCTGCAGACATCGGTGGTGACCACCGGTTTGGCGCTCGCGAGAGCCTCTACGACCGCCAGACCAAAGCCCTCGAAGCGTGGACGGTGCACGAAAGCCGAGCATGCTGCGAGCGCCGAGCGCTTCGCGATCCCGTATGCCGGTCCAACGAAATGGACATGCTTCGCGACTCCCGCCGCCGATGCCGCCTCGCGGGCCGCATCGCCGCCCCCATCCTCAGGTCCGACGATCACGAGTTCGTGCGTCAAGCCGCGGCTGCGCGCGATCGCATAGCTGCGCACGAGGTTGTCGACACCTTTGATCGGATGAAGTCGGCCGACGAACAGCACGAACGGCGAGGAACCGATCGCAGGATGCTGCTGGCGAAAGATCGCGGGATCGACCCCTTCGTAGTCTGCGGTCGCGATGCCGTTTGGCAGTACGGATGCCGGTGCGCGGAAGCGCTCGACGATATTGGTCGCTTCCTCGCGGTTCAGCGCGAACAACTCGCGGGCGTCTCCGATGATCCGAGGAAAGATCGCAAGATAGATCCGCTTCTTGAGCGCCCGCTGCGCAAGCGCGTAGGGATGCAGCATGCCGTGCGTCGAGACGACATACGGGATTCGGTAGATGCGCGCGCTCGCGGCGCCGTGACGCACGGTCCCTCCCCAAACGCCGTGCAGGTGCACGATGCGTGGCCGCAACCGCTCGATGAGCAGCCGCAGCGCCTTGCGCGAGCCACCGGCATCCCGTGACAGATCGAAAAAATCGACTCCGGCTTCCAGAAAAGTGCGATCGATCCGCTCCCGCTCAGCCGCATCGCGCGGGCCATCGATGCACGCGACGCCGACTTTCGTCCCGGCCAGCGCCTGGTGACGCGCGAACTCAATGACGACCGCGGGGGGACCGCCGCTCTCGGGATGAAGGTCCTCGATGATGTGGAGGATCATGTTTGCACGGTCGGAGCGGACGATTCTGAGAGGACGCCGCCCGGCATCAAGACGATCACCGATCTCGCGCGGCGGCCCGAGTAAAAGTTCTATCGGCACCCCGCTCCGAGCCGATTGAAACTCCTTGGTTCGAAGTTCGCCGGTCGAGGCCTTCCCTACCCTTTCCGCTACGAGTCACACCACCGATGAAGCGCGCCCTCATCACCGGCATCACAGGACAGGACGGCAGCTACCTCGCCGAGCTCTTGCTCGCCAAGGGCTACGAGGTGCACGGGATCATCCGGCGCAGCTCGTCCTTCAACACGGGTCGTATCGACCACATCTACGCCGATCCCCACGACAAGGGCGCGCGGCTGCGGCTTCACTACGGGGATCTCGCCGACGGCAACTGCCTGACTCGCATCCTCGAGCTCGCACAACCGGACGAGGTCTACAACCTCGGCGCGCAGAGCCATGTGCGCGTGTCGTTCGACCAACCCGTGTTCACCGCCGATGTCGACGCGACGGGTGTCCTCAAGCTGCTCGAGGCCGTTCGGAACTTCGAGCAATCGTCGAAGCGCCGCGTGCGCTTCTACCAGGCGTCGTCGAGCGAGATGTTCGGGCAGGTGCGCGAGGTGCCGCAGCGCGAGACGACGCCGTTCTGGCCGCGATCGCCGTATGGATGCGCGAAGGTGTTCGGTCACTGCATCACGGTGAACTACCGCGAGAGCTACGACATGCACGCGTCGTGCGGCATTCTCTTCAACCACGAGAGCCCGCGGCGGGGCGAGACTTTCGTCACGCGCAAGATCACGCGCGCCGTCGGTCGCATCAAGCTTGGCCTGCAGTCGAAGCTCTATCTAGGCAACCTCGACGCACAGCGCGACTGGGGCTTCGCGGGCGACTATGTCGAGGCGATGTGGCTCATGCTGCAGCAGGAGAAGCCGGACGACTATGTCGTCGCCACGGGCAAGATGATCTCGGTGCGGAGATTCTGCGAGCTCGCGTTCGGCGAGGTCGGGCTCGACTACCGCGACTTCGTCGAGGTCGATCCCCGCTACTTCCGGCCCGCGGAGGTCGATGAGCTCCTCGGCGACGCGACCAAGGCGCAATCAAAGCTCGGGTGGCGGCCGAAGACGACCGTCGAGGAACTCGCGCACATGATGGTCGAGTACGACCTCGAGCTTGCGCGTCGCGAGCAGACCCTGCGAAACGCAGGGCATCAGGTGTAGCCGATCCAGCGACGCGCCTGGTCAGCGGTCGATCTGGTCGACACGCGGATCAGGTGAGCCCACGCCAAAGAGCACTCGCGGCGGCTCACGGCCGATGGTCTGCATCTCGATCGTCTTGAGCTCGACCGAGCGGAACACGTCCGTTCGTAGCCGCGCCCAGATGATTCCGACACGCCCGGCCTTCCACGCGCCCTCGATGATGAGCAGGTAGAAGAAGTACAGCTGATAGCGGAAAGGCACTCGGAAGAAGTTCTTCTTGAGCCACATGCGGCGCTGAAGCGGCGTCCCGAACAGCTTCGGCTTGTCCGCGAGCTCGCCGGCACGAAACCTGATCACGGCTTCATCCGTCGTATAGCGGTTCTGCTTGTAGATCCAGTGCTCGAGGCTCGGACTGTCGTAATGCTCGAGTTCGGATCGAAGCGTCGTGATCGTTCCTTCCACGAGCGGGTGTTCGTTCACGGAGACATCCGTGAAGCGGCAGGTGCCCGTCTTCCAGAGCCGTAGCAGCGAGTGGGAGACTGGAAGCGGTCGACCCATGAACCACAACCGCCGATGCACGGCGATTCCGTCGCAGCGACCCGCCGCGATTGCCGCCTCGATGTCGGCCTTCAGCTGTTCTGACAGCCTCTCGTCCGGATCGAGCTTCATCGTCCACGCTGCGCGAATCGGAAGGTCGCGCACCGCGAAGTTCCACTGATCGCCGAACCCACGGAACTTGCGCTGCACCACGCGAACTCCATGACGCAGCGCGATGTCGATCGTGTCGTCCTTGCTGTAGCTGTCGACCAGCCACACCTCCTGCGCCCAACCCTTCAGGTTTGCGCAGACCTCTTCCAAGTTGTGCCCTTCGTTCAGCGAGATCATCACGACGGCGACAGGAACACGGCCCGGCGTCCATGTAGGCTCGGTGGCTGGAGAGGCCTGTGAAGAAGATCCTGCATCAGCGCTCATGTTGCGCCACCTCCATCGCGATCAACCCAAGAGGGCGTCGTTGCATCCGGCATACCGGCGAGAATCCACTCGTAGGTCGCAAGCATGCGGTCTGCGATCGAGTCCCAGCAGAACTCACGCTCGACCCAGGTGCGGCCACGCACGCCCATCTCCGCCAGTTCCGCTGGCGCGAGGGTCGTCGCCTCCGCGAGCGCGTCGTACAGCGGGTCGACGCCGTGATCGATCCACCATCCGCAGCGGTTCGCGACGATCCCGCTCCATGGCGCACCCTTCGTGACGATCGTGGGCGTTCCCGACGCGAGCGCCTCCGCGACCGTGAGTCCGAAGTTCTCTGCGTGCGTCGGCAATGCGTACACCGACGCGGAGCTGTACGCGTCGAGTTTCGCGCGACCGGTCAGCGCGCCATCGAAACTGAACCGCTCAAGGCGAAGCTCTGCCGCAAGCGCCTGCATCTTCCCAAGATAGCCCTCGTTGTCTGGACCGACGAGTCGCAGGCGCCATGACGGTCGCTGCGGCGCAAGACGAGCCCACGCGCGGAGCAGTCCATCGATCCCCTTGGACGGATGGATGCGGCCGAGATACAGGATCGTGGGCTGCGCGGACTCGATCCGCGCGAACGGCGGAAGGTCGACTCCGTTCGGGATCACCGCGATCGGCTGTCGGAACCCCGCGCGGCGAATGTCGTCGCGTTCGCTCTCCGCAGTCGCGTGGAACAGCGTCACCGCCGAAAGCGACGGGCGCTGCAGGAGCGGCCAGAAGACTCGCTTGATCCGCGAGCCGCGCTCGAACGACGCCTTCGCGAGCGTGCCGCGCGGTGCAACCACATACGGGATCTGGTGCCGTGCCGCGATCGTTCCTGGATACACGTTGGGCATCATCCAAAGGCTGTGGTTGTGCAGGATCCCGACTCGACCCTCGCGGGCCTCTGCGTCGAGCCACCGCTTCATCTCCGAGGAGCATCCGAGCCGAGTCGGTCCGAGGCCGCGGCGGAAGAGCTTCGTGTATTCAGGTGCCGGTCGGTGATTGGCGCTATCGAGTGCCGCGAGCGTGAGCGGCCAACCGCGCGAGACAAGTCCATCGCAAAGGCGAACGACCGAATAGCTCGGTCCACTCGAGACTTCGGCGATCGATGGAATGGTGTGAACGACCGGCTTCATAAAGGGTTCACACGCGACCACTTCTCGCCCCCGCCGAAGAGAATCGATCGTCGAGGAACTTCGCCCAGACACGCATCGCTCCGCCGGCCGTCTTCGGCACATGGAGTTCGCTTCGCATCCAGTCGACCACGGGGATCGCGAAGCCGGTCTTTGGACGCCTTGCAAGAAGATCGAAGATCGCGGGGTTGGATGCTCGGCTCACATCCGCCTTGTGTGGCACAAACCCGCGAGACACGAGCGTGAGAACCGTGCGAAGCAGCGTCGTGTCGACAAACGGCACACGCAGCTCGAGCGAATGGGCCATGCTCGCCCAGTCTGAGTCCCGCAGCAACTGGTTGCGCATGTAGATCGAGGTCTCGAGCGCGGCGACCTGCAGCATCGGATCCCCGATGCCGTCCACGATCGCGCGCAGTCTCTCGACCGGTCGCAGCCGCTCCAGTCCCGCCTCGACCAGGTCGCGATCGAGGTACTGATCGAGCTCCCACGGTGGAATGAGGCAGCGACGCAGGAGGTAGGCATCGGCGATGCATGATCCGTACTCGAAGAGCCCCGCGGCCTTCGGCCAACGCGACTTCCCGAGGAGCGGAGCGGTTGCCACGCGGGCAATCGCTCCAAGACGGGGGATCGAGCCCGCGAGCCTCGTCCAACGCATCTGGTTGGGAAGGTTCTTGAAGTGGTGGTAGCCACGGAACATCTCGTCGCCACCGAGCCCGGAGAGCACGACCTTCAGGCCGGCCTGCCGCGCGGCCTGCGAGATGCAATAGCTGTTGACGCCATCGATCGATGGCTGGTCCATCGCGTCGAGGATTCCCGGGATCCACTCGTTGAACTGCGTGCGGGAGATCGTGACCGATTCATGTCGCGACCCGAGAAGGCTCGCGATCTCGCCGGCGAGCGGCGCCTCGTCCTGTTGCGTCCCCTCGAACTCGGCGAACCCGAGCGTCAGGGTCTGCAGTGTGCCCGCGCGCACATTCGCCGAGGCGAGCGCTGCGATCGAGCTCGAGTCGATTCCGGCCGACAGGAACACTCCGACCGGCACATCGGCGATGAGATGGTGGCGCACCGAGTCATTGAGTGCGGCACGGAGCATCGTCCGGCCCTGCTCTTCATCGATCGGATACAGGGACTTCCGCTCCGCCGCACGGAACTCGGCGTTGAGATCGAAGAACGGCTTCTCGGCAGACACGCCCGCGCGGTCGATCCAGATCGAGTGCCCTGAAGGAAGCGCGTGAATCCCGCGGTAGAGCGTGAATGGCGAAGGAACGCTTCCCCAGAGATAGAAGCCGACGCGTCCTGCAGGGTCAGGTGCGAGATCCTTGACTCCGCCGCCCGCGAGAAGCGCACGCACCTGCGATGCGAATCGAAGCGTGGTTCCATCATCTGCGAGGTACAGCGGCTTGATGCCGAGCGCATCACGGGCGATGAGCAAGCCGCGCTTGCGTGGATCCCAGATCGCGAACGCGAACATGCCGCGCAACATCGGAAGAAGCGCGGTCGAATACTCGAGGTAGCCGCGCAGCAGCACCTCGGTGTCGCTCCCCGAGCGGAAGTCATGGCCGCGCGCCTCGAGGTCGCTGCGCAGCTCGAGGTAGTTGTAGATCTCGCCGTTGAAGACGATCACCGCCCCCGAGGCAGGATCATGCATCGGCTGTGCGCCGCCCTCGGACAGATCGATGATCGAGAGCCGGCGGTGCGCAAGCGCTACGGTGCCATCCGAGGAGACCCACTCGCCGAATCCGTCCGGACCCCGCGGGGTCATCGCATCGCGTGTGCGACGAAGTTCCTCGACATCGATGCGAGGTCCGTCGGTTCGGTAGGAGATGGCTCCATTTAGTCCGCACATGAGCGGGAGGTCGTGCGAGCGGGGTATCGTCGCGAATCCCGACGATACGGTCCAATATCATCGGGCAGGCATGGTGGGCGGGTTAAGCGGAGCACAGGCGACTTTCTGAAGAATGTGCGCCGATCGCGCAGGTGCTTTCACGGAAGCCTGCCCCGCATAAAGCGTTCAGCGAGCCGCTCCTCCCGATGTCGATCTCACGGTCTCGACGCCGGGATGCGGCCCTGGATCGCTGTCCGGGTGGTCATCTGCTCCGTCGTCCGTGAGGAGCAGTTCGTCTTGCTGCTCATCCTGCGCCTCGATCTCGCGCTCGCCGGCATCAAGCACATAGGCGCCCATCGCGAAGATCGCGTAGATGAACGGGATGAAGAAGGTCAGCACGCCCATCATGAATCCCTCAGCGGCATTCGCCAGCACGAAGAAGGCGGTCGCCGCGATGAAGAAGTCTGCATGCAGTGCGAGCGACGGCACGGCGCGTCCCATGCGCCAGACGCGGACGGCGCTCGAAACCCAACTGAACATCACCGTGAAGAGCACGATTCCACCGATCGAGCCCATGAGCGCGAGCGTTCGCAGATAGGTGGACTCGACGAAGTTGATCCCGTCGTCGGCCGTGATCGGGAGCTGACCGAAGATGGGAGAGTCGACAAAGTCCGCGATCGCCGATGCCCACACCTCCGAGCGGGTGTCGCCGCCGCGGAAGAAACGCTCGACGATGTCGAGGCTGTCGCTGTACACGCTCACTGCAACGGCGAATGTGCCGCCGCCGACGATGCCAAGGAGAGCAAGGCGGCCGACGCGTGCGCGGAAGAATGCAAGCACGGTCACCGTTGCGCAGACCGCACCTGTTCGCGAGCCGCTCCACAGCACGAAGAGACCGAGGATGCCGAGCGCGACGCCGGCAAACCACTTTCGCCATGAGCCTGACTCGCTGGACGCGAAGAAGAAGCAGCCCACCGCGATGAACGCGCAGCAGACCGCTGCCATCTGCTGGGCGTTTCCAGCGATGCCGGCGAGTCGACCCTGCAGCACGGCGTTGTAGTAGCCGCCGCCGAGCTGCAGGAGGTTGGCCCCGATGAACATGAGCCCCGCGAGCGCGAACACCTTGAGCAGCGACTGCGAGTCCTGCTCTTCATCCATGAGCGCAGGCAAACCGAAGGTAAAGGCCGTCAGCGCGGCGAGATAGCAAATGACGGCGAACCCTGCTCGCACAGGATCGACGAACACGCCGATCATCGAGATGAAGAGCAGCTGATAGACGAGAAACAGCGCCGCGGGCGTCATCAGCATCTTCTGCCTTCCGACCCGCGAGAATGCCAGCGAGCGGATGGCGACGATGATGAGCAGCGCGAGCGCGATGGGGCGTGAGTAGTTTCGGATCGTCTCGAATGGCTGAATGAGCGTGTTGTCCACCCACTTGGAGTCGGTGCGCATCATCGACAGCAGGAAGATCGTGAACGCAGCGATCAGCCGTGTGCCGGAGCGAGAGACAAGCAGCACGCCCAGCGTGGCGGTGCCGAACACGGCCACGGCGAAGCCTGCCGGCGTGAACAGCGCATCGAGAAACGCGCTGGCCTGGGCGCCGATGTCGATCGAGGTGCCGCGGGCCTGGGCGAGGATGGCTGGGAGCAACTGCATGGACGAGATGAGCCAACGCGGCGTGGCAGGATCGCCGCGAAAGACCTGGAGATACGCCGCCAGGACCGCTGTCGATCACGACTTTCGGCATTTTCGGAACCCTTCCGTGAGCCGAGTTCCCCGCCACCGCAGCCAGAGGCTGACGACCGAGAATGAATCGGCGAAAACGGCCCCGGACTGAAGGTCCGGGGCCGGGAGGCCGCCTTGATATTGATCTCCGCGGTTCTGCCGAATCTCGATCAGGGCGTCGACGACCCCGTGCCGGTCACCAAGGAAACGGGGGTCGTATCGACTGCATACCGCGGTGCCGTGGAGGTATCGGTCACATCCCAGCGTCCGACTCCCGTTGCGTCGAGCGACACAACGGCGTTCGTCGTGAGATTGCGCAGTCGGCGCACCTCAGGACTGACGGTCGTACGCCAGATCCACTTACCGTCTCGGCGCTGCGCGCCTGAGGTCACCACGACCGAATCCAAGCGGAGGGGTTCGGTTGTCGCCGCCGCGAACACGACGCCGTCGAGACGGGAGTTCAGGTCTGCGAGCACGCCGTTGAGCCGCGTCGCACCGGCGGTGCGCTCCGTCTCGGTCCAGTTGATGTCGCTGTCGACGCCGTTGGACTCGGGGTTCCAGTACAGGAACACCTCTGTGCCCAGAAGCGCGAAGTGACGCACCATCTCGTCGTGATAGCGGAGATCCGATGGATAGGGCACAAAGCCCGCGATGCGACCGCGCCAGCCCTGGAAAGCGATCCACGGCTGCAACGGGATGTTGGGCGCGTTGCGCTTGCACGCGCGGCCCTTCTGCACATCGAGCAGGAAGGCGTTCCACGGCGTTCGATCGAGCTTCTTCGTACCTGTCTTGGAGAGCTTGGTGGAATCGCTCGGGTCGATGAACCATGCCGTCGCGATATGCTCCATCTCGCCGTACGCAACCGGCGACGCCGCAGTGCCGACGATGTTGTTCGCCAGAATCGGGTGACCGTTCAGATCAAAGGCGGGATTCGTCGTCGTCTGCATGCCCGCGTAGTTGCTTCCCCTGAGACCGGGGAACAGCGCAGCGGCAGGGTCCCAGACCGACTTCTTCATCGCCGCGGCCGTCAAGGTGCCCATCGCGCAGTCCCACTTCGCGTAGTCCGTCGTCTGGGTGAACGACTTCACCATGCTGACATTCGTGCCATCGAGCAGCTTCGTCAGCGCTGGGGACGAGTAGTACGGCTGATTCGCTCGGGTGTCGCTGGCGATCCGCTGAATCTGCGCGTTCGTCAGGCTCCACGAGCTGAACATACCCCACCGCTCGCAGTCGCCGACCAAGACATCAAGCCGACCACCTGCGTTCTTGAACTGCTGCAGCCAGTTGTTCCACTCGGCCGTGACAGCGTTCACCGCATTCGTGTCCCACGGCAGCGGAAACGCCGGTGCGGGAGCTGCAGGACCGGAGAGTGGATCGGGATAGAAAAGCGAGTTCGAGTATCTCCACCATTGAATCGCCGCTCGCCCCGGTGGCATCGTCTTCGTCTGCGCTGCGATGGTGGCGGGATTGGGCAGACTCACGAGAGAAGAGGTCTGGAACCCCGGGTGGAAGTGTCCCTCCAGCCGAATCATCTGCGTGAGCAGATTGCAGGTACGCGGTACCGATCGCCAGGAGAGGCAGTAGATCTCGCGATAGGGAGCGAGTGGACCGGAAGTCGAAGACTTCGGAGTGACCGTGACCGTCGATCGGCTGGGCTGGATCTTTGGGGTGGTCGGGGCGGTTGAACTTCCTGGTCGTGTCGGCGCCGTCTGCATCATAAGTGGCGAGGACGGCATCGAAACCAGGGCGGGCGAAGCTGACATCGTCAATGAGAGGATGCTGGTGAGGATCATGAAGTACTCGTGGGTGCGGAGAAGAGAGAACGAACCAAGAGAGGGTACGTTTCAAGCATTGACGCGGCAACACGCTTGGCCAATCCAGCGGTTCGTCCGACCCGCAGGATTCCTACAAGTCAAGTCGCGAGTCGCATCGTTTCTTCCGAAACTTCTCAAGGCCCCCAAACATTCGTACTTTGTCCGAACGCTGCACTGCGAAGCGCCGCGAATTGATCGCCCTGTGGTCAGCCTGCACCGCGGCGGCGGCGGGTGAACCGCTCCACCAGCGACCTCGCATCGGCACGCGTATCGGCGCGGAGCAGCACGCATCCGACGATTCCGACGACCGCCGCGAGCGGCGCAAGGGCGACGACGGTGGCGATATCTGCCGCCTGCGACGACAGAGCTGCCCGCAGTCCGAGCCAACCCACGACGAGCAGCGCGGCGACCGGGACGGCGACGATCCACGGCTCGAAGAAAGTGCCGAGCGTCGCGCCGACACCGAGCTTCGCTGGCCGCCCTGCGATCCACACGGTGATGGGGCAGAACACCGCCCAGATGGCGGCGCTCGCAATCGAGAGAGCCAGCGCCTTCCCTGCAGCGGGATCGACGGGAAGACCGATCGAGCGCGCTAGATGGAGCGCCTCGTCGCCGCCGAGCCAGATCGCAACCACGAAGGTGATCGCTGAAAGCAGCGCCTGCGTGAACTGGAGCCCCAGATATGCCCGGAACCTTCCTTGCGACTTCAGCAACGCGACGGACGGCGCCGTGACGAACATGAATGCCTGCGCCACGCTGAGCACGGCGAAGACAGCGATCGACCCCGTCCAGTCCGGAGGGAACAGCAGAACGAACGCAGGAACCGCAAGCACCGCCTGAATGAGCGAAAGCGGAACCGCGATGGCAGAGAGGAGCCGCGTCGCACGGACGAATGCCCGGATCTGCCGATGAGGATCGTCGTGGATGTGGCTGAAGATCGGCTGCAGCACCGCCCCGAGCTGGCCCGCGATGATCGAGTTCGCCTGGATCGCATTGTTCGCGGCGAAGACGAAAAGCCCGAGCTCGGTCTGGTTGGTCATGAAGCCAAGCACGACGATCTCGAGCCCGAGGATGATGTTGTTCAGGTACTGGCCGAGGCCGGCCTCGACGTACTGCCGAACGACGGGACGAACCTCGTCGCGAGCGACCTGAAGGTTGAGCTGCCTCGCCTTGATGCGCCTGTAGATCAGGCCGCGTGCTGCGATCGCCGCGATGGGCGGAACGGTGATGGAAGCGGCTCCCGCACCGAAGTACGCCATCGCGAGACCGAGCAGCGTCGCGCCGAGAATCACGGAGCCGTCCACCATGGCGATGCGTCGATACTCGAGATCGAGCCGCATCCGGGCGAATGCGACCGCGAGCGCTGCATCCGCGAGCACGCGTGTCGCCGCCGCGACGATCAGGATCGCAAGGCCACTGTGTCCGTCGAGATACTCGATCGGCAAGGCGAGCGCCGCCAGGGCCACGAACATCACGGCGCCGGCGATCCACGCGATCCGATTCACGGCGCCGGAGATCGCGTCGAACCGCCGCGCGTTGGCGAGCATCACATCGCCCATCACGTAGGTGGGCAACACGAAGAAGTAGACCGCGATGTTCGCCGCGAGGAACGCGAGTCCGTAGTCACCTGGGGCAAGCAGGTGCGCGAGTATGACATTCGCACCGACCGTGACGAGCTTGTTGAGTACCGTCTGCGCGGTTGTCCATGCGGATCCATGCGCGGCCTTCGCCGCGAGCCCCCCTTCAGTCGGAGGGCGTGCAGAATCCGGCGTCAAACCCATGCGTCACGCGCGGACGAGCCGCGCCCCCATCTCGCCCTCGAACGCGCGGAGCGCATCTCGGGTGTCGACGCACAGCTTCGCGTTCTTCGCGATCACGCCGTAGTCGACCTTCGAGTGGGCGGTCGAGATGAGCACGCAGTCGTAGGACGAGATCGTCTTCGCGTCGTACGCGACCGAAGTCATCTTGAGATCGTGCTTGCGGCCGGCCCAGGTCGCGGGGACGAGGGGGTCGTAGTAGTCGACCTGCGCGCCGTGGTGCTTGCAGAGCTCGATGAGTTCGAACGACGGGCTCTCGCGCACGTCGTCGATGTCGGCCTTGTAGGCGAGTCCGACGACGAGGATCTTCGAGCCCTTCATCGGCTTGCCATGATCGTTGAGCGCACGCGCGGTGCGATCGACGACATAGTGCGGCATCGAGGTGTTGATCTCGCCGGCGAGCTCGATGAAGCGAGTCGAGTGACCGTACTCGCGAGCCTTCCAGGTGAGGTAGAACGGATCGATCGGGATGCAGTGTCCGCCGAGACCGGGGCCCGGATAGAACGGCATGAAGCCGAAGGGCTTGGTGCTCGCGGCGCGGACGACTTCCCAGACATCGATGCCCATCGCGTCGAGCACGACCTTCATCTCGTTGACGAGGGCGATGTTGACGGCGCGGAAGATGTTCTCGAGCAGCTTGGCGCTCTCGGCGACTTCGGCGCTCGACACGGGGACAACCGTAGTCACGCCCTTGCGGTAGACGGCGGCCGCGAGTTCGGTCGACGCAGCGTCGAGACCGCCGACGAGCTTCGGAATCGTGCTGGTCGAGTGCGACTTGCGACCTGGATCCTCGCGCTCGGGGCTGAACGCACCGAAGACATCGCGGCCGATCTCGAGGCTCTTGGCGCGGTCGCCCGCGGCCTGCATGATCGCCGGCATCATGTCGTCGCGCGTGGTGCGCGGGTATGTCGTCGACTCGAGGATGACGAGCTGGCCGGGACGAAGCGTCTTGCCGATCGCCTTCGCGGTGTCGAGGATGTAGGAGATGTCCGGCTCCCAGTGCTTCCCGAGCGGCGTGGGCACGCAAACGATGATGACGTCCGCCTCACCGAGGCGACCAAAGTCGGTCGTGCCTTCGAAGCGCGCCGAATCACGAAGGGTCGTGATGAGCTCCGCGCCGAGGTGGACGAGGTAGTTGCGACCCGCCTTGATTGCGTCGATCTTGGACTGGTCGATGTCGAACCCGAGGATGTGGAGTCCGCCCTGATGCAGCGCATGTGCAAGGGGAAGACCGACATAGCCGAGTCCGATGACGCCGATCTTGGCTTGGCAGTTGTTGATGCGGGCAAGAAGGTCGGCAGCGATATTGTTCATGGCGGCGGTCATGTCGGAATTCTCGTTCTTGGTGGGGCGCAATGTAGCGACCAAGTTTGTAGATCAATGCTGAGCAATCTTCACTTGTTATTAGCCTTGCACCGTCAGCCTTGGGCGCGCTTCTGCAGCGGAGGGATCGGCGAAAGGAGTCGGGACGACCTTTGGTGCTTCCTGCAGCGCGCTCGCGGAGTGGTTCTCGCGCGAGAGTGCATCCATGCACAGCAGCCATGTCTCGCGTTCGTACCGGAGGATTCGCAGAACGTCGTCGAACGCCGCCAGGTTCTTCTCCATGCTTCCCTTGACGAGGGTCGTGTACATGAAGGTGTAGACGGCAGCGACGTTTTTGCAGAGTTCAGGTGCAAGATCGTGGCGCAGCGAGGCCACGAGCTCCAGCAAGATCGCCTGGGCGCGCGTCGTGCCGTTGTAGGCTGATTCGTAGTCTTTCGACTCGTAGCCGCGCTTGGCCTGCTCGGTGAACCGAATCGCTCCATCGATAAGCATGAGGCGAAGTTCCGCAGGCTTTGCGGTCATCACCTTGGTTCGGAGGTAGGCGTCGGAGCCATTCTGGGACATGCTGTACATCACCCTACAGATCGGTCAGGAGGACACCTGACTTTGGGATGAAACCCGCTCAGTTAGAAAGAAGCTCCGGCCCCGATGCCCGAGACCGCGGATTGCTGCGTCTGAACACGGGCGATCGCCCGTTCCATGGCCGCAAACTGGCGCTGGTACCGGTCGCGCTTGGCTTCGAGGCGATCATCGATGTTCGTGATTCGCTTCTTCAGGGCGTCGATTTGCTTCTGGAAGTTGCGGTCGGCGAGCGTGGTGGTGCCGTCCACCGTGTTGGTGATCCGCTGCAGCAGCTGATCGAAGGTGTCGCCGAAGCCGAGCTTGCTGTATGTCGTCCTGGTGTTCTCGATCGTCACGCCTTCGACGGGTGACGTCGATCCGGTCTGCTGGATCTCGAATCCGCTGAAGAGCTCCTCGACCGCCGAGGCATCCGTCTCGATCAGGTTGCGAAGCTTCGTGTCGTCGATCACGAGCTGACTCTTCGCGCCAAGCTTGATGCCAACCTGCGAGAGGAACTGATAGGGACCCGTGATGCCCTTCGCCCTGCCTTGAACCGCGGTCAGGATCTGCTGCCTCACGATGGAAACAGTCGAGTCGCCGAAGAGAGGACCCTTCGTCTTCGCAGTTGAGTCATACTTGTCGTAGTCGTTGATCTTCGAGATCACGTCATTGATGGCTTTTGTCCATGCCTGGACGGCGGCCATCGTGCCCTCGATGTCTCGCGTGACCTCGACGGTTGTCTCCCCCACCTTCTTCGCCGTGACCGTCATGCCCGACAGGATGCCCTCGAAGGTGTTCGAGGAGCTCGTGAAGATGAATGGATTGTCCGACGCAAGGCTACCGCCGAGCACCATCGCCGCGTCCCGGCCCTCCGTGGTGCGCGTCATTCCGAGATCGATGCCGACGGAGTCCACGAGCAGCTGGCCGCGCGAACCTGCGAACTGCGATGTCAGGCTCAGCCTGAATGGCGTTGCGCCGGATCCGGCGTCGATGACGGCGGCGTTCACACCGACACCTGCGGTCTTGATCTTCGACAGGACGTCATTCAGGGTGTCTGTCGCTGCAAACGTCACCACTCGCTCGAAGGTCCCGTCGATTGATCCGCCGGCGGTCGTCGCCTTCTTGGCGATTCCGAGGCCGCGAGCCACCTGACCGCTCGTGTCCTTGACTTCCATCGCCGTGGTCGGCGTACCCGTGTTGGTGTCCTTGAGGATGATGCCGTCGCCACCCTCGTTGATCTCTGCGCGGATCGTGAGACCACTCGCGTTGATCTCGCTGATCACGTCGTAGATGGTGAGGTCCGAAGGATCAATGTCGATTGTCGCCGTGGCTCCGGTCGAGTCCTTCATGGTGAAGGTCCCGCTCCCGACGCCGCGGCCGAAGTTCAACGATGAGAGACGTGTCGCAAACGAGACATACTGGCGGTCAAGATCCAGACCGCTCACGGTTGACGACGGGGCGTCTGCCAGCAACCCGAGCGACTTCGCGCCCTGCCCCACCAGGCTGAGGTTTCCTGAGCCTCCGCTGGTATCGGTCGCGACAAGCGATCGGCCGTTCGATGAAAGCGCGAGCGTCACGCCGACACCTGCGGCGGCGGCATCCGAATTGATGGCTCGAACAAGCGAGTCCAGCGTCTCGTACGAACTGAAGTCACTGAAGCTGAAGCTGTTCCCCGCGCGATCGGTAATCGCCATCACGGCGCCAGCAGTCACGCCATTGCCGCCATTGATGTTTCCGACCTGGACAGTCGCGATGCCGGAAGAGATTCGAGAACCCGACACGGTCGTTCCGACCGACGCTCCGAACAGTCCAAGGTCGCGGAGAGTTCGTTCACCAATCACCGCGCCGAAGGTTCCGTCGATCACGCCCGGCAGCGCCTCGATGGTCTCGGGCCCAGGGGTGGTCACGGTCGAGACGAGCCGGAGACCCGTGCCTGCAGCGTTGATCTCGACGCGAACCTTTCCGGACGTCTGCTCGAGCACGCGGTCCGCGAGATCCTGCACGGTCGATGCGCGTGGAATCGCGACCTTGTTGGGAATGCTCGAGCCAGTGATCGTCGTCGGACCAGCTGTGATCGGACCCGTGTAGATACCAAGGTCCGTCGCGGTCTTGTTGGTGTTCGGTCCGTTTCCGAGCACCTTCAGTGGACCTCCTCCGCCGAGGGTATCCACGAGGTCAAACCCGCTGTTCACGCCGGTTGGATCCGATCGAAGCGAGAGCGTGACCGCACCGCTGCCGAGCGTCGCCGCGAGTTCACTGTTCACGCGGGTGATCAGTTCGCCCACCGTTGTGACCGCGGGGCTCTGCACTTCGCCATCGACGACGACCGCGCCCAGATTGACGCCAACGCTGACGCCCGTCGATGTGACGACGGTGAAGTCGTCTGCATCCGTGGTGTTGATCCGCACACCGACGCCGTTGTTCAGGTCCGTCAACTTCGTGGCATTTGAAATCGGCTGGTTCGTGCGACCCAGCTTGATGTCATAGGTCGTCGTACCGGCCTTGATCTGAAAGTCGACGGTTCCGTCACGGATCAGGACACCGTTGCCGTCATTGAGTTCGGCAAGCACCGAGTCCATGCCCAGTGCGTTCAAGGCGGCCGTACCCGTGCGAGTTGACGACGCGCTGCTGCCAGCGATGCCAAGCTTCGACGCCATCGTGCCGTTGCCGACATCGGTCACGACGAGCTGACCCGTGCCGCCACTGGTGTCGCGGAGGACAACTCGCTCGTTCTCGATGCTCGCGGTGATTCCGATGAGGCTCGCCTCGTTGATCTTCGAGACGACATCCTGCAGGGTGACGGAGGAGGTGAGATCGATCGTCTCGGTCTGTCCCGATCGATCGGTGAACTTGACCGAGCCCTGCCCGACTCCTTGACCACCGCGCAGGTTGTTGAGCAGTGCGCCACGCGAGATGGCGGCATCGCCAAACTCGAAGTTCATCTGCGTCAAGCCGAGCGGAGTCACGTCGCGTGACGCAAATCCCCGAGAAAGCATCTGGCTCGTCGAGACAAGCCGGCTCACCTTGAACGAGTAGTTCCCAGGAGGCGTTCCCGGCTTCGCCGTCGCCGTCATGATCGACTCATCGCCGACCGTCGACTTCATCTGCTCGAAGACTCGACCGATGCGGAACTTCGAGGATGCCGAACGCGCCGCGAGCAGACGCGCATTCACGTCCAGCATCGCGGTCTTCGAGGTTGTGATCTTGGTGATCTGGGCCTGAAGCGGCGTCTTCGCCCGGGCATCGAGCGCGAGAAGCTGCTCGATGATTTGGCCGGTGTTGATACCGCTCGCGAGACCAACGCCTGATGAGATTCCGGACATACTGCGACCTCCGCCGATCAGGCAGCCTTCGCAACCCGCGTGCCATCACGCGCGATCACGCCGCGTCTTTCATCGGCTGAACAGTCTGGTCGCCTTGGGAAGCCGGGACGACTGTCGTCGAATGCGCAGGAATCGCTCGATCCCATGTCGGATGCAGCAAGTTGCGCCGACGCAGTTCAAGCACATCCCCTGCCCACGACACCAGAACGCGGTTGAACAGCTTGTGGGCGCGCTCAACCTGCGGTGTCATCCGCGTTTCACTGAACGAGAGTTCGTGTGCCATCCGAGCTCCTTTGACATTGCCGCGCCGGCCAGACATGCCGCGCGGTACGTTGGGATCGGGCGCACCAGCAGGCGACTCAAACAACCTGCCCGAGACTGGCAAAAACAGCAGCCAGGGCTGGCGAAGATTGCCGACCCTGGCTGCGGAAGATTGGCGCATTGACTCAACGATCAGCGTTGAAGCCCAGTCGAGCCATCAGCCCATCGAACTGGTCGAAGCTGTAGAACTCGACAATGAGTCGACCTGACCCCTTCTTCCGACCGAGTTGGAGAGAGACTCTCGTCCCTAAGTGCTCAGCAAGCTTGCGCTCAAGGTCGGCGACATTCGCGCTTCGAGGGGTCGGATCTCCACCTTCCTGACTGGAAGTGCTTGTGATGGATGGCTTTACACCATTCACTTGCTGAACCCTGCGTTCAAGTTCTCGAACAGACCACCCCGCTGCGGCCGATCGCTTCGCGAGTTCCAGACGGCGATCAAGATTCGCGACGGCCAACAACGCCTTTCCATGACTCTGTGAGATCGCCCCGCGCCGGACGAGTTCAGCAGTGGCTGGATCAAGTTCCGCCAGCCGAAGCAGGTTCGTCACGGAGGCGCGATCAAGCCCGACGCGATCGGCCACATCTTGGTGCGTGAGTTCGAAATCGACCGCAAGCCTCCGAAGCGCGAGTGCCCGATCCATTGGATTCAGGTCCTCGCGATGCACGTTCTCGATCAGTGCGAGTTCAGCCGATGACTCGTCGCTGAGATCCCGGATGATCGCGGGGATCACGCGGAGACCGATCAGCTTCGCCGCACGCCATCGGCGCTCACCCGCCACCAGCTCAAAACCAGTTCTCGCACGCCGAACCATGATCGGCTGCATCAGGCCGGCCTGTCGGATAGATGCCGCCAGGCTCTCAATCGAGGCCTGATCGAAGTCGGTGCGTGGCTGACGGGGATTCGGAACGATCTGTTCCACGGGGATCTCTCGCACCTCGAACCCCGTCTCAGAGGGTGATGGATCCACCACTGGAGGCTGCTTCGCGACCCTTGGGGCCCCGCTGAGCGCACCTCGAACCAGCGCAGTAAGGCTGGGGTCAGGCTCCGCGGCAGCTGCAGATGCCGTGAGCGTCTCTTGCATCGATGAAGATGTTGACATCGGCGAGAGAGCTTCTGTCCTAGAGCCTGTGTGCCTCTCGCCCTCCTTCGGCACTCGAATGCTGACAGGGGTGCCAAGAAGAGCGCTTAGACCGCGGCCAAGCTTCTTTGCCGGGTTCTTTCCAGTCTGATCCGTCTGCGACATACTGGCCTCCAATCCTGCGCACTCCGAATGAAGATGTTCCACGGGGAACACTGGTTCCCCGACTTGAAACGGCTGGCATCCTAACTCCCGCGGGTCATGCTTCCGAGAAAATCGTATCTCTGCGGATCAAAAACGTCTCTGACCCGATCCAGAGTGTTCCACGGGGAACATACTTATAGGACTATTATCGATGCTAGAGTGTCTCCGTGGCATCCACTGAGCAAGAACAGACTTCGCGTACCCGCCCGGCCTGGATCGAGCCGGTCGTCGTTGGCTTCCTCGCGCTGACGGCTCACTGCGCGTCGCTCGCGTGCGGATGGATCTGGGACGACGACTCGTATGTGACCGCAAACCGTGTTGTTCAGTCAATAGATGGATTGTTCACACTTTGGGTTCCGGGTCAGACTCCCCAGTACTACCCGCTCGTCTTTCTCGGCTTCTGGCTACAGCATTTCGTCTTCGGGCTCGAGCCGTTCTCCTACCACCTGATCAATGTACTGATGCACGCGGCCAATGCGACGCTGCTGCTGCTTGTCCTCACGCGCGCGAAGGTGCCGTACGCATTCTGGATCGCTGCACTGTTCGCGGTTCACCCGATGGGCGTTGAGAGCGTGGCGTGGGTGACCGAGCGGAAGAACGTCCAGTCGATGCTGTTCGCACTGTCGAGCGCGCTGTGCTTTCTCAAGATGCTTGAAGCGCAGCAGGGGAGCCGCGCTTCCTATTGGATCCTGTCGTTCCTCTGCTTCGTCGCCGCATTGCTCTCGAAGACCACCGCGATCTTTGTCCCACCGTGCCTCGTGATGATCGCGCTCTGGAACCGGCGCGCGATTGACTGGAGACTCGTGCTCGCGGTGAGTCCATACTTCGCCGTGGGTCTCGGACTCGGGCTCTTCACGGCGATCATGGAGAAGACGCATGTCGGCGCTTCAGGGGAAGCGTTCGCGCTGAGCCTTCCCGAGCGCCTGCAGCTTGCGGGCCGCACGGCGACCTTCTACCTCGCGACCTTCGCGCTCCCGCGCGAACAGATCTTCATCTATCCGCGCTTCGAACTCGATGCGTCCGATTGGGCTCTCTGGATCCCGACGATCTTGTGGGCGGCCGCATTCGTTGTCGCGGGGATGCTCTGGCGTACGACGCGTGCGCCCCTCCTGGTCTTGCTATGGATCGGCGCCGGCCTCTTTCCCGCGCTGGGGTTCTTCAATGTCTGGCCGTTCATCTACTCGTTCGTCGCCGATCACTTCGCATATGCCGCGATGCCTGCGTTTGCGCTTGTTGCCGTCACCTGCGCGATCCGAATCGGAGAGCTCGTTCCACGCATCGCGGGGGCCGGGCGCCTCATCGGGGGATTGGTAGTTGCCGCCTGCATCGTGCTTTCGATCCTCGCAACCCCGAAGTACGAGTCAGAGGAAGTGCTCTGGCGCACCACATTCGAGCAGAACCCGAAGGCATGGATCGCTGCGAACAACATCGCTTCGATCCTGCTGCCCCGGGCAGGCGGACTTGCCGAGGCGGGCAGGACGGAGGAAGCGACTGTCATCGCTCGCGAGGCCCTGGTGTTTGCGAGGGCGGCGGGGGAGGTGAATCCAGGCGAGTTCACCAACGCTGTGAACCGAAGTGAAGCGCATCGGCTTCTTGGGGAGAAGGAGGATGCGCTCCGTGAAATCGAGTACGCGGCGAAGCTCGCCCCGCGAATCTCGGATGTGCACTGGCTGCGCGGTCGGGTGCTCGAGTCCCTTGGCCGCGCGGACGAAGCGCGAGCCGCGTTCAAGGAAGCAGCAGCGCTTGCGACGAAGGTACGCGAGGAAATCAGCGCACGGCGCGAACTCCTTCGCCTCTCTGCAGCGCGACGCGACCTCGACGACGCGATCACCCAGTGCACCCGACTCATCGATCTCAACCCGGAAGATGCCGCAGACATGCGTGCAAACCTCGGCTCGCTGCTCATGGCTGCCGGGCGAGACGACGAGGCACGACGCGCGCTCCGCGAGGCCGCGCGGCTTCCCATCAACCGCTTCTCGCGGGAGACCGTCTGGATCACCACGGCTGCCGCGTATCTCAGGCTCGCGATCAACGCCGATATCTCGTCGAGCGAGGCCGGTGACGCGCGAGGCGTCGCCGCACGGCTCGTGTCCGTGAGCAGGGGGGATCCAGCTGCGCGCTATCTCCAACTCGCGCTCGCACTTACGCTTGGAGACGAGGCCGCGCGCGTCCAGCTCGAGCGAATCGCGACCGATGCACGCGCGGCGGGAGCAACGCAGCTCGCGGATGAAGTGTCTGGATTCCTCGCTCGACATCGGAGCGCGAGCCCGGCTTCGCGATAGACTCCGCTCGCCTGGATTTCCGGGCACGCGCACGGTTCCGAAAGCGGTGTGAATCCGCTACGAAGGCGTCACCGTGAGGCGCGCAGCAACCTGCGCGTTCAAGTCGGGTCGAGTCCCGTGTGCGTCCAGTTCCTGCCTCCGCTCCTGAGGCGTGGTTCGATGGCGTCGCAGTTGCTTTCGAGCCGCGACGCGTCAGACCCCGCACCAGGATCCTCCACGGAGGCTTTGTTCGGACCGCGCGGCGGAGGCGCGATCGAGTGCGGCCGCTCATGCCGCGGAAGGAAGTTTGCCTTGAAGCAGTTCAGGTCTCTCGTCGTCGCTGCGTCGGTCAGCGTGTTCGCCGTCGGTGGTCTCGCGCATGCCGATCTGGTCGGCTCCTACACCGTCGGAAGCGGGGCAAGCATGAGCTACCTGCAGTTCGAGTTCGCGAACTCGAACACCTATCTCTACGAAGTTCGATACGACGGAGCACTGCGGGGCAACGACCTGTTCGCGATCGTGGCGGCGGCGCAGCCTTCCTTCTTCTCCTACCAGGTCGTGACCTTCAGCTTCGGCGACGCGCTCTTTGGCGTCACGATCGGTACCGACACCAACGAAGGCTTCGGCAATCCGCCGGCATACCTCGACTACTGGCATTACTGGACTCGCGAGTCGGGCGCATCGGCGTGGACGAGCTCGATGATCGGGTTCGGCGACCGCACGGTCTCGAACGGTTCGTGGGACGGCTGGGTGTTCAACTCAGATGCGCCGCCAGCCGCCGTGCCGACGCCAGCCGCAGGCCTCGCGCTCATCGCAGGGTCGCTCCTCACGCGACGCCGACGATGAACGACCGGTGAACCTGCAAGGCGATCTTCTCACCTCAGCGTCTTCAGGTACGCGACGACATCCCTGATCTCGGAATCGCTCAGGATCGATCCCATCGCCGGCATCGCGCTCGCGCCGGCGTTCTCGTATCCCTTGGCGATGCTCTCGCTCGGGTTGATCAGCGAGTGAAGCAGGAACCGTGCGTCACCACGGCTCGCGACTCCGTCGAGCGCCGGAGCCGCGTTGCCGCCAGTGCCGCCGACGGCGTGGCACTTCATGCAGACGGCACTCTGGTGATACAGCACCACATTGCGGCCTCTCGCAGGATCACCTCCGTCGAGCGCGATGGCCTCGTAGCGGCGAATGGGGTCATCGCCGAGCTGGCGCTTCCAGCGCGCAAGCGCACTTGCGAGCGAACCGTCCGTGCGGCTCGAAGCGACCTCGACGATGTCGAGTCGAAGCGCCGAGTCGAGCGAGCCATCGACGAGCTTCTCCGCGATCGGTGCAAGAGCTGTGTCGGCGGCAGGTCCGATCGATCCGAGGTCCTCGATCGCACGCTGACGCTCGATGATCTCTCCGTGCTCCGCGGCATCGGCGAGGCTCGCCAGCGCTCGCTGATCACCTGTCCGAAGCATGATGGATCGTGCCTCGGCACGAAGCCGAGGCTCCGTCGATTCAAGTGCTGAAGCGAGCGCCGTCGCAAGCCGCCCACCCGAGTCGCCCGCCAGCGAGCGGAGGCTCGAGACGCGCTCGTCTGCCGAGAGCGACACATCCCCGACCGCGCGCAGAGATTGCTCCGGATCGAGCACGACGCCGTGCTTGGCAGCCACGTCGCGCGCCGCGGACCGAATCGTGGCGTCCTTGCTTTCCGCAAGCGGCGCGAGCTTCCGTGCAAGCACGCTCTTGAATGCCGCCGCTGCCTGCGCATCCGACGCGCGCGCCGCTCCGTCGATCATGCGATACGCGCCGTTGACACGGTTGCGTGGAGCGGCGCTGGTCCAGTTGCCCAGCGCATCGAGGGCCTCGAGCCTCATCGGAACCGGGTTCGCCGGGTTGAGCGCGAGATCGCAGAGCAACGCTGCCGTCTCAGCGGTGCCATCGACCAGACAGGCCTCGATCGCCCGACGCATATGGGGGAACTCGCTGCGATCGACCGGCTTCATCCCGATGGGACGCTCGCTCCGACCGCTCGGCAGCGTCCACGCGATCGAGCAATGATCGCCGCCCCCGCCCTCCGCGTGAAGTGCCTGGATCGCGTAGCGCTTGCCCTTCTCAAGGCGGATCGGCCTCGAACGCTGGGCATCCTGCGATTCGAACTCGCCCGGATTTGTGTATCCCTCGACCCGCGCGACCTCGACGAGCGATGCTGCGTCTTCACTCGTGCCGACCGAGAGGATCGAATCATCGTCGCTCGAGATCGCGAAGACATACTCGCCGGTCTCAGGCGCCTCGACGATGCCGCCGATCCGCGCGATGAACTGGTTGCCTGCGTTCCGTGGCGCCTCGGCGACCATCAGATCCTGCGCCTCGTCGGGCGCGCGGCGGAAGACCTCGCCGCTCCGAAGGTCTGCGACGGTGCCGACCCGCCCGAGCTTCCAGACCTCGCGACGGAAACTGTGACGGGAGGGTGGCTCCTCTTCGACGACCGCGGTGCCGGCGCTCGGCGCGAAGCGAGCAGCCGAGGCGGCGAGGCGCCCTCGGAGATCGTTCATCGGGATGTCGTTGATCGCGCGGGCGGCCTCGAGGCGAAGCGATCGATCGGGGTCGTCGAGAAAGGACGCGATGCGCGGATCGCGCAGCTTGCGCATCGAGAGGAGTGCCGCAAGCCGCAGCGACGCGACGGGCTCGACTGCAAGTTCACCGAGCTTGGCACGGTCGCCGATCCATGCAAGCGCCTGGACTCCTGCGTGGCGCAGGAACACATCGCGATCCGCATTCTCGGCAAGCATCGAGATGATCGACGGCTGCGCGTCGCGCGCTCCGAGCTTGCCGAGCGCAAGGGCCGCGAACGCCCGTACGCGCGCGTTGTCGTCGGCGCACAGATCCGCGAGTCTCGACTCGGCGGCCACGGATCGCGACTCGCCGAGCATCCGCGCTGCCTGCGCGCGAATCTCTGGGTCACGATCGTCGAGCAGTGGAAGCACTGCCTCGGCCGGATCGACTCCTCCGCGCAACGTCTGCGACTCGAGCGCGCCCGACTCCCGAAGCAGGCGCGCGGCCTGCTGACCGAGCGCCCAGACCGCGTGGATGCGCGCGAAGCGATCGCTCGAGTGCTGCGCGACATCGCCGAGCAACGCTGTCGACTCACGACCGCGGTCGGCGAGCTCGAACTGTGCACGCTGGCGAACGCGGCGATCGGGGTGGGCAAGGAGCGACGCGAGCTGGTCGGCATCCCGACCGGCGAAACCCTCCTTGAGAAGGCTCGTCACCTCGGCGATCCTCGGATCCTTGATCGCGCTCGGATCCCAGACGGCATACAGCTCGCCCTTCTCGCCGGACTCCCATCCGCCACCCCAGTCGGTGATGTACATCTTCCCGTCGTAGCCGAAGTCGACATCTGTCGGCAGGACGTTCTCGACAAACACATGCTCGTCGACCACTCGGAAGCCTGCGCCGACGGGCTCGACTGAAAGTGCAAGGATTCGCGAGTAGCTGTCGCCGCCGAGGAAGTCGCAGAGGAAGAAGTGGTCGCGGTAGCGGTCGGGCAGACCGAGGCCTGGATAGAAGACGAGGCCGGAAGGACCACTTCCGACATGGTCAAGCGGCGGCAGCGACCACGCTGGCTGAAGTGGCGAGATCTCCTTCACCTTGTGCGGCGCAAGATCCGGTCGAAGGTGCCAGATTCCCTCCTGGTTCCACGGTCCGCGCTGATTCGCTCCATCAAGCGTCTGGTAGTCCATCGACCAGCCGGTCTCGCCACCCTCCATCAGATAGACGAAGCGCGCCTTGTCGCCGCCATCTGAGTTGTTGTCGCCGGTGAACAGGTTGCCGTAGTTGTCGAATGCAAGTTCCTGCGGATTTCGAAGCCCCGTGCAGAAGAGCTCGAGCTCGCTGCCGTCGGGATTCATTCGGAACACGGCGCCAGATCTCGGGTCGTGCAAGTGGGCGCCGTCGGATGTCGTCACGTCGTAGCCACGATCGCCGATCGACCAGTAGATCTTGCCGTCGTAACCGATCGCAAGTCCATGCATGTCGTGGCCGCGCAGCGCGACACGAACGCCATACCCCGAGGAGTCCTTCGACTTCACATCGGCGACGCCGTCGCCGTCGCGATCGCGCAGGCGCCAGAGGTTGGGGATGTTCGTGTAGAAGATGTCGCCGTCGAGCGCGAGCACGCCCGCACCCGTTCCATCGAGCGGCTCGTTGAACGGACCCGCGAACACCGTCCGCGTCTCCGGCGTCCCATCGCCGTCGAGATCCGCAAGCCTTGAGATACGGTCGTCGTACTTCGTGTAGTACGACATTCCGCCCGCACGCTTCGCCGCCCACTTCTCGTACATCTTCAAGCGGTCAGCGGTCGTCTTGCTCTGGATGTCGTCGAGCAGCCAGAACGAGCTTGATCGGTTGTCCTCGACGCCTCGCTCCTGACGATCACTCTCTGCGAAGTAGAAGCGCCCCTGCTCGTCGATGCAGAAGGCGACGGGGTCGTCGACCAACGGGTAGACCGCGACGGTCGACTTCGACAGTCCCTCGAGGGGCTTGATCTTGGGGACAGCGCCGGCCTCGCTCGCGCCAGCGGCAGACTGGTCTTCTGATTTCGGGTTCGCGCCATGCTGGGTGGGTGGAACCGGCGTGGCTAGCGAAGCGATCGCTGTTGCGACTGCGAGAACGGAGTGCGCAAGCGGAGCAATCATCTCGTCATGCTAGCGGTTGAAGCACGGCTTCCAAACAGGCACGAGAAAGCCCGTGGCCGCGATGAGTTCCGTTCCCCGGTTGCTTTGGCGCCTGCGGCAGGCGACACGCGCGGTCTTCGTCGAGCTCCTCGACACTCGATCTAGAAGGGGGGTTGCGTTCTGTCATCTACGAGCACTCCCAGCGATCCCGCAAACGGAGCCCCCAGATGATGAGACGGGTGTCGCGTCGAACTCGACCCAATCGATCCCGACTGCTGCGGGCCTTGCCAAACTCGGTGACGCCAGGCGTCCTATCTGCCCGGCGGATCAACCTGCGGCCAGGATTCGATCTGGAAGACGGTGCCGGTTCGATGATGGGAACGAGTTACCTTGCGACCCGCTCCGTAAGTCTCAAAGGAGTGACTATGACTCGTTTCGTGGCCTGTATCGTCGATGAAAGTGTTCCGGTCGTCACTTGAAACCTCTGAATGGCGGGAAACGAGTCTTGATGAGTCTTAAAAACTTCTTCAAATCTCCGTGCTGGCTTGTTTCGAGTCTTTATAACTCACCATGAGTATGGTTGCGAGTTTGCCATCCGCTCTAAGCCCGCGAACAAGAGTGCTGCATGGCTGACGGCGGGGGCGGGCGGTCACCGAAGCCGAGCAGCACCCGGTGCCGACAACCAGAGCTGAATCCATCGCGATCGCCCAACGACGCCCGTGTCAGGGGTCCCATGGCATCTCAAAACCCCGATCAGCCGAATCTGGGTCGCTCGCTGCTTCCCAAGCCGACGGTCTCGTCTCCGCATACTGTCCGCTGCTCTCGAACCCCTCACGCACTATCCCTTCGGGATGAACACTGGAGCTCATATGAATCGAAAGACTACTGCCACGCTCAGCATCCTCTCGCTCGCCGCCCTCACCGCAGCCGGTCTCGGCGCGCAGGCCACACCGAAAGCGCAGCCCAGCGCCCAGGCTGGGGGAGCCAGCCTCTCAGAGGGTGTGACCTACAAGATTGACGACGTGCACTCGAGCGCGCTGTTCCGCGTACATCATCTCGGAGCTGGGCAGTTCTGGGGTCGGTTCAATGCCGTCTCCGGCAGCATGAGCTTCAGCGCTGGCGGCGAGCCAACGGCCTTCGACATCTCGATCGCCACCGACAGCGTCGACACAGCCGAGCCGAAGCTCGATGGTCACCTGAAGAGCCCCGACTTCTTCAACTCGAAGGAGTTCCCAACCATGACCTTTAAGTCGGCGTCGGTCTCGAAGAAGGCCGACGGCAACTTTGAGCTCGCCGGCGACCTGACGATGCACGGGGTGACCAAGTCGATCACCGCCGCCCTCGAGGTCACCGGTGTCGCAGATATGGGAATGGGCGCCCGCGCGGGCGTCGAGGCGGTGTTCACGGTCAAGCGCAGCGACTTCGGAATGAAGTACGGCCTTGAGAAGGGCACCCTCGGTGACTCGGTTCGCGTGGTTGTCAGCCTCGAAGGCGTCCGCCGCTAAGCCGCGGCGGGCTATCGCCACCACGACGGCTTCGGATACGACAATCTGGAATCTTCGATTGTCGCTGGAACCGCCGTGAAGGCTGACCCGAACTGACACTTGTCACGACTTTCGACACCCGACGGCTCGCCCCGAACTGCACGGCCCCGCAGATCCTGGCGAGCCTCGTGGTTTTTCCGTTGGGTCGCTCTCCATCGGATCCAACGGCGGCGGTGGGCGGAGCTGCCGCCGATGGGGCGCGGCCGTATGTGAAGCAGCAGCGGAGCCGAGCCGCGCCGCCTGGGCAGAATCGGGAAATCTCACTCGCGAACTCTTGCTTGCCGCGAGCCGGCGCCTACGATCGCGCACCGCAGAGGAGTGATCTTCTTGCACGCAGCACAGGTGACTGGATGAAGAAGACGCCGTCTGTTTTTTCGGACGAGCGGTGACGCGCGGACATGTGGGTGTGCTGCACGGGTCGCGGGTGAGGCGGAACAACGGCAATCCAAAGGAGGATCCATGGACGATGGGTCGAGTGGGTGGAATGGCGCCGACGGAGAAGACGAGGCGGAGAAAGTCAACAACCAGGATTGTGGGGACGCACTCGCGCCGATCGCAAGCGGCGGGGGTATCAGTCCGCGCCCTGATGATCAGCCCAAGATCGAGTCAGATCCGACGACGGGTCTCGATGGGATGGATCTTGCGGATCTCAATCTCGAGAGCCTCAATCTCGAGAGCCTCAATCCCGAGAGCCTCAATCCCGGGAGCCTCAATCTCGGGAACCTCGACCGTGAAAGCAAGGCTTCGCACACCGATCCGGCGAAAGATGGCGCCGGTGACGGTCAGCGCGGAGCGGCGAATGACACGCCGACACCGTCAGATCCTGCTGCATCGCTGGGGAATCGCGTCCCGATCCGCGCAACGCCCGCGAAGCAATCGTCTTTCGCTGCGTCGAGGGCAGAGCGTCGCGATGCGCCGTTGTTCCAGGTTCACAGCCTGAGCAACTTCCTCAGCACCTCGCGGATTCCGCAGCAGCTCGACACACTTGTCGCGAAGTGCCTCGCGGGAGACACCCGTCTCGACCACATCCTGATCCACGGCGCGCCAGGAAGTGGCACCGGCCTTCTCGCGGTGGCGCTCATCAACGACTACGCGCCGCGGCGCGTCATCGAGATCGACGCCGCTCTCGGATGCGATCCCGATCTGCTCCGCCGCAGCATCGAGGATGTCGGCTCGCGGGGTGTGCTCTTCATTCGACACATCGACGCACTCGAGGCAGAGTGCGATCAAATGCTGGCGGAGGCGCTCTCGGGCCGGCCCGCGCGAGCACGGCGGCCTCGGGGCTTCGTCGATCCGACGGAGTCAGAGCTCGACCGGGAAATCTCGGCATCCGCCACAGGGCGTGAGCAGGGGCGCGAGACACGACCAGTCGACTTCACCCTGGTCGCGACGGCTCACATGATGGCGCAGGTCGGATATGTCGTCCGTACTCGTGTCGAGCACATGTTCTACCTCCGCGACGATCCGAAGGCGCTGCGCAATTCGGTGCTCCGTGCGCTTCGGCGCCATGGATCGATTGGCGTCGACGCGTCCGCGTTGCCGCAGCTCGAGCGGGTTCTCAAGTCGCTCTCAGACGCCGCCGAACCTATCACGCGAGCCACGCTCCTCCGCAGCGAGTGCGATGGTGCTCGGCGCATCGACGCCGCGCTCATGCAGTCGATCCTCGAGGAGGACCTCGCGGCACGATTGCCCGACGAGGCCTACTCCTCCTCGCTGCGCCGTCATCTCGGTGGTCGCAAGATCGAGCAGGTGACCCCCGATGAGATCGCCCGCCTCGCCGCCGAGACCGGATGGGGGCCCTCGGCGACGGAAGGTGCGCTCTCGATGATGATCCGCGAAGAAGCGCGAAAGCGACCCGCCTAGGCCGTCATGATGACCACTCGCCGTCTCCGACTCCCCGCTGGGAATCGTCGTCGGCTGTAGCGTCTTGCCAGCGGACTGCTGTGTTCTCCTGCTCGACGACGCACTCCACGATCCAGAGTGCCTCGCCTCGTACGAAGTCCGGCCACTCTTCGAGAAGCTTCTCGCAGAACGTGCGTCGCCTCCTCTGGTGGCGGTCTTCGGCGTCATCCCGAGATCGCGCGTCCTCGCCTCCAGGCGGCATCGCGGTCTCGATTGGCCGCGATGGCAGCGTGGTCACAAGCTCCGAGCCGCTGTCGCCGTCTGTGCCTTCATCACCGCTATGTAGATCCGCATCGAACGGCGGCTCCATCGGCGGCTCCTGTGATACAAGCGGTCCGAAGCGGGCGTCCACGGCTGCACGGATCTCTGCGTCGCGCATGCACTGCTGCCATGCGATCGAGAGCAGGCGTGTCTCCGCATGATCGCGCGATGCATGTGCGGAGAGATCGACGCCGAACCGATGCTGGTACGCCGCGATGTAGACGGTGGCCGGTGGCGCACTCGGCTCGCGATCTCGAGATGCGACCCGATCCGCGATGGCGTCGATCATGCCTTGGTACACGCTCAAGGCGCGTACCTCATCTTCGGCATCCAATCGGCACTTGCGCGCCAGCGCCTCGAGCCTCGCGGTCCCCTCCAAGTCCTTCGAATGGATGTCGTGCCTCACGGTCAACCGCCTTTCCCTCGCATTGCCATCAATACACCTCTGCCATCGAGCGCGCCGATCGCGCCGGTCGTGCAACGCTACCGCGGGATTGGCGGGTGCCCGAAACTTCCGCATGTTTTGCAGGAACAATTCCGCCACGCTGTGCGCACCCTGCACCGCCTGTCAGAGTGAAAGCGTCTGACGCATTCGGCTCACATTGCTGCGGCGCTCGTCACTCGAGCCCTGCAGGTACAGGATCGGCCGCCATGAAAGCGTCTGAGATGAAACAAGCCGCACGCGGATCGACACCTGCGTCACGGATCCGACGAGGGAGTCCGCGCTATGAATCGCGGCGATCGCCTCGATGGGGATGCGGCGCTGCGTGCCGCGAGCCCTGATCACGACCCCTCGCGGATGGATAAGCCATGTCGCTGTAACTGCGCGCGGCTTGCCGTCGGTGCGTCTGATCTCTCGGACGGACCAGATCGCGCCTCCCGCGCAGGCAATCAGCATGATCAGCGCGAGTTCAGGATCGGCACCCATGGTCAGCGTCACGAAGATCGTGAATACGGCGACCATGACGGCGATCGTGCCGACGATGCGCGGCGAAAGGCCCGGCCGAACCGAGGTGCCCTCGACGACGAACGCGTTCGCGAAGCCGTCTGCGCCGCACTCGGGACACCGCGCGTCCAACGCGATGCCGACGCGCGAGTAACCGCACGCTGGGCAGAGGGTCTCGACGGCTGTTTGATCCACGCACGGACTGTAGCGGGCGTTTAGCCGAGCAGGTCTTGCATCGACGCGAGCTCGCGGTCGATGTCGTCCTCGCGGATCCCGTCGCGGATGAGGATCGCGGCGAGCGTCTCGCGGAGCTTGGTCGCGACCACGCGGTTGATGTGCGACGCGCTCGCGAGCGGAAGTCCCGTTGCGCGCGTCGCTTCGGCGTAGCCGAGGCCCTGCACGGAGTGCAGGCGGAAGAGCTCCCACCACGCGCTCTTCCCGTCGGCGTCGAGCTCGCTGCGCACGCGGTCATGCGCCTCCATCATCGCGCGCATCGCCCACGCGCGCTCGAGCGCGAGGAGTCCGCTCAC
>JBEAUK010000167.1:0-2632 GCA_041161465.1 Planctomycetota bacterium | reverse complement strand
ATCCTGTGCTGCGTGTCGTGGGAGGGCCGTCCGCACATCTACCTCAAGACGGGGCGGCGCTCGTTCTACAGCGAGGACCTGCAGCTCGGCCAGACGCACGTCACGCTCGAGCTCGGCACCGACACCAGCGGGCCAAGCGAAGTCGGCGGCCTCATCCTCGCGCCCGGATTCCGCGGACGGCCCGAGCGGCTCGGATCGCTGCTGTCGCTCGTCCGCTTCCACTTCATCGGCCTGCACCGCGACCAGTTCGCCGAGCGCATACTCGCCGAGATGATGGGCCCGCTCACGCCCGACTCGGGCACGCTCCTGTGGGAGTACCTCGGGCGGCGCTTCATCAACCTCTCGTACAAGGAGGCGGACCTCTTCAGCTCGCGCTCGAAGGAGTTCCTGCTTTCCCTGTGGCCGAAGGGCGAGATCTACGCGTCGCTCCTGCCGCCCGAGGCGCGCGCCCTGATCGGCAAGGTCGGCGAGGAGACGGAGCCCGCGAAGCGCATGCTCGAGAAGCAGGGCTTCCGGCACCACGGCCATGTCGATCCGTTCGACGGCGGCCCGTACCTCGACGCCGCGGTCGCGGAGATCCCGATCGTGAAGGCGACCTGCACGCGACACATCGCGGCCGCGAAGGAAGTCGAGTCGTCGAGCGAGGCGTTCGTGAGCTACAAGGGGCGTTCGGGCTTCCGCGCCGTGCGCACGCGCTACGGCCTCGCCGGCGAGCGCGTGACGCTTCCGGTCGCGACGCTCGAGGCGATCGGCGCGCCGCACGATGCGGTCGTCGGCTTCACGCCGCTTCCTGAGTCGAAGACTCCGAAGCGTCGCGGCACGAAGAAGGGTTGACGCATGCTTCTCTCGAACGCGTACCTCGAGCGACCGCCGAGCGACTACATCGACGGCGCGTTTCGTCCGCTCTCGGGCGATCGAGTCGTGACGCGCGATCCGGCGCGGCCGAGCGGCACCGTATGGTCGGGCTCGCCCGTGGCGGCGCACGCAGAGGAGGCCGCGGCTGCGGCGCGGCGTGCGCTTCCGGCGTGGAGCGCGCTGCCGCTCGACGCGCGGCGCGCACACCTCGAGCGCTGGCGCGAGACCTGCCTCAAGCATGCGTCGCGACTTGCCGCCGCGATCTCGCGCGAGATCGGCAAGGTGAAGTGGGAGGCCGAGCTCGAGGCGAAGATCGTCGCCGAGAAGGTCACGATCACGCTCGAAGACCGCGTGCTCGCGCGCGTCGCCGGCTTCGAGGTCGCGGCGGGTGCCGGCAAGACCGGTCTCTGCACCTTCAAGCCGCATGGGGTGATGGCGGTGCTCGGGCCGTACAACTTCCCCGCGCATCTTCCGAACGGCCACATCGTGCCCGCGCTTCTCCTCGGGAACACCATCGTGTTCAAGCCAAGCGAGAAGGGTGCGTCGGTCGGGCAGTTGCTCGCCGAACTCGCGCACGAGGCTGGATTTCCGGCGGGCGTGTTCAATGTCGTGCAGGGCGGCGGTGCGATCGCTGCGCGTCTTGCCACGCATCCTGAAGTCGATGGCGTCCTGTTCACGGGCTCGTTCCCGGTGGGTCGCCGCATCCTCGAGGCGAACCTCGACACGCCTGGCCGGTTGATCGCGCTCGAGATGGGCGGATCGAACCCGGCCGTCGTGACGGCGAAGGCCGATCTTCGCCGCGCCGCGATCGAGTGCGTGCGCGCCGCGTTTGCGACCACCGGTCAGCGCTGCACCTGCACGCGCCGCATCATCGTCGAGGACTCGGTGGCCGACCGATTCATCCCGATGGTTCTCAAGCTCGCGTCGAACCTCATGATCGCGGCAGCCGACGACGGCGTGCCTGCGTTCATGGGCCCGCTCGTCACGGGCGAGGCCCGCGATGCCGTGCTGCGCGCCCAGGCGCGAGTCGCAGCGGGGGGTCGGCTGCTGCTCGAGGCCTCGCCGCTCGATCGCGACGGCTACTTCCTGTCGCCAGGCGCCGTCGAGATCGGTCGCTTCGAGCGGAGCATGGACGAGGAGGAGATCTTCGGGCCGTTCGTCCAGATCTCGCGGGCCTCTGGCCTCGACGACGCCATCACGCAGGCGAACGCGACCAACTTCGGGCTTGCCGCAAGCCTGTTCTCAGCCGACCGCGCCGAGTGGGACGCCTTCTTCGCGGGGGTTCGCGCGGGCTGCCTGAACTGGAACACTGGAACGGCGGGGGCGAGCAGCAAGCTGCCGTTCGGCGGCCTGGGGCGCTCCGGAAACCACCGTCCGGCAGGGGCCTTCGCGGTGGATGCGGTCGCTTACCCCGTGGCAACCATGGTCGACACGGCCGAACTGGCGGTCCCGCAAGGGATGCTCGTGGACGAGCGACTGTTTGGAAAGTCCTAAAAAATATCGCTCTCTTGTGTCAAACGGTGAGAAGCGGCGCCCTCATCTTTCGTAAAGTGAGATGTGAAGCCGATCTTCCCCCGTGCGCGTTCGTAAAGCGCATGTGCGTGCGGTCACCCTGAGTTTCGTGCCTACAACCGAGTAGTTCAGGACCACAGGTGCTCGCATCGGCGAGCCCTGAGTGTCGACACTTTCGGCGCATCGCGCGTGTTTCGCGCGGTTCGCCCTCCATGGTGCGGCGTCGCGTGCTGCGGAAAGGCACACGGCGCCGCGCCACCTTTTT
>JBEAUK010000144.1:0-22759 GCA_041161465.1 Planctomycetota bacterium | reverse complement strand
GAACGCCGCTGCGGTGGCCGCACGCCCTTCCGTCCCGCCCGCGACCCGCTCGGTCGCGGGATCGATCCAGCGCGCGAACAGGTCGCGCAGCACGACCGCGCGCGCGCCACCGATCCCGCCTCCCGACAAGTCGACCGGATCGAAGATGTAGACCGCGCCACCATCCACGGTCGGCCCGAGTTCAAGCGCCCAGCTTCGGAACGGATTCCCGTTCGACTGCTCGAAGTCGTTCTGGAACGCCGACAGCGCAAGCGGGCTGGACGCGGCGTTCGAGTCCCAGCCGAGCGCCGGATTGAACGCGCAAGTCTCGACGCGCCCCTCGATGCGTCCGACGAGCGAAGCCGCGATCGCGCCGTGGGCAGACGGCTCGATCAGGAGACACGCCGCCACGGCAGCAGCCGCGACGGGCGCTGTCGCATGTTCTCGCATCTTGTTCCCGCTTTTCTGGTGCATCATCGCGCTCGCCCCTGCGCACGGAAGACTCCGCGCGAGGGCGAGCCGAGACTACTCCGCAGTCGCCGCACGGCAAGGGACCCGCCGCAGGCAGGCGCGCGATCACCCAAAACCGCTCCACCAACCGTCACAAGCCTCGAAATGCGTACAGGCGGCGCAGGCCGCACAGGCCTCATAGCCCGCACAGACCGCACCGCCCGCGGAACTCGACTTTCGATCAAGGCGCGTTTGGATCGCCTTTGAGGCGTTCAGCGTCGGCGGCGGCGGCGGCGGCCACAGGCAGCGCCTGCGACACCGAGCAACGCCATCGCGCCCGGCGCGGGAACCGTCGCATCGGTAAGCACCCGGAACTCGGCGATTCGGTTCGGCAGATTCACCGAGGAGGCCCAGATCGTGAAGCTGATCTGGTTGCCGCTGACCTGGATGAAGTTCTGGAAGAGCGAGGAGTTGGTGCTGCGCAGGAACCCGATCGGCTCGTACGCAGTGGCCGAGCCGAGCAGGGAGTCAGATGCCGCGAGAAGCGCGTTGTCGTAGATGACCGCGACGATGGCGCTGCTGAAGGTCACGGTGCCGGTGGCCGTCCAGACTCCACCGCTCGCGTCGAGATGGATCATGTGCGAGTCGACCGCGCCGCCGAGGTAGGTCGCGTTGAACGGCGCCGCACCGGTCCACGCGCCGTTCCCGAGCAGGTTGACCGCCAAGCCGGCCGAGGGCACTGCCGCGTTGGACTGCTCGTCCCAGCAGTACACCGGGCCTCCGGGGAGCGCGAACGACACCGCCGACGCGGGTGGCGCGATCTGAACGACCGGCCCCGAAGTGCTGACGATCGCCGCGTTGGCGGCGGCGGTCGCGGCAAGCGAAAGGATGGCGGCGGCGAGGGTCTTCGAGTGGCGGCTGGCGAGGGGCTGCATGGCGGGTGCTCCGATCTTGAGTTGGCTTGGGAGGTCGAAAGAGGGTTCAGGGGGCGATGCACGCCTCCATGAACTCTCCGCCCGGCACGAAGCCGTCTCTCAATCGCGCGCCAAAACTGGTCTGGAAGCCCCGCTTGCAGCCGCTCAGCCGCCTATCGCCGCTTCCAACGGGCGGCCTCGATGCAGGCCACGAGGTGCATCACCCAGCCCAGCATGCCCAGGCTGACGAACCACACCACGCCCGCCAGCACGAACATCAACAGCGCCGCCAGGATTCGTCCCTGCACCAGCTGTCCAAGCCCCGGAACGAAGAAACTGCAGATCGCGGCGATCACATTGCCCGCGCTTCCCTGACCGCCCGCCGAATTCGATGAATTGCTCATGAGGATCACTTTCCGCGCGACACGCGTCGGGTTTCACGCAGGCGCCGCAGCGCGGACGAACGGACAACCGCTCCCTACAGCCACGACTCCACGATCCGCGGCTTGATCGGCTGCTCGGCGCAATCGATGTGCACCATGAAGAACCCGCCGCGGTGCTTGCGGACATTCGGCCACATCACCGCGCGATCCGTCTCCGGGATCGGCAGCTTCTCGACATCCTCGACGCGATGCCACTCGAGCCGACCTTCGTCGAACTCCTGGTGCGGGATCTCATCCTGCCGGATCGGCCGCGTCGCCTCGAAGAGGAAGATCAGCCAGTGCTCCTCGCCCTGGTACGCGCGCTCGCTCACGATCGAGATCAGCTTGATCTCGTCGGGCTTCAGCGAGACCGACGCCTCCTCGCGAATCTCGCGCAGCGCGCAATCGTGCGGCCCCTCGCCGTCGGCGATCTCGAGCTTTCCGCCGATCGGCGAGTACATGTCGCGATTCGGCGGCTTGCGGCGGTGAAGCAGCAGCAACCGCCCCTCCGTGTCGTAGAGGTAGCAGAGCACCGCGATCTTGTAGGGCATCGACCGCGCGTCGTGCGGATTCACGGGCGGCTGTGTCGTCGTCACGCGCGCACCGTCTGCGGCTGCACGGCCTGCTTCGTTTCAACCGCAACGGCCTCGAGCTTCAGCAGCGCGGCGTTCGCGAGAATCTCGGTGATCTTCGCGACGGTCTCCTTCGACGCCTCCGCCAGCGGCAGCCGCACCGCGCCCGAATCACGGCCGAGCAACCGCATCGCGGCCTTGAGCGGCACGGGATTCACATCGAGCGACAGCAGACCCTTCGCGAGCGGGAAGAGCCCGCGATGGATCTCCTGCGCCTCGCCGAAGCGGTCGCCGAGGAACGCATCGCACAGCGCCTGCACGCGCGCCGGAACGAGGTTCGACACCACGCTCACGACGCCTGCACTGCCGCAGCCGGCGAACGAGAGCGTCAGCGAATCGTCGCCCGAGAGGATCGTGATGCCGCAGCGCTGGCGAATCTCGCTGGCAGAGTCCATCGACCCGGTCGCTTCCTTGATCGCCACGATGTTCGGATGCTTCGCAAGCCGTGCGACGGTGTCGGGGTTGATCGCGACGCCGCAGCGACCCGGGATGTTGTAGAGCATCACCGGCAGCGCGCACGAGTCTGCGACCGTCATGAAGTGGCGGTAGAGCCCCTCCTGCGAGGGCTTGTTGTAGTACGGGCTCACCTGGAGGCCCGCATCGGCGCCGATCTCGAAGGCAAGCTTCTGCAGCGCAACCGCGTGACGCGTGCAGTTCGAGCCTGCACCCGCGATCACCTGCAGCCCGCGCTTCTTTCCGAGCTCGACCGCAGTCTCGACGACGAGGCGATGCTCGTCATCCTCGAGCGTCGGCGACTCGCCCGTCGTGCCGCAGGCGACGATGCCGCGCACGCCGCCATCGGCCTGGAAGGCGATCTGCTCGGCAAGGCGCGTCTCGTCGACGGCGATCCCGTCCGAGGTGAAGGGCGTCACAATCGCGGTGTAGCAGCCACGGAACTCGATCATGGCGCGAAGTGTAGCGAGATTTCCGCAGGAAACCCGCCGCTCACGCGCCGGAGACCTCACCGCGCCTTCATCGCGTCCTTCATCTGAACGACCGCCGCGCGCAGCCCGACGAACACCGCCCGCGACACGATCGCGTGCCCGATGTGGAGCTCGCGCAGGTTCGGAATCGCCACGATCGCGCCGACATTGTCGTAGTTGAGCGCGTGGCCCGCGTTCGGACGCATGCCCGCCGCCCCCACCGCCTCGACCGCGCGCCGAACCTTCGCAAGTTCCGCCTGCGCACGGGGATCCGCGGCGCCATGGTCGTGCACCGCATGCGCGTATGGCCCGGTGTGGATCTCGCAGAAGTCGAACCCCGCCCGCGCAGCCGCCGCGATCTGCCGCTCGTCCGCGTCGATGAACGCGCTCACCGCGATCCCGGCGCCCTTGAGCCGCGCGACCGCCTCGCGGATGCGCCCCTCCTGCCCCGCGACATCGAGGCCGCCCTCGGTCGTCACCTCGGCGCGCCGCTCGGGCACGAACATCGAGAGCTGGGGCTTCAGCGCGATCGCGATCGCCACCATCTCGTCGGTCGCCGCCATCTCGAGGTTGAGTTTCGTGCGGACGACCTCCTTCAGCCGCGGAAGGTCGGCGTCCTGGATGTGCCGACGGTCCTCGCGCAGGTGCACGGTGATTCCATCGGCACCGCCGGCCTCGGCTTCGGTCGCCGCCAGGATGGGATCGGGCTCGTAGGTCCGGCGGGCCTGCCGGACGGTCGCGACATGGTCGATGTTGACGCAGAGTTCAGGCATGATTGATCGATTTCCGCAAGGCCGTCAGCATACGCGCGACAGGTATACTCGCGCAGCCGTGCAGAACTTCAACGACAGCCTCGCTCATCTCCGCTCCGACATCGTCGCCCAGGGAGACCGCGTCCTCGCCATCACCCTCAAGGCGGTCGAGAGCTACTTCGACGGCGACCGCGAGAAGGCGCGTGCCGTCATCGCCGACGACGAGGAGATCGACCGGGTCGATGTCGAGATCGAGCGCGCCTCGATCCCGCTCCTCGCGATGGGCGTGACCGACGAGAAGTCGATCCGATCGGTCCTCACGATCGTGAAGGTCAACAACGAGCTCGAGCGCGTCGCCGACTGCGCGGTCGACATCGCCGAGGCCGTCCTCTCCGATGTCGCGCTGCCGGCGCGCATCCCCGATGTCTTCCGCGTGATGGCGAACTCGGTGATCGGCATGCTGCGCGACTCGAACCGCGCGCTCGCCTCGGGCAATGTCAGCCTCGCGCAGCAGGTGCTTCTCTTCGACGACACCGTCGCGAGCTTCAAGAAGCAGCTCATGAAGACCGCGCAGGAGCAGGTCGCCGCGGGCATGCTGCCGGTCGACTACGCGTTCCGCCTCCTCACGATCACGAAGTCGATCGAGCGCATCGCCGACCACTGCACGAATGTCTGCGAGCAGGTCATCTACCTGCACGCCGGGCTCATCGTGCGCCACCGCCCCGAAGGCTGGTCGAAGCCGCTTCCGCCGAGCCAGTAACCGATACACGCGCGCAGTCCAGGCCGTCCACTTCACCGCGGTCCACGAAGTTCCCATGCAACTCGACGCCGAACGAACCCTCGCCGACACGCTCGAATCCCATGGCCAAGGCCATGTCCTTCGCCACGCGGCCTCGCTCTCACCCGCCGAACGCGAGGCTCTCCACGCGCAGCTCGCATCGATCGACCTACCGCTCGTCGCGCGGCTCGTGAAGGGCGGCGCAGAGGCGAAGGTCGACTACGCCGCGGTCCAGCCCGCGCCGTATGTCGCGCTCGGAAGCCCCGTCGGCGCCGCGCGCGCGCACGGCGAAGAGCTCCTGCGCGCGGGCAAGATCGCCGTGTTCACCGTCGCCGGCGGCCAGGGCACGCGACTCGGCTGGAAGGGACCGAAGGGCACCTTCCCGGCCACGGTCGTCGCCGGCAAGCCGCTCTTCCGCGTGTTCGCCGAGCAGATCACGGCAGCCGAGAAGCGCTACGGCCGGTCGCTCCCGTGGTACATCATGACGAGCCCGCTGAACAGCGCCGACACGCGCGCGTTCTTCCGCGACAACAACTGGTTCGGCCGCAATCCAGCCGACACCTTCCTCTTCGAGCAGGGCACGATGCCATCGATCACCTTCGACGGCAAGCTCATCCTCGAGACGCCGAAGTCGCTCGCGCTCAACCCGGACGGCCACGGCGGCGCGATCCGCGCGCTCCACGCGAGCGGCGCGCTCGAGGACATGCAGGCGCGCGGCGTCGAGCACATGAGCTACTTCCAGGTCGACAACCCGATGGTGCGCATCGCGGACCCGGTGTTCCTCGGCCTGCACGCGTCGGGCGAAGGTTCGTCGGGCGAAATGTCGAGCAAGATGGTCGCCAAGCGCGATGCCGCCGAGAAGGTCGGCGTCTTCTGCGAGGTCGGCGGCAAGACCGTGGTGATCGAGTACAGCGACATGCCCGCCGAGCTGACGAACTCGCTCGACGCGCAGGGCAAGCTGCGCTTCAACGCGGGCTCGATCGCGATCCACGCGATCTCCGTCGCGTTCATGCAGCGCCTCACGCAGGGCGACTTCGCGCTGCCCTTCCACCGCGCGAAGAAGAAGGTCCCCTACTGGTGCGACACCCAGAAGAAGACCGTCGAACCTGCGGAGCCGAACGCGATCAAGTTCGAGGCCTTCGTGTTCGACGCGCTCGGCATCGCGAAGAAGTCGCTCGTGATGGAGACGAGCCGCACCGAGGAGTTCGCGCCCCTGAAGAACGCGTCCGGCGAGGACAGCCCCGCCTGGAGCCACCAGATCCAGTCGAACCGCAACGGCGGCTGGCTCGAGAAGTTCGGCGTGAAGATTCCCCGCAAGCCAAACGGCGATGTCGACGCCCGCATCGAGATCGCAGCCGAAACCGCCCTCGAGGCCGACGACCTCGCCGACATCGCGCTCCCCCGCGAAATCAAGTCGGGCGAGGAAGTGCTGCTCTGACCGCAGCCTCGCGCGCCATACTCACCGCATCGCCGCTTCCATGAGCCACGCGAGTTCGTCGTCGGCGTCTTCGGCCGCGACGCCCTCTTCGGCGAGCGTCTCGCGCAGGGCGGCGTCGAAGCGTGCCGCCGCGCGCGCCGCGCGCGTGCGGGCGTCGGCGGTCGTGATGCCGCGTTCGCGCGCGAGTGCCGCGGTCTCCGCGCCCTCGAGCGCGGTGCGGCGGTACAGCTCCCACGCATCGGCGTCGCCTGCCGCGTCCGACGCGCGTGCCGCGCGCTCCGACGCCTCCGCAAGCACCGCCTGCGCCCATGCGCGCTCGAATGCCTCGAACGCCTGCGGATCGAGCGGCGTCTCGCACGGCTGCTTGCAGTCGCAGCCGCTGCAGGCGCCGGTCGCCTTGCGCGCCTCGCGCACTTCCGAGAGCAATGCGCGCACCACAGCTCGTCGGAACGGGAGCATCGCGTCGCCCGCGGCGCGCTCGATCGCGGCACCCGCCGTGAATCGCGCGGCAAACCCGTCGACATCGTCGATCCACGCAAGCCGCGCGCACGCGAGATACGCGCGCACCGGATCGGTCGCGCGCCTGGAAAGCGCGGCCGTCATCGCGCGCTCTCCACCGCGGCAACCTTGAGGTCGAGGAGCCGCGCGTTCGGCTCAACGCCACCGCGGTATCGGTCGAGCCCCGGCTCGATCACGAGATCGAGCCGCATGCCCTTCTCGAGCGCGGTCGCGTGCTGCGCGCCGTCCCACCACTGGATCCGCAGGAAGCTCGGGCGTCCGAAGCGCTCCTGGCTCACGACGAGCTCGAGGTGCCGCACCGCGCCAGCCTTGCCGAAAGGTCGCACCTGGGTCAGCTTCGCGCCCTCGACAAGCAGCGCCGGCTTGCGATTCTCGCGGCCAAAGGGCGCGAGTTGATCGATCTCCTGCACCGTGGCGATGTCGAGATCGCCAAGCGCGCACACAGAGTCGATCGAGAGCGGTGGACGCTGCTGATCGGCCGGCGGCAGCAGCGCGTCGACCTCGCGCTCGAACGCCTGCTTGAACCGCGCGATCGCATCGTGGCCCGACGCCGTCACGCCCGCAGCCATCGCGTGGCCGCCGAAGTTCAGGAGATGCTCCTTGCACGCCGCGAGCACCTTGTGGAGCTCGACTCCGTCGACGCTGCGACCCGAGCCCTTGTAGACATCCTTGTTCCGCGTGAACAGGATCACCGGGCACGCGTAGCGGTCGACCAGCTTCGAGCACACGATTCCGACGACGCCGAGGTTCCACGAGTCGTCGCAGAGCACGATGCCGCGCGGGCGCGAACCTGCCGCAAGCTGTGGACCAAGCTGCTCGAGCGCCGTCTCGAAGATGCGGTTCTCTTCCTTCTTTCGATCCGCGTTGAGGCCTTCGAGCCGCGAGACGATCTCCTCCGCGCGGCGGCGATCCGCGGTCGTCAGCAGTTCGACCGCCTCCTCGGGGTGGCCCATGCGGCCGCACGCATTCAGCCGCGGCGCCACGCGGAACGCAATCTGCTCCGCGTCGACGACTGGCTCGGCACGCGCGCTCTCGAGAAGCGCGTCGAGGCCGGGGATTCCCGTCGCACGCGCAAGCGTGAGTCCACGGGCGACGACCACGCGGTTCTCGCCAAGAAGCGGCACCACATCGGCGACCGTGCCGATCGCGGCAAGAGGCAGCAGCGCGAGCAGGCGGTCCTGCAGCACCTTCGGCAACCGCTCCGAACCGCACCAGCGCTCGGCGATCATCCACGCAAGCTTCCACGCGACGCCCGCGCCGCAGAGCTCGCCGAAGCGCTGCTCGCCGGGCAAGCGGGGATGCACGACCGCGCGGGCGACGGGCACCTCGTGCGACGGATGCAGCTCGTGATGGTCGGTGATGATCAGCTCGAGGCCGATGTCGCGCGCGTGCGCGGCCTCTCGAATCGCCGACACGCCGCAGTCGACGGTGATGACTGTCTGGATTCCCTCGCCGCGCAGCGCATCGAGCGCCTCGCGGTTGAGGCCATAGCCCTCCTCGATGCGGTGCGGCACATAGGTGCGCACGGGCGCCGACGGCTCGATCGCCCGCAGCATGTGCCACAGGATCGCGGTCGCCATGATCCCGTCGACGTCATAGTCGCCGTAGATGGCGAGGCGCTTGCCGCCTCGCAACGCTTCGCACACCGCGTCGGCGGCCTCGCGCATGCCGTGCATGGCCTTCGGAGATTGCAGCTGCTTGAGGTTCGGGCGGCAGAACGCCTCGCGCTCGTCGAGCGAACGCAGGCCGCGGCCTTCGAAGAGCCGGTCAAGCAGCCCGCCCGCCTCGGGACGGGGCTCGGGGCGAATCCACCTCCGCGCAGGAAACTCCATGCGCCGAGTGTAACCACCGCGCAGAACCTGCCGTGGATCTTCCCGCCCGCAGCGAGTCGAGTCCGAAAGCCGCCTCGACGGCGGGTTTTTGCCCATTTCCCTCGCCTCGCCGCCCCCGACTGCCGATGCCCGTTCTACGCTCCGCTCCCGCCATCGGCAGTGGCGGGTTCGGGAGAGTCCAATGTCAGATACGGCTGCTCAAACGACGCGGAAGTTCAAGACCGTCCTGCTCTTCGGCGCCCCCGGCGCTGGCAAGGGCACGCAGGGCAAGATCCTGGGCAAGGTCCCGGGCTTCTTCCACCTCGCCTGCGGCGATGTGTTCCGCTCGCTCGACATGTCGTCCGAACTTGGCAAGAAGTTCATGTCGTACTCCTCGCGCGGCGAGCTCGTGCCTGACGAACTCACCATCGAGATGTGGCGCCAGAACATGCACGCGCAGACCGTGCTCTCGATCTACAAGCCGAATGTCGACCTGCTGGTGCTCGACGGCATCCCGCGCAACGTGACGCAGGCGAAGGCGCTCGAGAAGCATCTCGAGGTGCTCGCCGTGCTCCATCTCGTGTGCCCCGACATCGAGGCGATGGTGACGCGCATGCGCCGCCGCGCACTCAAGGAAAACCGCATCGACGACGCCGACGAGAAGGTGATCCGCAAGCGCTTCGAGGTGTACGAGCGCGAGACGCGGCCGGTGCTCGCGTGCTACCCAAGCGAGATCGTGCACGAGGTGAACGCGATGGGCTCGCCCGCCGAGGTTCTCCAGCATGTGCTCGAGGTGATCGTTCCGATCCAGAACGAGCACTTCCGCAATCCGCTCTCTTGAGCGGCGTCGCTCTTTGGCGGGCGGACATCAGCCGAGAAAGCCGAGAAGATTCAGCGCAGTCCGCGGATCTCGTTCGCCAGCGCCTCGAGTGCAGCGTCGACCTGTTCGCGAGTGGACTGGTCTGGGTCGGACATCAACCGGCCCACCAAGAGCTCGAGCCGCTTGCGCATGCCGTTGATGATCTCCGGGTCCTTCCCCGCGAGCTGCAGCGCTGCAAGCTGCTTGCGCAGGAGCTCTGGATTCACAGCCGGGCGTGCCGACGGCTGCTCGCGGCTCGGGAACTCGACCACGGTCACGCTTGGAAGGAAACGCTGCCGCGCCTCCTGAATCTGCGCCTGGCGCTGCGGCGCCATCGCGTTGACCACGCCTCCGCCCTGCGCGTCGCCGCGCTCGTTCAGATCTTCCGTCGAACCAAGGCGCAGCTTCAACTTGAGCTCGTCGATGCGCTCGAGGCCGTCGTCGCCGACCATCACCTTGCCCTCGGCATCGCGCTTCGTGCGACGCACGACGAGGTTCACCTCGACGCCAGGCGGCAGCGATTGCACGGCCCGGATCAGGTCGCTGCGGTCGAGGGCCAGCCGCTCCTCGACCGAGCTGATGAGGTCTCCGACCTGCAGCACGCGCTCCGCGGGCATTCCAGGAACGAGTCCCGTCACGCGCACGCCGGTCGAGCGCATCAGAGGTCCTTCCATGCGGATCCCGAGCGCGCCGCGCGGCGCCTCCATGATTCGCTGCTCGAGCACCGACACGATCGCATGGCGCGCGTCGTTGGAGAGGTCCTTTCGAAGCAGGAGCGCCATCAGCTCGTCGGGCGACGGCTTGCGCGCGATGAGCTGCTCGCGCGCAGAGGCGCGCTCCGCGAACGCATCGGAATCGAACTGGCGCGCGAGGCGCACGAGGTCGGCGGAGACATCGATGCGGGAGAGCTCGGAGTCGCTCGGAAGCGGCATCGGCGCGACGGGCGCCTGCATGATCTGGCCGTTCAGGTCGATCACGACCGCCGCGTTCGGGTTGCCGAGCGGCTTGACCTTGGCCTGCGGTCGGCCTCCGGGCTCGACGGGCGCGGTCTGCGCGAGGATCAGCGTGGTGAGCGCAAGCGCAAGTTGCATGGAAAGAGAGTAGCACGGGTTTGGGCGGAAGCGCCAACCGTGCCGAGGATTCCGGCAAGCCCGAGAAGACTTCCCCGCCCTGACGCGCTAGTGGGCTTCCTGCTCGATCACCGACGCGATCGCGCGGGTCCGCTGGGCGATCCAGTCGACGAGGCTCGCGGTCGCCCGAAGGAATGGCGCCGGTGAGATCCCCGCGAAATCCCCGTCGCGGGCGATCGGCGATGCGGCCTCCGCGATGATCGCGGACATCATGAGCCATGGAACCAAGGGCGCGATCTCGCGCAGGTTGATGGCGGGCGCGGCCGCGTAGCCCGCGAGGAACGCCCTGAGATTCTCGGGGTCGAGGCCAACCGGCCAGTCGAGCGGACTGTCGCCCGCGCGGTGCTTCACCGAGAACTGCAGGCAGGCGTTGGCGATCTCGGCCGCCACCGACTCGTGGCGCGCGCTGTCGAAGTCAATGACCGCGCCGAGCGTGTCGCCGTACCAGAGCGTGTTTCCAGGATGGAAGTCGCCGTGGCAGATCGCGGTGCGCTGAAGCGCGAGACCCTTCGCATTCAGCTTGGTTTCACCGAGGTGCAGATAGGAGAGAAGCAGCTCGACCGATGCGTTCAGCATCTCCTGCTCGCTCTCGTTGCAGCGTGGCAGCGCCTTTTCCTTCGCCTGCTCGAGCATCGCCCGCACGGGCTCCGGCTCGCTGAATCCGCCGAGCGGAAGGTCCTCGAGAAGCTCGACATCTGCGAACGCGCCGTGCATGCGGGCGAGCGCGATGCCGGCGGCGCGCGCCTGCTCGGCGTGCCGTGCGAAGCGGGTGCCGGGAATCCAGTGATACAGCTCGTAGAGCCGGCCGCCGAAGTCGAGGAGCGATCCGCCGCTCTTGAGCGCCTCGAGGCTCGCGACGGGAACTCCGCCGCGCGAGGCGATCTGCTGCAACTTGTGGCTTGCCGCCGCGCGCGCGCGGTCGGAGTCGAGCAGTCGACCCGTGGCGCGGCGCTTGAGAAGGAACTCGCCTCGCTCGGCGACGAGCTTCAGCTTTGCGGCGCGGCGCGAACCGCGGCGGTACTCGCGGATCTCGCGGATCACGCCGATGTCGAAGTGGGACATCACCTGCGCGATCTCGCGGGCGTTGAACCGCTCGCGCGAAGCGGCGCGGGGATCCGCATCGGGCTTCGCGTCCTTGCGCGGCGCGTGGAAATGGTCTGGCGGCTCTGGCTGCACCATGCACTCCCGACCCATGGTCGCGCTGGTCCGCCCATGTGCGGCGGGCGGGCGGTGATCACTCGGCGTTCGCCGCTTGCTCCTTGATACGGTCGATCGCGGTCTTCATTTCGACCACCTTGCGCGCGATCTCCACATCTTGCGACTTGCTGGCGATGGTGTTCGCCTCGCGGAGCATTTCCTGCGACAGGAAGTCGAGGGTGCGTCCCGCAGGCTCTGGGTGCTTGGGCGAGATCACCTGCTCGAACTGCACGAGGTGGCCCGAGAGGCGCGTCACTTCCTCGGCGACATCGGAGCGCTCGGCGAACACCGCGACTTCGCGCAGGAGGTCGGCCTCTGCGGCGACGGCGCCGACCTCTGTGAGAAGCGAGTTCATCCGGTTGCGGAGGCGATCCTGGTAGGCGTTCGTCGCGTGCGGAGCGCGGTCTGCGACGACGGCAAGCGCGCCGCGGATCGACTGGCCGAAGCGGTCGAGCTCGCGGGCGATCGACTCGCCTTCGCGAGCGCGCATCTCGAGGACGCGCGTGCAGGCGTCGTCGAGAAGGCGCAGCACCACGGGGCGCGCGAACTCGACGATCTTCTCCACGCCGTCGGTGCGCAGGACGCCCGGCACGGCGAGCAGCGCGCCGAGGTCGACGGTCGCGCGGTCGCGGAGTTCGGTGGGAAGCGCTGCGAGGAGCGCGGTGAGCGCTGTGCGCGCGGCGTCGGGGTTCACCTCGGCCGCTGCGACGGAGCCGCCAGGCACAAAGCGAACGAGCACCATGACGCTACCGCGAGCAAGGCGCTTGGCGACGGCAGTCTCGATCTCGGTCTCGAGGGTCGAGAGTTCCTCGGGAACACGCACCGTCGCCTTGAAGAAGCGGTTGTTGACGCTCTTGATCTCAACGGCGAAGCGGCAGCCCTCCGCTTCTGCGGATGCTGCACCGAAGCCGGTCATCGAGCGAATCATGCGGTTGCCTTGGTGGCTGCCTCAACCGCCGGTCGACGGAGCGGCGGGCGCGGGCTCTGCCGGGGCCGGGGCTGGCGCGGGAGCGGGAGCGGGTTCGGTCGCGGGTGCTGCCGGTGCGGGAGCTGGGGCTGCTGCGCCGTCGGTGGGTGCGGGAGCCGGCGCGGGAGTGGTGGTTGCGTCGGTCGGCGCCGTGGTTGCGTCGGCGGGTGCGGTGGTCGCATCGGCGGGCGCGGTGGTCGACGCAGGAGTCGCGGGCGCATTGCGCATCACATTGCCGGTGATGTTCAAGCCGATCGCAAGAAGCAGGTAGATCGCGAACGCGCTGATCGTCGCGACGGTGAGTGCGTCGCCAGTTCGTCCGCCGAACGCGGTGTCGGTGCCGCCACCGCCACCGAACGCGCCGGAGAGGCCGCCACCCTGCGGGCGCTGGACCAGAATGATCAGCACGAGCGCGATGGAGACGACGATGAAGAGGACGGTCAGGACGGCAAAGAAGATCTGCATGGCTGAAACCGATCTGTCGGTCGGACGGACACTTGCGTTTGCTGCACGCGGCAGGCAGACGCTCTCAGGCGCGACGCGAGGAGGCGGCGGCGATGATGGCTGCGAAGTCGGTCGCGTTGAGTGACGCGCCGCCCACGAGTCCACCGTCGATCTCTTCGCGAGCAAAGAGATCGGCCGCGTTCTTCGCGTTCACCGAGCCGCCGTAGATGACACGGACCTGCTCGGAGAATCGAACACTATACATGGATGCCAGCGTCTTCCGCACCGTTCGGTGCGCTTCGGCGGCGTCATCGGGGGTCGCGGTGCGGCCGGTGCCGATGGCCCAGACGGGTTCGTAGGCGACGACGAGGGTGGCGAGCGCGTCCTCGGAATGTCCCGCGAGCGAGCCGCGGAGCTGGGTTTCGATGACGGCGTGGGCGCGGCCGGCCTCGCGTTCGGCGAGGGTTTCGCCGACGCAGAGGACGGGGATCAGACCGGCTTCGAGCGCGCGGGCGACCTTATTGGTGAGCAGCGCGTCGACCTCGCCGAGGCCGTGGCGGCGCTCCGAGTGACCGATAAGCGTGGCGGAGCAGCCGATGTCGCGGAGCATCGCGGCGCTGACTTGGCCGGTGAAGGCGCCTTTGGTTTCGGAGGAGCAGTCCTGCGCGCCGACGCGCATGTCTGCGGTCTGCGCGACGATTGCGTCGGGGAGATAGACGAACGGCGGGAACACGACGCATTCGACACCGCGCCCGGCGGCGGCCTGCGCGGTGGCGCGCGCGAGCGCCGCGGCGTCGGCGCGGGTGAGATTCATCTTCCAGTTGCCGCCGACGAAGGGGGTTCGGGAGACGCGGGTGACCATGCGCGCAGCCTAGCCAGAATCGGTGCACGGCACGTGCCGTGCAGTGCCTGGCACTGACTGGCACGTGCCTGGCACCCTGCGGGATCGGGAAGGCAGGCAGGAACCCGTTGGGAAGCGCCAGAGCGAGCCGCCCCAGCGGCGAGCGCTCAGAGACGTGCACGGCACGTGCCATGCAGTGCCTGGCACTGACTGGCACGTGCCGTGCACCTGTCGGGGGTGCCTGTCGGCGCGACCCCGCCCCGCCTCCCTTTCCCCGTTTCCATCTATCCTTCCGTTCCACTTATGTCGCGCCCCACCACCGCCGCCGAGATCCGCAAGGCCTTCATCGACTTCTTCGTCGAGAAGGCGGGCCACACCTTCGCCCCGTCGAGCCCCGTCGTCCCCCACGACGACCCGACCCTGCTCTTCACCAACGCGGGCATGAACCAGTTCAAGGATGTGTTCCTCGGCCGCGGCAAGCGCCCCTACACCCGCGCCGTCAACACCCAGAAGTGCATTCGCGCCGGCGGCAAGCACAACGACCTCGAGGATGTGGGCAAGGACACCTATCACCACACCTTCTTCGAGATGCTCGGCAACTGGTCCTTCGGCGACTACTTCAAGGAAGAATCGATCCGCTGGGGCTTCGAACTCCTCACCAAGGTCTACGGCCTCGACCCGAACCGCCTCTACGCGACCTGGTTCGAAGGCAACGCGGCCGCCGGCCTCGAGCCCGACCTCGACGCGAAGCGCATCTGGGAATCGCTCCTCCCCGCCGGCCATGTGCTTCCCGGCAACATGAAGGACAACTTCTGGGAGATGGGCGACACCGGCCCCTGCGGCCCGTGCACCGAGATCCACTACGACCGGATCGGCGGCGGCCGCAACGCCGCGTCGAAGGTCAACTCGGGCGACCCCGATGTCCTCGAGATCTGGAACCATGTCTTCATCCAGTTCAACCGCGAACCGGACAAGAGCCTGAAGCCGCTCCCGGCGAAGCATGTCGACACCGGCATGGGCTTCGAGCGCCTCGTCAGCGTCATCCAGGACAAGCGCTCGAACTACGACACCGACATCTGGGCGCCCGTCTTCGAGGCGATCCGCGCACGCACGGGCGCGCGCGCCTACTCGGGCAAGCTCGAAGACCACACCGACATCGCCTACCGCGTCATCGCGGACCACATCCGCTGCCTCACGATGGCGCTCACCGACGGCGCCACGCCCTCGAACGAAGGCCGCGGCTATGTGCTGCGCCGCATCCTGCGCCGCGCCGTGCGCCACGGGCACCAGACCCTCGGCGTGCGCGGGCCGTTCCTCAAGGACCTCGTCCCCGCGGTCGTCGCGAGCCTCGGCGGCGCGTTCCCCGAACTCGCCCCCGCCGCGAAGCGCGTCGCGCAACTGATCGAGGAAGAAGAGATCCAGTTCGGAAAGACCCTCGAGCGCGGGCTCGCGCTCTTCGCCGACGCGGCCGCGCGCGTGAAGAAGGCAGGCAGCACCACCATCTCCGCCGACGACGCCTTCCGCCTGCACGACACCTGGGGCTTCCCCATCGACCTCACGCAAGTGATGGCCGAGGAAGCGGGCCTCGCGGTCGATGTCGCCGGCTACGAGACGCTCATGGAAGCCGCGCGCGAGAAGAGCCGCTCGGCCGGCGGCGCGGAGACGGGCATGCACTTCCCGCCCGACGCCATCGCAAAGCTCGAGGAACTCACCGTCCGACCGACCGACGACCACGGCAGGTTCGCCGGCAAGCCCACGAGCGCCACGCTGATGGCGATCTGGAACGGCCACGACTTCGACGAGCACGCCGAGGCGGACTCGACCGGCCTCCTCGCGTTCGTGTTCGACAAGACGCCGTTGTACGCCGAGATGGGCGGACAGGTCGCCGACCACGGCAGCTTCCGCGTCGACCGCGCGCACAGCCACGGCAGCGACCTCGAGCGCTCGTCGGGCGGCAACAGCGTGTTCGTCGTCGAGAATGTCCAGCGCGCGGGCCAGTATGTGCTCCACATCGGCCGCGTGAAGCAGGGCCGCATGTCGTGCGGCGAGTCGGGCCAGCTCATGCTCGAGCGCGACCGGCGCGAGTCGATCCGCGCGAACCACAGCGCCACGCACGCGCTCAACCTCGCGCTGCGCGCGGTCGCCGGCGAAGAGGTCGAGCAGAAGGGCTCGCTCGTCGACGACGAGAAGCTGCGCTTCGACTACGCCGCGAAGGGCGCGCTCACGATCGACCAGATCAAGGAGGTCGAGCGCCGCGTGAACGACGCGATCCGCGCGAACCTCGCGATCGATGCGCGTGAAGTCCCGCTCCAGAAAGCCCGCACGATCAGCGGCGTGCGCGCCGTGTTCGGCGAGCGCTACCCGGACCCCGTGCGCGTCGTGTCGATCGGCGTGCCGGTCGCCGAGCTCGTCGCGAAGCCCGACAACCCGAAGTGGCGCGAGCACTCGATCGAGTTCTGCGGCGGCACGCACCTCGCGTCGATGGGCGAGGCGAAGCAGTTCGTGCTTGTGAGCGAAGGCGGCCTCGCCGCAGGCGTGCGCCGCGTGTTCGCGCTGACGGGCCCGCGCGCGATGGCCGCGCAGATGGCGGCCGACGGGCTCGCCGAGCAGATCAAGAACGCGGCGAAGCTCGACGGCGAGTCGCTTGCGAAGGAGATCGCGGACATCGCGAAGCTCATGGAGTCGCTCGAGATCGGCGCCGTCGCGAAGGTCGAGCTCGACCGCGCGATGGAACCGCTCCGCGAGCGCGCGAAGGCCGCGCGCAAGCAGGCCGAAGGCGCCGCGCGCGACGCAGCCGTCGCGCAGGCGCGCGAGATCGCCGATGCGCACGCAAAGAAGGACGCCGCGAAGCCGCTCATCGCGATGATCAACGGCGCCGATGCGCCCGCGCTCCTCGCCGCGATCGACTGCGCCCGCGCGAAGCTCGGCGACACGCCGATCCTCTTCCTCTCGCCCGACTTCGACGGCGGCAAGGTCGCGATCGCAGCGACAAGCCCCAAGAAGTCGATCGACAAGGGCCTCAAGGCCGGCGACTGGGTGAAGGCCGCAGCCCAAGCCTGCGGCGGCGCCGGCGGCGGCCGCCCCGACACCGCGCAGGCGGGCGGCAAGGACCCGTCGAAGACGCGTGAGGCGCTGGACGCAGCGGAGGCGTTTGCGGCAGGAAAGGCGTGAGCGTGCACGAGCCGCTCCCCGAGCGCGCGCTCATCGCCGTCGCCGTCGCGCATCTGCGTGAGCGGCGCATGCATCCGTGGGGCATGCACGGGCTCGCGCACTGGTGGCGTGTGCGGCACAACGGGCTGCTCGTCGCGGGGTCGATGGGCGCGAGCCGGCGCGTGGTCACGCTCTTTGCGATCTTCCACGACTCGCATCGCAACGACGACGGCGCGGACCGCCACCACGGGCCGCGCGCGGCGGCGTGGCTCGCGGGCGTGCGCGATGGCCGAGACGGCTGCGCGTGCGCGACCACGCTTGCGACGCTCCGTGCGCTGACCGACGCCGAGTTCAACTCGCTCTACACCGCGTGCGATCTCCACACCGGCACGCGCCACCACGACGACCCGACGGTCGCCGCGTGCTTCGTCGCCGACCGCCTCGACCTCTCGCGCGTCGGCTTCCGCCCCGACCCACAACGCATGCCCGCGCCCGCCTCGCTTGTCGACGACGCGTTCATCGAGGCCGCGATGGAGCGCGAACGCAAGCGCCTCGCGTGGCCGGGCGGCGCCGAGATCGAGACGGTCTGGGGCGTGCGGCCAGCGTGAGGCCTCGCCTGCGGCGAATCGGGCTTCTATTCACCGCAAATCATGCGGTGAATAGAAGCCGTTGCGGCGATTGGACGATATATTCACCGCAGGTTTGCGGTGAATAGAACCTACATCCATCTTCTTACCGATTGGCAACGGTTTTTCTGGGACCTCAATTCGGTCGCTGCGGCTCTGGTGCCTGTTCGCCACCGCCAGGGGCTGCTGCTCGGGCGGATGTCGTCGCTCTCGCTTGGGGCCCAGACCGACGCGTCGCTCGCCGTGCTGACCGACGACGCGGTGCAGACCTCGGCGATCGAAGGCGAGGCGCTCGAGCCGCGGTCGGTGCGCTCGTCGCTTGCGCGCAACCTGCGGCTCGACCGTGCGGGCGTCGACCCGCCCGTGCGCGGCAGCGAGCGCGATCGCGCGAAGGTCGAGGCTATCGTGACGGTGCTGCTCGACGCGACGCAGCGCTTCGATGCCCCGCTGACGAGCGAGCGGCTCTTTGGCTGGCACGCGGCGCTCTTTCCGACCGGGTTCAGCGGCATGCGCCGCATCGAGGTCGGCCAGTGGCGCACCGATCGCGACGGACCGATGCAGGTCGTCTCGGGCCGCGAAGGCCGCGAGCGCGTGCACTTCGAGGCCCCCGCCGCCGCGCGCGTCGCGACTGAGATGACGCGCTTCCTCGACTGGTTCGAGCGGCGCGACACCACGGTCGGCGGCGCGCACCTCGACCCCGTCCTTCGCGCAGCGATCGCGCATCTCTGGTTCTTGACGATCCACCCGTTCGACGACGGCAACGGCCGCATCGGCCGCGCGATCGCGGACATGGCGCTCGCGCGCGGCGACGGCTCGCCGCTGCGCTTCTACAGCCTGTCGGCCGCGATCGAGGCGCACAAGGACGAGTACTGGAATGAGATCGAACGCGCCCAGCGCGCGAGCCTCGACATCACGCGATGGCTGCTGTGGTTCATCGAATGCCTCGACCGGGCGCTTGCCCGCGCCGAAGAGACGACGGCGGCTGTCCGCGCGCGCGCCGAGATCTGGGCACTCGCCGAGCGCGAGCGGCCGCTGCACGCGCGCCAACGGCTGGTGCTTGCGCGATTGCTCGGCGATCAGGGCGAGTTCGAGGGCTTCCTTAATACCTCGAAGTACGCGAAGCTTGCGAAGTGCTCGACCGACACGGCGCTGCGGGACATCACCGACCTTCTCGCGCGCGGCGTGCTGGTGCGGAACAGCGCCGGCGGGCGGAGCGTGAGCTATCGCGTGGTGGATGGACCGCGCAATGCCAGCGGAGCATGACGCACACTTGCACATGCGTGCGTGCTACGCTCCGCGCCGCATGTCCCCGCCCGTCCATGTCTTTCCGATGCGCCTTCGCACGCGGCTGAACCACGCTTGGAACGGGCTCTTTCTCTTCCTGCTTCCGATCGTCGCGCTCGGCTTGATTGTGCTGATCGCCCTCGACAGCGACCCGTGGAGCACGGTGCACTTGGTCATGCTTGCCCCGACGGCGATCATCGTCGTTTCTATGGTGGGCGAGGTCCGTAGCGGTCGACCGCTGGCAGGTGCGCTCCGAGCTTGGTATCCCCTGGCGGTCATGGAGATTCGCAAATCGATCTCGAGCCCGATTCTCGTGGTTGAAGGTGCGGGCAGCGAAGGCGCAGGGACGAAACCTCCAGGCACGGCCGGTTCCGGCGTTGAATGCTCCACGCTTGCATTCGGCACCCGCCTTGGTGAACGCATCCAGATCCACTACCGCATTCCTGCAGCGACGCTGGCCGCGGTCAGTTGGGAGCCAGACTCTGGCTCGTCGCGCTCGGCGCCGACGAGCGAGTGGCTTCTTCTGATGCAGCGAACCAATGACCGTTCGGAAGAAATCCTGAAGCATGTCGCGGCCGCGCGCGAGGCGACCACCACCGTGGGCGTCCGTGCCTATGCCTCCGCGATCCTGAAAGACCGCGCCGACGCCGACCGCGAGGGGCTTCGCCTCGTCGAGTTCCTCCGCTCGGCTGGCATCGCGCTCGAACCCGACGCCACGCCGAGCACCGTCGAGCCAGGCACCTTCCGAAGGGGCGCTCCGCCGAGCGCGCCTGACGGCATCGACGAGGTTGCGCGCACGCCAGGACAACTCGCGGCTGCAGCGCAGCGCGTGCGGTGGGTGGTCGTTTCCGCGGGGTGATCGCGTACATTCCCCGCATGGCCGACCCGACCACTGCTTCGAACGCGAACTCCAATGTCGAATCGCTCCTGAAGGAAGACCGCATCTTCGCGCCGACCGCCGCGCAGGCTGCCGGGCTCGGCGGTGCGTGGTGCGCGTCGATGGACGAGTACCGCGCGCGGCACGCGCGGTCGATCGCGGACCCAGAGGGCTTCTGGGGCGAGGTCGCGGGCGACTTCGAGTGGTTCACGCCGTGGACGCGCGTGCTCGAGTGGAACTGCCCCGACGCGAAGTGGTTCGCCGGCGCAAAGACCAACATCTGCCACAACGCGCTTGACCGGCATGTGCTCGACGGGCACGGCCATGAGATCGGCATCATCTGGGAGGGCGAACCGAAGCTTGCCGATGGCACGCCCGAGGTGAAGCACCTTTCGTACGGCGAACTGCTCGAGGAAGTCTCGCGCTGCGCGAACGCCCTCAAGTCGCTCGGCGTGAAGAAGGGCGATGTCGTGACGCTCTACATGGGCATGGTGCCCGAGCTCGCGATCGCGATGCTCGCGTGCGCCCGCATCGGCGCGGCGCACAGCGTGATCTTCGGCGGTTTCCCCGCACCTTCGATCGTCGACCGCATGCTCGACGCGTCGTCGCGCGTCATCGTCACCTGCGACGGTGCGTGGCGCCGCGGGCAGGTCGTGCCTCTCAAGAAGAATGTCGACGAGGCGATCGCGCTCCTCGCCGCGCAGAACCACACGGTCGAGCACTGCGTCGTGCTGCATCGCACGAAGAACGAGATCTCGTGGACGAAGGGCCGCGACCACGCGTGGCACGAGCTCGTCGGCGCGCAGAGCGCCGAGTGCGAGTGCGAGCACATGGATTCGGAAGACCCGCTCTTCCTGCTCTACACCTCGGGCTCGACCGGCAAGCCGAAGGGCATCCGCCACACGACCGGCGGCTACATGGTGTACACGGCGTACACCGCGCAGCAGACCTTCAACTTGCGCGCGGGCGCCGGCCATGTCTACTGGTGCACCGCCGACATCGGCTGGGTGACGGGCCACTCGTACATCGTCTACGGCATCATGCCGAACCGAGTGCCGACCGTGATGTACGAAGGCGCGCCGAACTGGCCCGCGGACGACCGCTTCTGGGAGATGGTCGCGCGCCACCGCGTGACGCACTTCTACACCGCGCCGACCGCGATCCGCGCGTTCATGAAGTGGGGCGACGAACACCCCGCGAAGCACGACCTCTCGAGCCTAAAGGTGCTCGGCACCGTCGGCGAACCGATCAATCCCGAGGCGTGGATCTGGTACCACGAGAACATCGGGCGCGAGAAGTGCCCGATCGTCGACACCTTCTGGCAGACGGAGACCGGCGGCCATGTGATCACGCCGCTTGCGTGCGCAACGCCGACGGTGCCTGGCTCCTGCACGCTGCCCTTCTTCGGGATCGACGCGGCCGTCGTCGATGAGAACGGCCATGAATTGCCCGCGAATACGGGCGGTTTGCTCGTGATCCGCAAGCCGTGGCCGAGCATGCTGCGCGGCATCCACGGCGACCGCCAGCGCTTCATCGACACCTACTGGTCGCGCGTGAAGGGCATGTACCTCGCGGGCGACGGCGCGCGGCGCGACGACCGCGGCTACTTCTGGATCATGGGCCGCATCGACGATGTCATCAATGTGTCGGGCCACCGCCTCGGCACGATGGAGGTCGAGAGCGCGCTCGTGTCGCACGACGCGGTGGTCGAGGCCGCGGTGGTCGGCATGCCGCACGACATCAAGGGCACGGGCATCGCGGCGTTCGTGTCGCTGGGCCCCGGGCATGTGCCGAGCGACGCGCTGAAGGCGCTGCTGCGCGAGCATGTGGCGGGCTTCCTTGGCCCGATCGCGAAGCCCGACATGATCCGCTTCACGCAGTCGCTGCCGAAGACGCGTTCGGGCAAGATCATGCGGCGGTTGCTGCGCGATGTCGCGGCCGGCCGCGATTCGAAGCAGGACACGACGACGCTCGAGGACTTCAATGTGCTCGCGGCGCTGCGGGGGAACGACGAGTGAAGCCGCGGGCGAAGAAGGTTGCGAAGAAGAGCACGAAGCAGGCTGGCGCCAAGCCGGTCTCGAGCGCCGAGCACCACCGCACGCTGCGCAAGCAGCACGAGTCGGAGGCAGCGCAGGACTACTGCGAGGTGATCGCGGAGCTGCTGGATTCGGGCGTCGAGGCGCGCGTCGGCCGCATCGCCGAGCGATTTGGACTCTCACATGTGACCGTGAGCCGCGTGGTGCGCCGGCTGGCGCGCGAGGGCTACATCGTGGCGCGGGAGCGGGCGCCGCTTGGGCTGACCCCGCGCGGCCGCGCACTTGCGACCGAGGCGCGGGCGCGCCATGCCGTCGTGGTCGCCTTTCTGCGCGCAATCGGCGTCGACGAGCGTACCGCCCAGGCCGACGCTGAGGGCATCGAGCACCATGTGTCGCCAGCGACCCTGCGCGCGATGGCGCGCGTGGCGGGGAAGTAGATCAGGCGGACGGCTTCCACCAGAGCAGATCAATCAATCCTTCAGGGGGAGGAGCAAGCATCGGATACCCGGCGCGCGACCGCAGCGGGAAGTCCGATGCGGAACTCCAGGGCCAGTCTTCGGCTCGTGGACACAGCCCTGCACGCACGGGATTGAAGTGCGTGTACTCGACCTTGTTCCAGTACTCCTGCCATGACCAGATCGTGCGGTCGTGACCGCCGCCTTTCAGCCAGAAGGGGCCGAGGAGCGATTCTGGAGGCAACATCGCGTGGCAACTTGAGCGGAGCTGGACT
>JBEAUK010000137.1:0-49515 GCA_041161465.1 Planctomycetota bacterium | reverse complement strand
GTCGAGAGCGCCGCGAGCAGCAGGTACGCGCGCTCGTAGCGGTGCCAGTGGCGGTTCGAGCCGCGCCAGCCGAGGGCGAAGATGCCGTAGGCGAGCTGCTGGACCTTGCCCTTCGCGCGGTCGCGCAGGGTGGCGAGGTCAGGCACCATGCCCGTGTACCAGAACAGCAGCGACACGGTGAAGTAGGTCGAGACCGCGAACACGTCCCAGAGGAGGGGCGAGCGGAACTGCGGCCACATCTCCATCTGGTTCGGGATCGGGAAGAGCCAGTAGGCGAACCACACGCGCCCGACGTGGATACCGGGGAAGGTGCCTGCGCAGATGACGGCGAAGATCGTCATCGCCTCCGCGAAGCGGTTGATGCCCGTGCGCCACTTCTGGCGGAACAGGAAGAGGATCGCGCTGATGAGCGTGCCTGCGTGGCCGATGCCGACCCAGAACACGAAGTTCGTGATGTCGTACGCCCACATGACGGGGTTGTTGAGGCCCCACACGCCGACGCCGGTGAAGATCAGGTAGCCGATGCAGAGACCGAGCACGCTGAGCAGGCCAAGCGACGCGGCAAAGGCGACATACCACGCGAACGGAGCCTTCTCGGCCTCGTTCACGCGGCAGACGGTCGCGGTCACCTGGTTGAACTTGTCCATGTTCAGGACAAGCGGTGCGCGCTCGCCGGGGCGCTCGACCGTGTTGTCGACGATGGGGGTGTTGGGAGTGAGCGTCGTCATGAAGTGCGCTCCAGATCAGTGGGCGTGATCGTGGCTCTTGTCGTTGCTGTGGTCGTGGCCGTGGCCGTCGCCGTGGTCGTGGCCACAGTCGTGCGTGTTGCCGACGCCCGGGTTCTTGACGCGCGCGAGGTACTTCACGCGCGGCTTGGTGTTGAGTTCCTCGAGGAGCTCGTAGCTCAGCTTGCTCTTCACGAGCTGCGCCACGCGGCTCTTCGGATCGTTGAGGTCGCCGAAGACGATCGCCTGCGTCGGGCACGCCTGCTGGCAGGCGGTGACGACGGCGCCGTCGGGGATCGACCAGGTGCCCTGGCCGCTGTCGACGCCGCCGGCCTTCGCCCACGCGTTCTTCGCGCGGATCTTGGCTTCCTGGATGCGCTGCATGCAGAACGAGCACTTCTCCATCACGCCGCGCGAGCGCACGGTGACTTCCGGGTTGAACTGCATGCGGGGGAACGCATCCGCCGGGTTGTCGATCGGATAGCTCGTCTCCGCGATGTCCTTGTAGTAGTCGGGCTGGACCTTGAGGAAGCCTTCCTCGCGGCCGGGCTCGCGCTTGTGGTAGTCGAAGAAGTTGAAGCGGCGAACCTTGTACGGGCAGTTGTTGCTGCAGTAGCGGGTGCCGATGCAACGGTTGTAGACCATCACATTGATGCCCTGCTCGTCGTGCACGGTCGCTGCGACCGGGCAGACCTGCTCGCACGGCGCGTTCTCGCAGTGGAGGCAGGTCATCGGCTGCACGGCGAAGCCCTTCGGGCTGTCGACGTTCTCGCCGCGGAAGTAGCGGTCGACGCGGATCCAGTGCATCTCGCGTCCGCGAGCCACCATCGCCTTGCCGACGATCGGGACATTGTTCTCAGCCTGGCACGCGACGACGCACGCGCTGCAGCCGGTGCAGGTCGAGAGGTCGATCGTCATCGCCCAACGGTACTTCGCGCCTTCGAGGTTCGACTCCTCCCAGAGCGAGAGGCGGTGCGCGACATGGCCCACATGGCGGGCGAAGTCGGGGTGCGCCTGGTAGTTCGCGAGATGCGTCTCGCGCACGAGCACGGGCAGGCGCGCCTGCACGCCGTCGGTCGGGACATTGCCGATGAGCGCATCGGCGACGCCGTGATCCTGGGTGTGCGCGAACGCGTAGGTACCGCCGGTCTTCGCGACCGTCGACTTCACTCCGCCGAGCGAAGCGCTCGAGCGGAGCGGATACGCGTTGAAGCCGGCGTTCGCGGCGATGCGGCCGGCGACCTCGCCGCGGCCGTAGCCGAGCGCGATCGTGGCGCAGTCTTCCGCGTGGCCGGGCAGCGCCCAGACAGCCGCGTCGACCGAGCCGGAACCGGCGCTGACCTTGACCATGTCGCCCTTCGCGAGGCCGAGCTTGCGCGCGGTCGCGGGCGCCATGAGGAGCGCGTTGTCCCAGGTGATCTTCGTTGCGGGATCCGGCATCTCCTGCAGCCAGCCGAGGTTCGCGAAGTGACCACCAGCGACCTTGCCGTCGATCTGGAAGCCGACCTCGAACTCACCGCCGACGCCGGCGGCGGCCTTGCCGCAGAGTTCGGTGAGCGCGCCCGCGTTCACAGCGGGCGCCTGCATCGCCTTCCACGCCGTTCCCTCGACCGCGCCGCGGTCGAGGTTGCCGCGCCACCACGCCTCGAAGGCCGTGCCGGAGAGGCCGCTGACCTTCATGTGCGCGCGGCGGACGATCTCGTAGCTCGAGGTGGCCTCGTCGCCGGTGAGCGTCGCGAGCAGTTCGATCGCATTGCGACCGCCCTGCGCCGAGTCCATGATCGGGAGGATGAGCGGCTGCTGCGGCACGATGGTGCCGTCGATCGCGCGGCCATCGCTCCACGACTCGAGGCTGTGCGCGCTCGGGACATGCCAAGTGCACGCAGAGGACTTGCTCGTCTCGTTCGCGTAGAACGAGAAGTGCACGACCTCCGACGCCTTCGTCATCTTCGCGGCGAAGTCGACATCGGCCGGCGCGTCGTAGGCGGGGTTTCCGCCGAGGATCACGAGCGTGTCGATCGCGCCCGATGCGAGCGCCTCGCCGAGCTGCTTGATCTGCGCGCCATGACCGGACGCAGGGCCATCGAAGTAGGCGACGGTGTTGCCGACCGCGCCGAGCTTCTCGTTGATGGCTGCAGCGATCGCGTGCGTCGCGGCGTCCTGCATCGGACCCGCGACGACCACCGCATCGCGGCCAGCGGCCTTGAGGTCGGCGACGAGCGCGGCGAACACTTCCTTGGTCTTGTCGTTGAAGATGGCGCCCGCGCGCGCGTTCCCCGCAAGCGCGTCAACGCCTCCGACGCCGAGTTCCTTCGCCACGAGCGCGGCGAAGACCGCGACATCGCTGCGGCGCAGGGCGAAGCGCTCGTCGGCGCTCATGCCGGTCACCGTCACCGATGGCTCGGCGACATACATGCGCGACAGCTCCTGCTTCGACGCATCGGCCGCCTCGACGCGGCGGTTCTTCGCCCACTCCGCGGAGTGGAACACGCCCGTCGCGGGGCAGCCGAGGAGATCGGCATCGAGCACGAGCGCGACCTTTGCCTTGCCGAGGAACGGCATGGCGACCGCCGAACGGCCGAACGCCGCCTTGGCGCCGTCGACGACGGCGTCGGACGCCATCGCGTTCCAAGAACCCCACCACGCCTTCGGGTAGAGCGCGAGGAAGCGCGACTTCATGTCGTCGAGCGTCGGGCCCGAGGTGCCGTCGGTGAGAACCGCGAGGCCCGCGCCACCGTTGGCCTTGAACTTCGTGTTGAACTCGCCCGCCCAGGTCGCGAAGCTCGCCCAGTCGCTGGGCTGACCCTTGCGATGCACGGTGCGGCTGCGATCCGGGTCGTACAGCTCGAGCACGCGCGACTGGATGATCGCGTTCGAACCCTTGCTGAAGCCGAGCGTCGGATTGCCTTCGAACTTGATCGGGCGACCGTCGTAGCTCTTCGCGATGACGGGCCACGACACGCCGAGGACATCGACCGAGGTCGCGAATCCGACCGGGATGCCGGGCGTGCGGCCAGCCTGTGCCTGCGAGAAGGCGACGATCTTGGACTCGGGCCAGCGGCGGCACGCCGCGAGGCCGGCGAGCGCAAGGCCTGCACCCATCAGCTTGATGAAGGTGCGGCGCTCATCGCCGTTGGCGAGCTCCTGCGCGTTCGGGCCGAACTCGCGTGCCATCAGCTCGCGGAATTCAGGCGTCTTCTCGAGATCTTCCTCGCTCCGCCAGTACTCCGCGCGCGCGAACTTCATGCCCGCGTCGGTCGTCGTGGTGTCGCAGCCAGTGCGTGAATCGTGCATCGAATGTCCCTTGCTTCAAGCCGCGCGCTGCGGCGATGGCGGTCAGCGGTGGCAGGTGGAGCAGTCTTCGCTCGGACTGATGTGGTACTTCTTCTTCAGATCAAGCCGCTCGGTCTCGGTGAGGTCGGTCGCCGAGTCGAACGAGAGGTTCGTGATCTTGTCGAGCGGACGAAGGTTGACGTCGGGATTGCGGTGGCAGTCGAGGCACCAGCCCATCGACAGCGGCGACTTCTGGTAGACGACTTCCATCTTGTCGATGCGGCCGTGGCAGCTGACGCAGCCGATGCCGCGGTTGACGTGGGCGCTGTGGTCGAAGTAGGCGAAGTCGGGCAGCTTGTGGATGCGCGTCCACTCGACGGGAAGACCCGTCGTGTAGCTCTCCTTCACCTTCGCGAGCTTCGGGCTCTCGGGGCGAATCTGCGTGTGGCAGTTCATGCAGGTCTGGGTCGGCGGCACGGAGGCGTGCGCGGCCTTCTCGACCGAGGTGTGGCAGTAGCGGCAGTCCATGCCGAGCTCGCCCGCGTGAAGCGCGTGGCTGAACGGAACCGGCTGTTGCGGCTGGTAGCCGACCTCAAGCGTCTTCGGGCTGAAGCCGTACGCGACGAAGAAGATCGCGTAAATGGGAACCGTCGCGCCGGCGAGGATGATGGTCGGAAGCACGAGGTTCGACCAACGCGGGAAAAGGAACCTGCTCATCTGCGGAGGAGCTCCAAAGAACCTGACGGAAGCACACAGGGAACAGCGGACGAACTGCCGACAACTTCGTGCCAAAATTCACGAAGTCGAACCTGCCATCGTAGACCGATATGGCAGAACCGTCAAACGGCTCGACGGCTGGAACGGGCGTTATCGGCGAGGCTTGGGTTGGAGCGTGAACGCCAGCTCTCACGCCGGCTGGGGGACGATTCCAAAGAAACGAACCGCATTGCTGAGTGTTTGTTCTCGGACCTCAATTGGGGGACGCGCCCAGAGTTCTGCGAGCGCATCAGCGACATGCACGACGAAGCGCGGCTCGTTCGGACGAACCGTGCGATGCGGCTCCGGGGTGAGGAACGGCGCGTCGGTCTCAACCATCACGCGCTCAGGGGGCGCCAGACGCGCCGCTTCGCGGGTTTCGCGGGCGTTTCGGAAGGTCACCACGCCCGTGAAGCTCACGAAAGCCCCGAAATCAAGCAGCATCCGCATCTCGCGCGGCCCGGCGGTGAAGCAGTGGAAGACGAAGCGGTCCGCCGGCAACCCGGAGGCTGCGAGGATCGGGATGAGCTCGTCGAACGCCTCTCGGCAGTGGACCACGACGGGCTTGTCGAGCCGCGGATCCTCGCGCCGCCATCTCGCGAGGTGCGCAAGCTGGGTCTCGACGAGAGGGCGCTGCACCTCTTGCGGGGGCGTCTGGTAGTGGCGGTCGAGACCAAGTTCGCCCCATGCGACGCACTTCGGGTCGAGACCCGCCAAGCGCATCTCGTCCCAGTCTGCGGGGCGATCGGAGTAGAGCGGGTGGACGCCCGCGCTTGCCCAGAGATTCGCGTGTTCGCGCGCGAGCGCCACCGTTCGGGCTGCGTCCGCCGTGGTGGTCGAGATGGTGATCGCACCGAGCACCCCCGCCGCGCGGGCATCGGACAGCACCGCGCCGACCCTGCCCTCGTAGTCGGGAAAGGTGAGGTGGCAGTGGGTATCGATCATGCGGGGAAGGTACCGACAGGCAACCCCGAGGGCGGAACCCGCAGGGACGGTGTCGTACACTCGTCGGCTCATGTCCCCGAGCGACCAACCAGAGTCCACCCAGGGTTCCCCTCTTGGGATCATGAGCTTCGGGGAGCACCTCGAGGAGCTGCGGACGAGGCTGTGGCGCGCGCTGATCGTGCCGATTCCGCTTGCGATCGCATTCTTCTTCCTGGCCCCCTACTTCCGCGAGGTGCTGATCGCCCCCCTGTTCGCGGCGCTCCGGGCCAACGGGCAGACCTCGCAGATCCAGGCGCTCTCCCCCGCTGAAACGATCACGACGGACATGAAGCTGGCGGTGATCGCCGCCGTCGCCGTGTCGGCGCCGTGGCTCATCTACCAGCTGTGGCTCTTCGTTTCGCCCGGCCTCTACCTGCACGAGCGGCGCTACGCGCGCTTCCTCACCCCGCTCTCGGCGGTGATGACCTTCCTCGGCATCGCGCTCTTCTACTGGGTGCTCCTGCCCTTCAGCCTGCTCTTCCTGGTGGGCTTCGGTGCCGCGAAGCCGCGCTCGGTTCCTATGCCGGCCGCGCAAGTCGCACCCGACGGCACGCCCTCGGTCCCGGAGGCGCCGAAGCCATTCGCGTTCGAGCTCCGAGAGCAGGATCCCGAGTCGCCGACGCCGGGACAAGCGTGGGTCTCGACGACCGATCAGGTGCTGCGCATCGCGGTTCCGATGCGCAATCCGGCGCCGAACGCGCTCATCGCCACGGTGACCGAGGCGTCCGAGTCGCTCGTCGGCCCCACGGCCCCGACAGAGCCGCAACTCTCGATCCTCGAGATCCCGCTGACGGTCCTCGGCGGCATCTCGCAGTTGTACCGCCTGAGCGAGTACATCTCGTTCACGCTGCTCCTTCTCGCGGGCACGGTGATCGCGTTTCAGATGCCGCTGGTCGTGCTGCTCCTCGGCTGGGTCGGGATCGTGTCTCCCGAGTTCCTGCGCTCCAAGCGACGCATGGCGGTCTTCATCATGGCGATCGTGGCCGCGGTCGTGACTCCAAGCTCGGATCCCGGCACCATGCTGATGATGCTGCTTCCGCTGTGGGCGCTCTACGAGTTCGGCATCCTGCTGCTCGTGTTCGTTCCATCGCACAGGGTCGCGCAGGGACGCGTCTTCTCGTTCCGGCGCGGGCGTGACGAGCCTGACGAGTCAGACGGCGGCTGGGGCGGGAGCTCGCGTTGATGCGCGGCGGTGATGGCGCATGGCGCGCGTTTGCGCGCATTCGGCGCAGGCGTCGGCGCGCTGGCGCTGGCCGCGTGACCGCGACCGATGTGCGCATGATGGAGCGCGCGATCGAGCTTGCGCGCATGGCGGGTGCCGCGGGCGAGGTGCCGATCGCGGCGATCGTCTATCGCGGCGACGAGATCCTCGGCGAGGCCGCGAACAACCGCGAGCGCTCGGCGGATCCGACGGGTCACGCGGAGATCGTCGCGATGCGCATCGCAGGCGAGCGCATCGGCCAGTGGCGGCTGGTCGACTGTTCGCTCGCCGTCACGCTCGAGCCGTGCGCGATGTGCGCGGGCGCGATCGTGAACGCACGCGTGGCGCGGCTTGTCTACGGCGCGCGCGACCCGAAGGCGGGCGCGTGCGAGACGCTGTACGCGATCCCGACCGACCGACGCCTCAACCACCGCGTCGAGATGCACGGCGGGGTGCTCGCGAAGCGGTGCGCGGACCTGTTGACGGAGTTCTTCCGCGCGCGGCGGAAGCGGCACGCCTGCCCTGCGCCTTCGTCGACGCGCTAGCCGACGATTTCGCGGCACAGCACCGTTGCGAACGCGCCCTTCGGGAGGTCGAACGCGAGGCGGATGTATCCGCCGTGCTCGTCGACGCCGGCGTCCACCGCCCAGTCGCGCATGGTGATGCGCAGCGGCCGGCGCGCGCCGTCGCCCTCGAGCGCGGGCGGCGTGAACATCGACTCGTCGGCGCCGAACGCGGCAAGCGCGGCGCGTTCGTACTCGAGCGGCTTGCCCGCGGCCTCGAGCATCTTGGGACCGTGGATCGGGCCCGCAGGCGAGAGATCGAGTGCCTTGCAGCGCGCGCGAAGTTCGGCGAGCTCCGCGTCGTTCGCATCGACCGCGACAGAGAACACGGACGCCTTGCCCGCAAGCACAGCGACCTCGCCCGGAAGCACCGTGTCGAAGGTTCCGTCGGCGACGCGCGCCGCAAGCGTGGCGTTGTAGACCGCGCCCTGCAACGCGCTCATCCAGAAGTTCTTGATGTGCTGCGGGATCGCGCGCACGGCGCCCGCGTGGTCGCGGCCCTTCGCGAGCGCGCGCAGCGCGATGCGCTCGGCCGGGTCGTTGTGGCCCCACATGTCGGCCGCGAGCTCGAATTCGCCCGCCTCGTAGCTTTCGCGCGCCGCGCGCTGGTGCGGCGGAAACGGCGTGCCGTGCGCGCCGAGCAGTTCGTCGAGGATCGGCTTCCACTCGCCGCGCGCATAGTGAAGCCCGAGCACCTGGTTGTTCGCGCGGTAGCCGAAGCGCTGCTCGCCGAAGTAATCGGGGATCCCGCGCACGGCGAGTTCTTCCATGCGGCGCTTCACCAAGCGCACCTTCATCGGATCGACCTGGCGGATGCGGATCACGAAGCGGTTGCCGCGCAGGTGCCCGCGCCGCAGCTTGTTTGTGTGACGCCGCGCCCACATCACGACGAGGCGGTCGTGCTTGAGCTCGCCGATCGGCTTGTTTTGCGGAAGGTGCACGGAGATCGTCTGCTGCGTCACCGCCACGCGGTCCTTCATGCCGGCGAAGCCGATCGCGCTCTCGTCGACGCCAAAGTGGCGGCCGATGAGACCGAGCATCTCGGTGTGCGGCATGTTCGTCTTCTGGACGCCGATGTAGATGTGCTCGCCCTCGCCGCAGGGGTCGTACGCGGGGATCTCCTCGACGATGAAGTCCTCGGCGCGCTCCTTGAGGACGCCGCCGATGCCTTCCTCCCGCGCCGCGCGCGGGCCGGGGCGCGGGTCGGGCCGCAGGCGCGGGGCACCGAGCGTGATCCAGTCGGACGGCAGCATGACGCCGCACGCGGGGTGGATCGCAAGCGGCGCGTTGCGCGGTGGCGTGACGACATCGGTGGCGTCGGTCAGCCCCGATCCACTCGCGCTCGAATCGCCCGTTCCGCTCTCATTCATCGTCGTCTTCCTCACCCGCCTCGATCGGCGGCAGGATGTCGGGCCGCTCGTCGCTCGCCTCGCGCACCACTTCCTCGTCGACCTCGATCGGCGTGCGACGCGCGACCGCGAGCGCGAGCGCGTCGCTCGGGCGCGCGTCGACCTCGACAAGCTCGTCGTCCTGACGGATCTGCAGCGTCGCGAAGAAGGTTCCGCCCTGCAGCGTGTGGATGAGCACCTTCTCGAGCTCTCCTCCGAGCGCGCGGATCGTGGAGTCGAGGAGTTCGTGCGTCTGCGGCCGCGGCGGAATGTCGCCTCGCAGGCGACGCTCGATCGCGATCGCCTCGGCGGTGCCGATCTTGATCGCGAAGCTGCGCGGGCCGCCCTTCTCGGCGAGCGTGACGAACTGCTCGGGGCTCGAGTCGAGGATCAGCACGCGGGAGAGTTCCATGGGAATGAACATGCGGCGCTCGACTCGCGGGGAGCCGAGACGAGGATAGCGCGTGCGGCGTGGCCGCGTCGCCGCCACAGTCGGGAAGGATCCCGTTGTGCGCAAACCCGATCGAATCCGAACTCACCACGCTGCGAGCAGTTGCGCGAGATCCTGCGGTCCCACGCTGCAATCGCCGTTCAGGTCGGCCACGCAGGCATCGCAGCTGGCGCACGGGCCCCACGCGGAGAGCATGATCGCGAGGTCCTGCGCGTTCACGAGGCCGTCGCCGTTCAGGTCCTCGGGGATCGGCGGCGAGAGCAGCGCGAACGAAGCGGCGGCGTCGATGCGTCCGAGGCCGTAGAGATCGTCGCGCCCCGCGACGCCGAGGTCGACGGCGCCCTGTTCGATCAGCGCGCGCACCTCGAGATGCGTGAGCGTCGGCTGCGCGCTCCAGAGCAGCGCCGCGAGTCCGGTGACATGCGGCACCGACATGCTCGTGCCCGACTTGTAGCTGTAGCTGCTCGACGGCGCGAGCGACCAGACATTCACGCCCGGCGCGCTCACATCGGTTTCGGCGCCGAAGTTCGAGAACGACGCGCGGATGTCGTTGTTGTCGGTCGCGGCGACCGCGATGGTCTGGCCCCAGCGCGCGGGCGCGGCGATGTTGCTGTTGCCGTTGTTACCCGTCGCGGCGCACATCACGGCGCCCTGCGCATGCGCGTACGCCACGGCGTCGCGCAGCGGCGTGCCGCCGAGGTAGAACTGCAGGCTCATGTTGATGAGGTTCGCGCCCTGGTCGGCGGCCCATACCAGGCCCGCCGCGACATTCGACTCGAACCCGCTGCAGCCGTTCACGATCACGACGGGCAGCAGCTTCGTGTTCCAGGTCATGCCCGCGATGCCGGTGCCGTCGTTGCCGGCGGCCGCGAGGATTCCCGACACATGCGTGCCGTGGCCGCTGCATTCGTCGGCGGTGATCGTGGTGTTGTCGGGCACATTGATGCCCGGAAGGATGCGTCCAGCGAGCTGCGGATGCGGATCGATGCCCGAATCAAGCACCGCGATCACGAGGTTCGGGTCGCCGTGCGTCACATCCCACGCGGTCGTCACCTTCACATCGGCTCCTGCGGTGCCGGGAACGCCCCCCACCGTCTGCCCGGTGTTGCGCATGTTCCACTGGAGGTTGAACGACGGATCGTTCGGGATCTCCGCGAGGCCGCCCTGGCCGTCGAACTCGACGCGCGCGATCGATCCATTGCGGCCGACGAGCGCCGCGAGTGCCGCATGCGCCTTCACGGGATCCGCTCCCGGCGCCAGCGTGACGCGGTGCCAACGGTCGAGGCCGAGCCGGCGGGCGAGCACCGGGTCCTTCGGAGGAGCGATGAGAAGCGGCTTGCTCGACGCGACGCGCACCGCCGCGAACACCCCGCGTGAATCCCGCTCGATGCGCGCGTTCTTCGCGGAGCGGAGCACCGTCTCGCCCTTCGCGTTCGTGGCGAACGACACGCCGGGCGCGAGCTGCACCATGAGGTGTCCCGCGGCGCAGTCGACTCCGTTCACCTCGATCGGAGCCGGGTCGTCGACGAGCAGCGGCGGCGCGACCTGCGCGGCGATCGGAGCCGCGATGGCGGCCACCGCCACGAGGGCGGACGGCAGGCGCAGCGCGCGCACGAGCGCGTCGAACGGGGTCGATCTCAGGCCATGCAGAGGGGACGGCATCGGAAGTAACCTACATCGCGATTCGGCGGCCGCCGCTGGGCAGTTCCACGATTTTCAGCCGTCTGGAGGGGAAATGCGGGTTGTCGTGTCTGCGCATGCGGGATACGGCACGGTGCGGGTATAGTCCGCCCCTTCACGCCGCCATCGTTGGCGGCCCGCGGCCACAAGGCCGTCCGATCACCAAGCACCTTTCACGCGCCCGAAATCACGCCATGAGCAATCACCGCCACCTGTTCACCTCCGAAAGCGTCTCGATGGGTCACCCCGACAAGGTTTCGGATGCGATCTCGGACGCCGTGCTCGACCTCATCCTCGATCACGATGCGTGGGGCCGCTGCGCGTGCGAGACGCTGGTGACGACCGCGCAGGCGGTGGTCGCGGGCGAGATCAAGTTCAGCCACAACCCGAAGAAGAAGTTCGATGTCCAGCAGACCGTGCGCGACACGATCCTGAAGATCGGCTACGACGACGCCGCGATGGGCTTCGACGGCAACGGCTGCGGCGTGCTCAACCTCCTGCACGAGCAGTCGGCCGACATCGCGCGCGGCGTCGTCCGCAAGGCGAAGAAGGCGCAGGGCGCCGGCGACCAGGGCATGATGTTCGGCTTCGCGTGCGATGAGACCGACCGTCTCATGCCGCTCCCGATCAACCTCTCCCACCGTCTCGTCGAGCGCCAGGCCGAGGTGCGCCGCAAGGGCATCGTCTCCGGCATCCGCCCCGACGCGAAGAGCCAGGTCACCATCGAGTACGACGGCCTCGAGCCGAAGAAGGTCGACGCGGTCGTCCTCTCGACGCAGCACGCGCCCGAGTGGAACGGCGAGAAGAAGCAGGCCGAGCTGAAGCGCGCGGTCACCGACGCGATCATCAAGCCGGTGCTCGGCAAGTGGTGGCACGACGGCGTCAAGGTGTTCGTCAACCCGACCGGCCAGTTCGAGATCGGCGGCCCGCACGGCGACTGCGGCCTCACCGGACGCAAGATCATCGTCGACACCTACGGCGGCCGCGGCCGTCACGGCGGCGGCGCGTTCAGCGGCAAGGACCCGTCGAAGGTCGACCGCAGCGCCGCCTACATGGCGCGCTACATCGCGAAGAACATCGTCGCCGCCAAGCTCGCGCGCGTCTGCGAAGTGCAGGTCGCGTACGCGATCGGCGTCGCGGAGCCCGTCTCGGTGCTCGTCGATTCGCAGGGCACGGGCACGGTGGGTGACGACATCCTCTCGAAGCTCGTGCGCGAGCACTTCGACCTGACGCCGTACGGCCTCATCGAGATGCTCAAGCTGCGCGCGCCGATCTACTCGGCGACCTCGAGCCACGGTCACTTCGGCCGCGAGCCGGGCGAAGCCGGCAAGGGCACCTTCACCTGGGAGAAGACCGACATCGCCGCAGCGCTCAAGAAGGGCGCGGGCAAGGCGGTCAGCTCGCCGAAGAAGGGCGTGACGGCTGCGGGCGGCAAGAAGCGCTCGCCGGAGCTTGCGAACGCTTGAGCCGCGAGGCACCCGTCGGATACCAGGCCCGTGAGATTGCGCTTGAGCGCATTCTCGCGCAGGCCATGCGCTTCCCTGACCTGGATATCGAGCAGTTCGATGTCCGCGGGATGCTCGACCCGCGCGATGCAGCGCTCGCGCGAGCGATCGAGCACGCTGTCGTGCGCCGCTACCTCACGCTGATCGCGTGCGTGCGGCCGCACCTCACGAAGAACTGGCCGCTCCTCGAGAAGCCGATCCAGGCGGCGCTCCTCGCCGGTGCGGCGCAGATCCTCTTCCTCGATCGCGTGCCCGCGGCGGCTGCGGTCGACGCAAGCGTCGAGTGGACGAAGCGACGGCTGCGACCGGGCGCAGGCGGGCTTGTGAACGCCGTGCTTCGCAAGGTCGCGGGCAGCGTCCTCGAGCGAGTGCCGGCGGGCGAGCCCGCGATTCTCGATCACACGCGCCGCGACCTCGTGCCGCTTGCCGACGGCTCGGCGCTGCGGCTCTCGGTCGAGGCCTTCAGCGAGGACGCAGCGCAGTCGCTTGCCGAGAAGACGAGCCACGCGCGCGACCTCATCCTGCACTGGATCGGCGCATTCGGCTTCAAGGAGGCCACGCGCCTCGCGATGCATGACCTCGTGGAGGCGCCGCTCATCGTGACGCCATTCGACCCAAGCGACGCGCGCTTCGAGGGCAAGGCGATGCCGCACGCAGACGCAGGTTTCGGCGTGTGGACAGGCACGCACATGGAACTGACTGCGCTCCTCGCCACGCACCCCGATCTCCGCGTGCAGGACCCGACCGCGTGCGCGACGGTGTCGTTCGCGGGCGCGATGCTCGCGAAGAAGCCTTCGCTCATCGTCGACCTCTGCGCGGGCCGCGGCACGAAGACGCGCCAGCTCGCCTCGCTCTATCCCGACGCGACCGTGCTCGCGACCGACCCCGACCGCGCGCGCTTCCAGTCGCTCCAGTCGCTCGCCGCGTCGAACCCCCGCGTGCGCGCGCTTCACCCGCAGGAGCTCTTCCGCGAGGCGGCGGGCCGCGCCGACCTCGTGCTGCTCGATGTCCCCTGCTCGAACTCGGGCGTGCTCGCGCGTCGTCCAGAGGCGCGCTACCGCTTCAGCAAGGCACGCACGAAGAGCGTGCTCGAGCTCCAGCAGAAGATCGCGGATCCGGCGATCGGTCTCGTCGCCCCGAAGGGCGCGGTCCTCTATGCGACCTGCTCGATCGAGCGCGGCGAGAACGAGTCGCAGGTGAAGCGGCTCGCGTCGAACTTCGATCTTTCACTCGTGGTCGAGCGCACGATCCTCCCGACGGGCCTCCCCGGCGAGACGCCCGCGGCGTACCGCGACGGCGGCTATCACGCGCTGCTTGCGCGCACCTGAGTGCAAATCCCGCATCTTTCGCGCTGCGCGGCAACCGCGTCCGTTGGTACCATCCCGCGTTCCGCCTTGATCGTGGGCGTCGCCGTGACGCCCTCGTTGGAACGAGCGCATGCGCATTCTCGACATTCTTTCCCCGAGCTCGATCCGCGCGCCGCTCCATGCGACGGAGAAGCATGCAGCGCTCGACGAACTCGTCGATCTGCTCGCGCAGAACGGGCTCTGCCCCGACCCCGACGCCGTGAAGAAGGCCGTGTGGGAGCGCGAGTCGCAGCGTTCGACCGGCATCGGCGAGGGCCTTGCGATCCCGCACGGCAAGTGCGCAGCGATGCCCGGTCTTGTGCTCGCGATCGGAAAGCCCCTGATCCCGCTTGAGTTCGGCTCGATCGACAAGAAGCCGGTGCAGCTCGTGATCCTGCTGGTGTCGCCGCCGGAGAAGAAGGACGAGCACATCCAGGCGCTCGGCAAGATCTCGAAGATCATGACAAGCCCCGAGTTCCGCCAGCGCGCGTACGCCGCGCAGAACGCGATCGAGCTCTACGGCCTGTTCCGCGAAGCGGAAGCGTGAGCGGCGCAGAACCGCCCGAGTCGACAGCCAAAAATGGGTGCCACTACTTCCAGTAGTGGTTTCGCTGTCACATCGCAGAACGCATCAAGTCCAGCCGTCCGTGCTCCGCACTGCTAGAAGCAGTGGCACCCATTTTGGCTGTCGACTCTGGTGCCAGCGGCTCGGGCTTTGCCCTCGACCTTGCCTGTTGCCCTCGACCTCGCCTACCGGTTCAGCTCGGCCGCACGCACTTCGGTCGCGCGCTTGATGAGCGGCATCGCCTCGCGCATCTGGTCATGGCTCATGAGGAACTCGCCGAGCGCCTGCATGAAGCGCCAGTCGTCGGGCGCGAGCTCCATCGCGCGGCGCAGGTCGCGCTCGGCCTCGGCGACCTTGCCGAGCGCAAGGTTTCCATCTGCGCGCATCTTGTACGCGAAGGGATTGTCGGGCGCGATCTCGAGCGTTCGCGTCACGAGCGCGACGCCTTCCTCGACATCCGCGCCAGCGCCTGACTCGATGAGCAGGATCGACAGGCGACGCATCGCGTTGAGGTCGTCGGGCCGGCGCCTCACGGCCTCGCGGGCCAGCGCGAGCGCGTCGTCGCGCCGCTCGTCCTCGACGAGCCAGTCGATGACCTGTTCGCGCAGGGCTTCCCACTCGGGGTTCGAGTCCCACTGCGCGCGGGCGAAGTCGACCGCACCACGAAGGTCGCCTCCTCCCCGCAGCGCGCGCGCGATGCCCGCCGCAAACGCCTCGTTCATGCCGTCGCGCTCGGCGAGCGCACGGATTCGCATCTCGCTCGCCTTGTAGTCGCCGCGCACGGCCTCGAGCCACGCGACGCGGCCCTCAAGCACGGGGCGCCACGGCCCGTCGATCCCGAAGCCATCGGGCGCGGGCAGCGCGAGCAGGTAGCACGCGCGCGCACGCTGCGCGTCACGAACGACCTCGGGCTTCGGCCGCATTCCCGTGCCGCTGTAGACGACCGCGGGCGGCACATCGACGCGCGACATCACGAAGTCTCCCGCGGCGACGAACGCATTGAGGACGCCGACATACGCAATCCCGGCGAACGCGATGCCCGACGCCGCGGCGACCACGGCGCCCGCGCCCTGCATGCGCCCGTCGCGCTTCAGCTGGAAGCGATGGAGCCGCACATCGCGGCGACGCACGAGCTCTGCGCACAGCCACACGAGGTAAGTCACGCAGGCGGCGACGCCCGACGCGAAGAGCAGCGGCAAGCCGATCGCGCCCCGCACCGCGAAGAACGCGGCGATCGCCACGAGCGCGAGCGCGATCTCCTCGCCCCACGAGAGGTCGTACTTGCGCGCAGGCGCGTTCGCGCCGTCGCGGTGCTTGGCCATGAACGCAGGCTTGCCGAAGCCCACATGCAGCGCCTGCTCCGGGCAGGCGCTGACGCAGTCGAGGCACTTCATGCAGCCTTGGTCGACCACCATCTTGTAGTCGCGCACTTCCTCGTGCACTCGAACATTCGAGGTGCAGACCGCGGTGCAGTGCCCGCACTGCGTGCATGCGTCCGAGACGCGGATGCGAACGGGCGAGAGCTCGTCGAGCGGCGCGAAGAAACCGCCGTATGGGCAGCCGTAGGTGCAGTAGCCCTTCGCGCCGAGGAGGTAGACCGTGAGGAAGCCGCACACGAGCAGGAACGGCACCGCCATCAGCACGCCGGGGAAGGTCGCCCAGAAGTCGGTGGTTGTGAAGTCGGTTGAGAAGCCCGGCCATGCGAGCTCGGGCCGCGTGTAGGGCGCGATCGCCATGCGGTAGACGATCGGCCACAGGAACATGTAGACCGCGAGCGCGAGCGGCATCCAGAGAAGCAACCGCGAGCGGAAGAGCTTGGGACGGATGCCGACCTTCTTCATGAGATAGCCGCAGAAGTCCTGCAGCATCACGATGTGGCACGCCCAGCCGCAGAACCAGCGGCCGAGGATCGCGGTCGATGTCAGCGCAAGCAGGAACAGCACGGTGCCGGCGTTGATGACGCCGGACTTCGAGGTCTCCATCGCCTCCGAGGGCTCGAGCGGCGAGATCGTCTCGCCCGTCCAGAGCCACTGGACGACATGCACGATCATCAGCAACTGGATCGTGGCGAGCGCCGTCGCCCGCTTCCATCCCATGCGCGAATGCGGCGCCTTCGGCCCCTTCGGCACATGCCCGTCGGGTCCCGAGGGGAGGACGGTCAGCGACAGGGCGCTCGGGCGTTGGGCTTTCGGTTCGCAGCTCATGCGGGGAATCTCGGGCGCATCCTACGCGTTCGCGCCGATTGGGTTTCCTTCGTCGGGTTTCCTATACTCGCGCTCCCGCATGGCCTCGCGCGACCTCTACGACATTCTCGGCGTCAGCCGTACCGCGAGCGCGGACGAGATTCGCCGCGCCCATCGCAAGCTCGCGCTGCAGTTCCACCCCGACCGCAACAAGGCGAAGGATGCACCCGCGAAGTTCGCGGAGATCCAGGAGGCCTACGAGGTGCTGTCCGACGCCGAGAAGCGCCGCCAGTACGACGACTTCATCCGGCTCGGCGGTTCGCCCGGCGCGTTCGGCGTGAATGGCCCCACCGGTGGCGCAGGCCAGCATCCGGGTGGATCCGCGGGCGGTCCCTTCGGCGGCGGCTGGTCCAACGGCAGCGGCGAGGCGTGGACCACCACCGACAGCGAGACCTTCGAGTCGATCTTCGGCGACATGTTCGGCGGACGCGGCGGACCACGCGGGCGAGCGCGGTCGGGCGGCGGCTCGCAGCGCGCGCGAGCGCGCGAGCGAATGGATGTCGAGGCCACGGTGCCGCTCGAGACGACGATCAAGGGCGGCAAGGTCGGGCTCGTGCTCGACGACGGAAGCGTCGAGGTACCGATTCCGGTCGGCGCGGAAGAAGACGAACTCGTCTCGGTGCCGGGGCGACTCGACCTCGTGGTGCGCATCAAGATCGCGCCACATCCCTGGCTCTCGCGCGATGGACGCGATCTTTCTTACGACCTTCCGCTCTCGATCGTCGAAGCGACGCTCGGCGCAGCGATCGATGCTCCGCTGCCGACTGGCGGCACCGTGGCGCTCAAGATTCCGGCAGGCACTGCGAGCGGCAAGAAGCTCCGCATCCCCGGCAAGGGCGTCCCTGCCGGTGGCGGCCGTCCCGCAGGCGACCTCTATGTGGTCATCCAGATCGTTCCGCCCAAGGATGTGAACGAACTCACGGGCTCGCTGCTCAAGGAAATCGCGGGATCGATCGACAACCCGCGCGCGAAGCTGGCGCAGTTTCACCTGCGCGCGTAGCGCTCGATCGCATCGAGCACCGTGCGGTGCACCGCGAACGGCGCGCGAACCGTCACCCAGAACGCATCGAAGGTCCCGCGGCCAGCGGTCGCGAAGCCGATCGTGCCGAGCGCGAAGATGCGCTCGCGAAGGCTCTGCACCACGATCGTGTTCTGGATGCGCGAGAGCGGCGCCTCATAGAGCGCCGTGCGGAACACGCCGTAGCGCGCGAGCAAGCGACGGTCGGTGAGCGCGTAGAGGTGGAACCACCAGTCGATCGCGGCCCAGCCGAGGCGCAGGGTGGCGATGGTCGCGCCGATGAAGATCGCATGCCCCTCGCTCCATCCGATCCACGAGAAGTGCGAGAGATATGCAAGCGCAAGCCCGATGATCGAAGCGGCGACAAGCGTTCCCAGCGAGGAAAGCGGGATGTAGAGAAGGCTCGGGCGAAGGATGAGGATCACGATCTCGTCGGGCCCGAGCGCGGCGTGCAGCGCGTTGGGAAGCGCATGCGGCGCCCCGAGCGCAGCGGGCGCGGCGGCGTGCTCGATGCGGGCGTTGCGCGGGGAGGCCTCGCTCATCCGCGCGCCTCCTTCCGCAGCGTGCCGACGAACGGCAGGTTGCGGTACAGGTCGTCGTAGTCGAGCCCGTAGCCGACGACGAACTCGTCGTCGATGTCGAAGCCGACATATTCGCACGGCGTCGACATCGCGCTCGGGATCTTCTTGCGGAGCAGGACGCACGCGCGCACGCTGGCGGCGCCGCGCGACTCGAACTCGCTGCGCAGGAGGCGAAGCGTGCCGCCCGAGTCGAGGATGTCGTCGAGGATCAGCACATGGTGCCCCTCGAGGTGCTTCGGGAGCGAGCCCGTCAGCGTGCTGCCGCGCGTGGCGGTGTTCTTGCCGCCGTAGCTCGAGACTGTGGTGAGCTGGAGGCGAAGGCGCCGCTGCGGCAGCGCGCGCACGAAATCGGCGGCGAACAGCAGGCTTCCCGTCATCACGGGGACGACCGTGAGGCGGCCGTCGGCGTGCGCGTAGTCGTCGCCGATCCGCTGCGCGAGCTCGGTGACGCGCCGCGCGATCGCGGCGCTCGACACGAGCACGCGCTCGACATCCTCGTGCCGGTCTTCGTTCGCGTGGTTGGCCGGAGAATCGTGCATGGTCGTCACACGCCAAGTCGCGACTTGATCGCGTCGTTCACGGTCTTCGCGTCGGCCTTGCCGCCCGCGAGCTTCATCACCGCGCCGACGATGCGCCCGATCGCGGCCGCCTTGCCGCTGCGCACATCGTTGGCGGCGGCCTCGTTCGCGGCGATCGCCGCATCCACCCACGCGAGGAGCTGGCCTTCGTCCTTCACGACGATGAAGCCGAGCCGCTCGGCGGCCGCCTTCGCGTCTTCATTGCTGCCGCACAGCGCACCAAAGAGCGCGTCGACCGACTGCGGGCCGACCGCGCCCTCTTCGCGCAGCGCGAGGATGCCGGCGACCTGCGCGGCCGAGATGCCGATCTCGTGCACGCCGGCGCCGCGCTCGTTCGCGTGCTTGGCGCCGATGTTGAGCAAGAGCTTGCCCGCGGCGTAGCCCGCGTCCTTGTCGCTCTTGAAGGCGCCGCCCGCGAGCGCCGCCGCCACGACCGCCTCGTAGAAGAAGCAGGTGTCGCGCTCGCTGACGAGGTTGAGCGCGTCGATCTCGCTGAGGCCGTACGACGCGATGTAGCGCGCACGCCGCGCGAGCGGCAGCTCGGGCACGCGCGCCTTCACCTCGGAAAGCCACGCGTCGCTCACCTCGACCGGCACGAGGTCGGGCTCGGGGAAGTAGCGGTAGTCGTGCGCGTCTTCCTTCTCGCGCTGGAGGAGCGTGCGCAGGTTCACATCGTCCCAGCCGCGCGTCGACTTCATGCCGCGGCCCATCGTGCGGCCCGTCTCGCGCCACTCTTCGACCTGCCGCTTCGACTCGAACTCGATCGCGCCCTTCACCGCGCGGAAGCTGTTGAGGTTCTTCACCTCGACGATTGGCGTCTTGACGACCTCGCCATTCTCGAGCTCGAGGATCATGTTGATGTTGGGCTCGAACCGCATGTGCCCCTTCTGCATGATGCCCTCGGTGACGCCGAGGAAGCGGCAGATGTTGCGGAGCTCTTCGGCGAAGGTCACGACATCTTCGGCGCAGTCGAAGTCGGGCGCGGTGACGACCTCGAGAAGCGGCGTGCCCGCGCGATTGAGGTCGACGAGCGAGCCTGCGTAGTGGTGACCGCCGGGAAGCTCGTGCCCGAGCTTGCCGGTGTCTTCCTCGAGGTGCGCGCGGATGATGCCGATCGAGCGCGTGCCGCCAGTGGCCGCGGGGATCTCGACTCGCCCGTCATGGCAGAGCGGCAGGTCGTACTGCGAGATCTGGTAGCCCTTGGGAAGGTCGGGGTAGTAGTAGTTCTTGCGGTCCCACTTCGAGAACCGCGCGATGCCGCAGCCGAGCGCGAGGCCGACCATCATCGACATCTCGACCGCGGCCTTGTTCATCACGGGCAGCGCGCCCGGCAGTGCGCAGACGACCGGGTCAATGAGCGTGTTCGGCGCCTCGTCGAAGTGGTCAGGGTGTGCCGCGTTCGGCACGCGCGTGAACATCTTGGTGCGCGTCGCAAGCTCGATGTGGATCTCGAGGCCGATCTTGAGGGAGGCCTTCGCGATCTTTGCTGTCTTCGGGTCGGCAGTGGTCGCCATGGACGGATGGTAGTGCCAATTACGGGCATAATGCAGCGGCCATGCTCGCGATGATTCCCCTGCTTGCCGCCGCCGTCACCATGACCTCGCTCGCCACCACCGAACTTGCGCCGAAGACCTCGTTCGCGAAGCCAGATGGCGCGCTGGTCGCGACCCTGTCGGGCGCCGATGGCGCGTGCGAGCTGGTGCTGCTCGACCACGCGGCCGGAGAACTCGCGCGCGCCTCCGCGGTACCCGGCGACATCGACCTCGCGCAGCTCTTTCCTGCGATCCGCGCGGCCGATCGCGCGGTGCGCGTGCAGGCGATCGTGGCCGGCACGCCGCAAGGCGCGCCGCTCGTGGTCGTTCCGCTCGTGCCGCGACCCGCGATCCGCACCACGACCGATGTGCGTCCCGATGGCGTCACGAAGTTCACGCGCGTGATCGGCTGGGGCGAGGCGCTCCTCGATCCCGCGAACGAGGCGCACAAGAAGCTCGCCGCCGAGTGGGCGAAGTCCGACCCGACGCCGCGCTCGGGCTTCCGCCTCGAGCGCGACCGCGATGTCGTGTTCGAGACGACCGCGGGCACGATCCGCTTCGCGATGCGTTTTGACGAAGCGCCGAACAGCGCGCGCAACTTCGTCGAGCTCGCTGCGAGCGGCTTCTACGACGGCACCATCGTCCATCGCATCGTGCCCGCCGATCGCAACGGCAAGCCGTTCGTCATCCAGGGTGGCGATCCGACGGGTAGCGGCGACGGCGGCCCGGGCTACGACCTTCCGCTCGAGCCGTCGAAGCTGCCGCACGACTTCGGCGTCGTCTCGATGGCGCGCAGCGACTGGCCCGACAGCGCTGGCAGCCAGTGGTTCGTATGTCTGTCGCGCGAGGCGACCGCTCGGCTCGACGGGCAATACTGCGCGTTCGGCTACGCGGTCGAAGGCGCAGAGGCGATTCTCAAGATCGCCGACGGCGAGCTCGCGGATCCTGCGACGGGGCGTCCGAAGTCGCCAGAGACCGTGACGCGCGCGTATGCCGTGCCAGCGCCGGCGTGGACGCCCGGCAAGGGCCGCCCCGACGCGCGCGTCGAGCGGCCCGTCGCGCCCCCTGCGCCGAAGCAGGGAGAGGATCGTTGAGCGCAGCCGATCTCGCCGTCTGCGCGCCCGAGCCACGCGGCATGTGGAACCGCGGATTCGTCTCGCTCCTCGCCACGCAGTTCTTCGAGGCCGCAAGCGACAATATCGTGAAGGGCGTGATCGCATTCGGCGTCGCGCTCGGCGGCCCGTGGGAGTCGGTGTTCGGCAAGGGCGGCAACGGAATCGTCGGCGTCGCGTTCACGCTGCCGTTCATCCTGCTGTCCGCGTTCGGCGGACGCATCGCAGACCGATGCTCGAAGTCGCGCATCACGATCGTGCTCAAGGCGATCTCGCTCGGCGTCTGTGCGTTCTGCGCGATCGAGTTCGCGCGCGGCTCCGCGGGCGGCGCGCTCGCGGCGCTTGTCGCGTTCGCGATCGTGAGCGCGTTCTTCGGCCCCGTGAAGTACGGCATGATCGCCGAGCTCGTGCCATCGAAGGATCTCTCGCGCGCAAACGGCATCATCAACATGGCGACGAATGTCGCCGTCATCGTCGGCACGCTTGTTGCGGGACTCGTCGCGCAGCGATGGAAGGACGGCTTCGTCGAAGGCGCGCCCGATGGGTCTTCGGCGTGGTTCCCCGGCATCGCGATGGCGGTGTTCGTGACGCTTGGGTTCCTCACCTCTCTCACGCTGCCGAAGCTCAAGGCGCAGAACCCGTCGCTGCCGGTCAACCTCAACCCGTTCTCGACCTACATCTCGACGACTCGGGAGATGGCGAAGACGCCGCTCCTCGTGGTGTGCGCGGCGTGGACCTTCTTCTATTTCGTCGCGGCCGTGGTGCTGCTCATCCTGCCTGACTACTCGAGCTACCTCGCGGTGAAGGATGACGAGACGGGGATCCTGATGGCGGCGCTTGGCGTTGCGATCGGCGTCGGCTGCGTGACGGCTGCGTACCTTGACTCGCCCGCCCGGCGGACGCGCTTCATCCCGCTCGGTGCAGTCGGGCTCGCGGTTGGCTTCGGGCTGCTTGGGCTCGCGCCAGCGAGTTTCGCGATCACGCTGGTGCTGCTGGCGATGTCAGGGCTCGTCGCGGGCTTCTACATCATTCCCCTGCAGTCGATGCTTCAAGCGCTGGCGCCCGATGACCTCCGCGGTCGCGTGCTCGGCACAGCAAACGGGTACAGCTTCCTGATGGGCGCGATCGGCAGCGGGATGTTCCTCACTCTTCGGCAACTCGACTTGCCGTCGAACCGTATCTTCCTTGTCCTCAGTGGTTTATGTATCGCAGTCGGAGCGGGAGCCTGGGCTTGGCTGAGGCGGCATCGGCCGCCTGCGCAGGCGGGCTAATCCGACTGGCCTTCAGAATTTCGCGCGATCGGTCTCGGAACCCCGCAAGCGGACGCCGATTTATGCGTAGGTTGGTGTTGTGCGGTCGAACCCGAGGTTCGGCCGATCGTGACTGGGCGCAGGGGTTGGCCTGCAAATCAACGAGGGCAGCTTTCTATGGCTCGAAACTCGACAAACTCCCGTGGCCGTTGGATCGGCTGGACGACATTGACCGTCGCCGCGTGCCTCGCAGCGCCCGCGCTTGGTCAGATCGTGCCCCCGGTTCCGATGACGCCGCCCGACACGAAGCCGTCGCCTGCGGCTCCACCGAAGCCGAATCCAGAGGGCCCCCACCCGGACGCGATGCCCGGCCGTCAGGATCCGTCGGACCCGGTCAATCCGAACAAGATCGATCCCTCGGTGATGCCCGACAAGCGCGTGCCGGGTGATCCGCGCGCGAATCCGCGACCAGATGCAGCGCCGCAGCAGCAGAAGGGTCGCCGAATGCCAGAGGGCAAGCCCATCGAGGCTCCGCGAGCGCCAGGCTTTGGCAGCAAGCCGGCGAAGAACGAGCCAGGACGACCGATTGAAGCTCCTCGCGCGCCCGGCTTCGGATCGCGCCCTGCCAAGAATGAGCCAGGAACACCCATTGCTCCGCCGCGCGCGCCAGGATTTGGCAGCCGCCCCGGCAAGAATGAGCCAGGAGCACCCATTGCTCCGCCCCGTGCGCCAGGCTTCGGCAGCCGCCCCGGCAGGAACGAGCCTGGTACACCGATCGCGCCGCCGCGCGCTCCAGGCTTTGGCCCAAGCGATGGTCGCCGTGATCCAGGAACCCCAATCGATCCGCCAAGCGCACCGGGCTTCGGCAATCGCCCGGGACGCAACCCAGGTACGCCCGCCAATCCACCGCGTCCGCCGATCTTCCGCCCACCGAACCCCGGTGATGGTGGTCCCGGCGACCCGAACGATCCCGATCGTCCGATCGAGGATCCAGGACCGCCGGATCCAGATGGACCCGGCGGACCGCCGTGCCCCGGCGACTGACCCATGAACCGTGCTTGAACACGACGCCGACGACCGAGTTCGTCGGCGTTGTGCTTTCAGAGCAAGTGTCGAACAACCTCTGCCGAGTACTTGGCGGGTAAGAGCGGGTTTGTACCCGGCACAAGCCCACCACGCCTGTGCCGGCTGGCTCTCCCACAGCGCAACGCGGCTGCCGCGGTGCGCGGTTGGTGCCGAGCACCAGCGAATACCAAGAGGCAGTCGCGTGGCGAGGAGACTGGAGCCGAACGGAAACGCCCTGCCGCGAGGCAGGGCGTTGGAGAGACGTCGTGGTGGGATTTGAACCCACGAATCACGGATTTGCAATCCGTTCCCTTAGGCCACTTGGGTACGCGACCGTGGCTTGGTCAGGCGAACCATATTCGCACCAACTCACCCCCGCGTCAACGCGAGGCCCCTCGGATTCGCGCCCGCAACGCGGACCCACCCGCACAGTCAGACCCGACACCCAAGCCTCCAGCTCGGCTACCCTTCCCCGTTGACGGCGGTTGTCCAAATCTGCCGAAAGACCTTTCGATGCAGCGCTTCTCGACCACTTCGATCGCGGTCCTGGCCGCGGCCTCCGCGCTTTCGACGGCGTTCGGCCAGAACGCCCCCGCGAAGCCGGGCGCCGCTCCGGTCGCGCCTCCGGCCACTGCCACCGCGCTCCCCAGCGCCGACCTCGTCGGCTATCGCTTGCCTCTCCTTCGCGAAGGCAGCGTGATCTCTCGCGTCGTCGGCGACATCACCCTCGACCCGGACGAGAAGCACTGGGTGTTCCGCCCGATCCAGCCCGAGTCGGGCAACCTGCGTCGCGAATTCGTGCTGCTTCCGTCCGCGACTCTCGCGGACATGCTGCGCAACAGGAACCTCTCCCCCTCGCCGATCGAGTACGAGGTCACCGGGCGCGTCTTCATCTACAAGGGACGCAACTATCTCTTCCCCGAACTGGCGCCGCCGATCGTGCGCTTCGACACGCGCCCGAGCCAGACGCCATCGCCCGAGGCAAAGCCCGTTCCGACTCCGAACGGCGAAGCGAAGTTCGTGCCGCCACCCGCGACACCTCCGCGGCGTGATCCGAGCATCGGCAAGGATGATGACGCCACCGTCGACGCGATCGAGCGCCGGCTCGAGCAGCGCGTTGGTCGCACGCCGATCGGCAAGCTGAGCGATGACTCTGAATCGCCGACGGCTGACCGAGAGAAGAGCGACCTTGGGGCGACACTGCCCGAAGCCGGCACGAGACTCGTGCTTCGCAGCGGTCGGCTCATGCGCGATCCATCTGCCGGATCCTGGCGCTTCGTGCCCGAACAGGTCACGGGCAAGGGCGATGAATCGCTTGAGATCCTGCCATGCCTTCTGCTCGAACGGCTTGAGCTGACGACGCGCGAATCGGATTCGCCACCCTCGATCCTGATTTCGGGTCAGGTCGTGGTGTTCAATGACGCCGCGTATCTGATGCCGACGAGCTTCCGCCGCGCCCGTGAAGGCCGCGGGCTCGGTCGCTGATCAGGCTCGCTTCTGTTCGCTCAGGCCGTCCACGATCCGAGCAGGATCGCGAGATCCGACGCGCCCACGGTTCCATCGCCGTCGAGATCGGCGCTGCCCGACGAGCCCCACTGGCTCAGCAGCGTCGCAAGGTCAGACGCATTCACCGAACCGTCGCCGTCGAGATCCGCAGGATTGCCGGCCGGAGGCTGACCGAGCGTGCCGTCGGCGCTGATGCGCGCGGCGAACACATCGCTCGCGCCAGTGGTCGTGCCACCCTGCCACGCGAGCACGCATCCGTTGGACGCGCCGGGGGCGGAGGTCAGGCGGTACTTCGCGCCGGAGTTCACGGCGATGTCCGCCGACCACTCGGCGACGCCTGCGCTCGACATGCGCTTGCAGCGGATGTTGTCCTGCACAGCGCTTGGCGAATCGTCATAGAAGCAGACCACGCCGTCGCCGACGCGACCAGCGGTCGCCCAGGTGCGCGAGTAGCCGACGACCGACATGGGTTCGACGGCCGCGCCGCTGTTCCCCCACTGGCGCGCGCCCTTCGCAAAGCACTGTCCGTAGATGCCGTAGATGGAGGTGTTCGGCGTCTGCTGCGACCAGAACACATACAGCTTGTTGTCCGCGCCGAGCACCATCGAGGGCGAGACGCGATTGTCGGTCGTGGTGGTCGTGACTGCGATGCCGCTCGTGCCCCAGAGCACGGCGCCCGAAGCGTCGACGCGCTGCGCGTAGCACTGCAGCGGGCTCGTCGCGTACCAGCAGAAATAGGCGCCGCCCGCACCATCGGCGATGAAGCTCGGGAAGTTGCCGAACTGGAGCGAACCAGTGGTGAACACCGGCGTCCCGTTCGCAGCCCACGGCCGCGTGCCGTCGACATTGATGCGGTGCGCACGCAGCACCTTGGCTCCCGTGAAGGTGGTGTAACGCACGCACGACACGATGACCGCGCCGTCGACGGAGGGCTGGATGTCCGCAGGGATCTGCGTTGCACCGGTCTCGGTGATGGTGATCGGCGTGGCGAAGGTCGGCGTGCCGGTCGCTGCGTCGAAGCGCTGCACGCGTGGCGTGGCGTTCAGCGAGTGCGCGACCCAGACCGCTCCGTCGCTCGCGACCGTGACGCGACCGACATTGACGCCCGACAGCGAGGTGACGATCTGCGACCAGCGCGTGTTGCCCGCGGAGTCGAGCGACTTCACGCGGATCGTGGGCGTGGCGAGGTTCGGATGGTCGTACGCGACGTAGACATTGCCTGCGGAATCGCTCGCGAGGCCGTAGTCGGTCGTCGATGACTGGGTGCGATCTTCGACGACGACCGGCGCGCTCCACACAGCGTTGCCGTTCTTGTCGAGTCGAGCGACCATCACGTCGTAGCCGCTTCCCGACAGGAAGCTGACGTAGTGGCCTTCGTTTGGTGCCGGCGCGAACTTGGGCTGCACATCGTCGGTCCCGGTGGCCCAAACCGCGAGCGGCGCAGCAGAGTTGCCCGAGTACTGCGCGAGCGCGGGCGCTGCGAGGGCGGTGGCGGCGATGACTGCAACACAGGCGGCGCGGTTGAGGAGCTTTGGCATCTGCATCAGGGCAGCATGACCGCACGGCGCAATGCCGCCAAGACCCTCTCACGGATTGCGGGAGGAATCGGGTTCGAATCTCCTTGGAGTATTGGCTCTCGGACGCGAGAATCCAATTACCGCAGGATTCGGAGGAATCAGCAGCCACTCGCGGCCCTCCCTCTGCGACCGCGCGGCACATCGCCGCGGAGAGCGATCATTCGAAGACTCGGAGCCCAGGAGCGCCCCATGCCACGCCGCCCCGCCGTCCATCTGCTTGCGTGCCTGTCGACCACCTTCATCGCGTCGGCGATCTTCGGAGTGCCCGTTCGCGACGAGGAACATGTGAAGCCAGGGCGTGGCGAGCCGCCGATGCAGGCACCGACCAAGCCGCGAGAGGTCGCGCCGCCTCCGATGCAGGCGCCGACCAAGCCTCGAGAGGTCGCGCCGCCTCCGATGCAGGCACCAACCAAGCCGCGAGAGGTCGCGCCACCTCCGATGCAGGCACCAACCAAGCCGCGAGAGGTCGCGCCACCTCCGATGCAGGCGAAGCCCCGCGAGTTCACTCCGAACACGCGCACTCCGACGAAGCCGCGAGAGGTCTCGAAGCCATACACGCCGCCGCCATCGGCTCCGACGAAGCCGCGGGAGGTCTCGAAGCCCTACACGCCGCCGCCGTCGCCTCCGACGAAGCCGCGGGAGGTCTCGAAGCCCTACACACCGCCGCCGTCGCCTCCGACGAAGCCGCGCGAGGTTGCACCGCCTGCCGCGGCGCCGGAGACCCCACCAGCGCGAAGTCCATCGAAGCCAAGACCGGGATCAATCAACGACGACGCTCCCATTCAACGGCCGGCGAAGCCGACGGTCGTACCTCCTGCGCCGAAGGCGCCTGAAGTTCGCAAGCCCGACATCACGCGACCGGACTCGCGCAAGCCTGACGCGCCGTCACGGGATGTGAAGCCGCCCGAAGTTCGCAAGCCTGACAGCCGCAAGCCGGTCATCGATCGTCCGACCACGCCGAAGCCTGACAACGCACGACCTGGCGTAGAGACCCCCGAAATCAAGACTCCCGATGCTCGGACTCCAACGACAAGCACGAAGACACCCGCTTCGCGCGATGTCGTGACCAAGCGGCCCGGATCCGGTGCATCGGGCGGGAGTGGCATGCGAGGCGGCGACGGCGGCGGACCTGGCGCTCCGGCAGCCGAGACGGGCGGCGTGCTGCCCGCGGGCAATTCGTCGCTGCGACCGAACCGCTTCGTCTCCGACACCGTCGGCGGCGTGCAGGTCACGCCTCGTGCGCCTGATGCCGGAACCGGCTCGGGCGGCGGCAACGCGGGCATCGGCAACACGGGCATCATCAACACGACGAACATCAATCAAACCACGATCAACAACACCTACAACCAGTACATCAACAGCGTCTCGTATGCGAACGGTTGGCATCCGAACTCGCCCTGGTCGAGTGCGGGGCCATGCCATGTCTGGCAGCCCTACGAATGTCGCGACGGACTGTCGATCGCCGTCGGCTTCGGCAGCGGCGGGTTCAGCTTCGGCTTCTTCTATGGATCGAGTGGCGCGCCGCTCTGCTCCAGCTGGTCGAACCCTTGGTGGGAAGGCTACGCGTCGTACTGGACCTGCTCGCCGACCTACAGCGCGTGGCCCACGCCTTGGCGCAGCCCATGCTGGCGCGCGTACTGCTGGCCACAATGGAATTGCTGGAATCCTTGCCGTCCGTGGTGGCAGACCTACGCCGTGTGGACTCCATGCCCGCTGCCCATCTACACGCCGTGCTACAGCTACTCGCCGTTCGTCTGCTCGACGATCGTCTACACGCAGCCGGTCGTGGTGCAGGTACCGCCGCCGCAGCCCTCGCTGCCGAACCCCACTGCGCTCTGGACCTTCCTCGCCGAGGGCTATGACGACGATGCAGAGGACGGTTTCGCCGTGCTCGCCGCGGCGTATCCGAGCGAGCAGGCGTGGTTCGTCGGCCAGGGTTTCGCGCGCGCGTTCCGCGGCGAGACAGCGTGGGCATCGGACATCCTCCGCGAGGCGTTCCTCCGCGATGCGTCAAGCATCCTGCGCACCTCGGCCGATCCGCGATTCCTCGCGCGGCTCGATGCGCTCGAGCGCTCGCTCGCACAGCTTGCGACCGGCTCGCGTCCAAGCGTCGATGCGCTCTTCGTCATTGCGGCAAGCCAGGCTGCCCGCGGCGACCTGAACGGCGCATACTTCAGCGCGACCAGCGCGCAGGCCGAAGGCGATCGCTCGGCGGGCACCGCCTCGTTCGTGTCCTGGCTCCGCGCCGAGATCCGCGCGCGCGGGACGCCTTGACTCCCGATGCGAGCATTCGCAATGACGGATTCGCGATGAAGGGCTCGGTCGCCGCGATGCGTCAACCGGTCCAGGCCGACAGCAGCGTGGCGAGGTCGACGCCGTCGACGACACCGGATCCATTGATGTCGCCTGCGCCGCTGCCGCCCCATGCGCCGAGCAGCGTGGCGAGATCGACCGCGTTGACCTTGCCGTCGTTGTTCAGGTCGCTTGGATTCGGCCGCGTGTAGACGACCGTCAACTGCGGCCGAGTCGCGGCCGCCGCCTCGCGGCTGTCGAAGCGCTTGGCGCTCTGCAGCGTGACCTCGTTGCCCTGCACCAACCAGCCGAAGTTCGTCACGGGATTGTCGAGCCAGCCCTGCACATCCGCCACGAGCTGCGCGGTCGAGGTCCAGGTGTAGTACCCCTGGCCTGCAACCGAGCGGCTTGCGCTCGCGGTCGAGTTGAACTGCCCGCCCGCGGTCGACCAGAGGGTGTTTGGATAGAAGCGATGCAGCCATGTTGCATCGCCATCGGCGCTTGGTGCGCCTCCGCCGCCGAACGCGGTGCTCGGACCCTCGCCCCACGATGCGTTCATCTTCTTGAGCGAGACCGTGTACGAGCTGTTGAGCCCGGCGGCCGAGCAATAGAGCTTGAGCGACACGCTCGTGATGGTGGATCCTGCTGGAATCGACGAGAGGTTGAAGCGGATCGCGCCACGGCGAAGCGTGCTGCCGCCGTTGGCTCCGACGCGGCCGGCGAAGAAGTACTGCGCCGCGCCGCAGCTGTACGCGCCCGAGGGATCCTCGATGAGCGTGTTGTCGGCGACCGTCGTCAACACAACCTGATCGGCGTTGACGCCCGACGCAACGAGGCAGGCGGCGGAAGCAGCGAGCGCGAGGAGGTTGAATCGTGTGGTTCCGGTCATGGCTTCAGCGTACGGCAGAATTGATCGACTTGAATCGGTTCGGCGCGAGGCTTGTGCGCTTGCGCCCAGGTTCATCGCGCCATCCGTCGGTCACGAGCTCCATGCGGCGAGGAGCATGGCGAGGTCGCCGCCGCCCACGAGGCCGTCGCCATCGATGTCGGCCGATCCGGTCGTGCCCCACTGGGCGAGCAGAATGGAGAGATCGCTTGCGTTGACGAAGCCGTCGCCGTTGAGATCGGCGGGGTTCGAGGAGCCCGTCACCGTCACGGTGAAGTTGAGCGTCAGCGGGCGCGAGACCGCGCCCGGCAGGTTCTCGTCGCTCGTCCACACGGTGGTCGACTGCGTGTAGTCGCCCGGCACGAGTCCCGTCGTGTTGAACGAGAAGCGCAGCGTCGCCGGCGTGGCCGTGATGTTCGGCTCGGTCGCATCGATGATGGCGAACGGCGCCGTGGGCGCGCTCGCACCGTCGGCGTCGAGCCGCGCCATCGCGGTCGTGTAGCCACGGTTGTAGAGCGGGACCTGGATCTCCTGCACGCCCGTGTCGCGACCGAAGCTCGCAGTCACCGCGCGTGCGGTCTGGTTCGACTTCGGGTTCCACGAGGGGCTTGAAGGCGCGAGCACCGTGCCCGTCACGGTGCGGGTGATGAGCGCGTTCTGGGTGCCTTCGACGGAGGTTGAGATCGTCGCGGTCCCGCTCAGCGAGCCGGCGACCGCCGTGTTCACGGGGAGCGACACCGTCGTCGACGACGGCACGAGCGCCGCAGTGATCGACTGCGATCCGCTCAGGGCGCCCGAGCCCGTGACGGTGGCGGCGAGCGCATCGACACCCAGCGGCGTCACGACGCTCGCCGCGTTCGACACCTGCACGGACACGGTGACGCCTGTCGCGCCACGGATGACCGGGCCGAAGGTGCTCGGCGCGGTCGCCTGCATCACGGGCGGAACCTGGTAGTCGGCGACCACCGGCATGTGGTCGCTCGCGTTGAAGAGATTCGTCGCGAGCGCGTTCGACCGCGCGGACTGGCCGGGGAAGTAGCTGTTGCCGCCCGCGTTGATCGCCACGTTGTAGTGGAGTCCGTCGTTTCCAAGCGTGCGGCAGGTGCCCGCGATGTACGAGAGACCGTCGCTGTCGTGGAACTCGCCGGTCGAGAACTGGAAGTCGAAGCGGTCGTCGACGCCGCCGCCGATCAGCGTGCCGGTGACATCGCGCGGCGACTGCGTGTGCTTGATCGCGCCCGCCGAACCGACCCAGTTCGCGGGTCCGAGCGGATCGATCGCCTGCGCGTTGCCGGCGGCGGTCATCGTCGCGTACGCGTCCTCGGTGTTCGTGTACAGGTTGTAGTCGCCGAGGAAGATCGTGTGAATGCCGGCGCCAAGCGCGTTCGCGTTGTTGCGCAGCGCCGTCGCGCCCTGGTTGCGCTCGACCTCGTCCGCGGATGTGTTGCTCGCCTTGAGATGCGACGAGTAGAGGTAGAAGCGCGTGGCGTTCGACGGCGTGTAGCCGTTCAGCTGCAGGAGCCAGCGGTCGCTGTTGCGCGACGCGCCCGTGGAGATGTCGGCGTGCGCGCTCGTCACCTCGGTGAGCACATCGCTGCGGTAGTACATGCACTGCCCACCGCCGGCGCCGTCCTCCGAACTCGAGGTTGTGTAGGTCGCGCGCACGAACGGCACGCCGGGAAACGCCGCGGCGATGTGCCCATCGAGCGCCGCGAGATCGGCCGCGCGGATTTCCTGGAACGACAGCACCGATGGCACCACCGCGAATCCGTAGGCGTTATCCGCCCCCATCTCGGCGAGCACGGCGCGAATCGCCGTCGCGCTCCCTGCGAGCTTCGCCAGGTTGTAGTTCACGACGCGAACCTGCGCGGAGGCGGAGTCGGTCGCCGCGACGGCCGCGAGGAGCGCGAGGACGAGGGTAGGAAGGCGGTGCTTTCGCATGATGCTCTCAGGGGTCGGACTGCAGGCGCTGCCATCCCTCGCGCCTGGTGACCCGCCCCCGCCTCGAGGCGGGTCAGGGAACCCTCCAATGTAGACCCGAATCTTCGAAGGGGAAGCCTGGAGCCACACGGATGGTGCCCGATGATCCGCCGTTCACGGCCGAGAGGATGCCGAATGGTCCCGAAACGATGAAATTCGCGGAACTGCGGTCGATACCATGGCGCCCTCACCGCCGAAGCGGCGGAATCACGCTCCCGGAGCCAATCATGCGCAGAATCGTGTCCGCCCTCGCGGCGCTCGCCGTCTCGGCCCCCCTCCTCGCCCAGCAGGTCCAGCCTGAGGTCTTCACCCTCGACAACGGGATGAAGTTCCTCCTCCTTCCCCGCACCGATCAGCCGAATGTGATCGCCGCGGGCTGGGTCGCCAAGGTCGGCTCGGTGAACGAGCGCCCGGGCATCACGGGCATCAGCCACTTCTTCGAGCACATGATGTTCAAGGGGACCGACACGATCGGAACCAGCGCCCCCGACGCGGACGCGCAGTACCGCGACGCCCAGAAGGCGATCCGCGCGCGGATGAACGAGATCATCTGGAACGAGCAGTACCGCCGGTTCTTCAACGGCGAGATCAACGATCCGTGGAATCCCGCCAACGACACGCCTGAGCTCGTCAAGCTCCGCGCGGAGCTCAAGGCGCTGATGGACTCGCAGCAGGGCCGCCTCGGCGCCGACCGCATCGCCGAGCTGACCTCGAAGCTCGCGACGGCGGACGCCGATGAGAAGGCCAAGATCGAGTCGGAGATCGCGCTCCTCAAGGCCGAGCAGGACAAGGCCCGCTCGATCGTGAAGGACGAGTTCGACAAGATCTACACGGGCCAGGGCGGCTCGGGCATGAACGCCTTCACGAGCTACGACCTCACCTTCTACTTCATCAATGTCCCGTCGAACAAGTTCGAGCTGTGGGCGTGGATGGAGTCCGACCGCCTCTCCGACTCGGTGTTCCGCGAGTTCTACTCCGAGCGCGATGTCGTGCATGAGGAGCGCCGCCTGCGCACCGAAAGCACGCCGACGGGCATCTTCCAGGAGCAGTTCGAGGCCATGTTCTGGAGCTCGAGCGGTTACTCGTGGCCGGTCATCGGCTGGTCGAGCGACCTCAACAGCTACACGATGGAAGAGGCGATGCGGTACTGGAACATCTACTACCGCCCGAACAACCTCTGCGGCGTCATCGTCGGCGACTTCAATCCGGGCGAGGTGAAGGAGACGATCAAGCGCTACTTCTCGCGGCTTTCGCGCGGCGAGATGGATGTGCCGCCGGTCGTCACCCTCGAGGTCGGCCAGCTCGCAGAGATGCGCATGAACGCCGAGTGCGACTGCCAGCCGTCGGTCGAGGTACGCTACCACACCGTGCCGTTCCGCCACAAGGACGCATACGCGCTCGATGTGCTCTCGGCCGTGCTGAACGGCCGCACCGGACGCCTCTACAAGTCGATGGTCGAGGGCACCGAGATCGCATCCGACGCGGGCGCGCGCCAGGACAGCCGCAAGTACGCAGGCGCCTTCAGCTTCAACGCCGAGGTGAAGGGTGACTCGACCCCAGCCGACCTCGAGAAGGCGTGGTACGCCGAGATCGAGAAGCTGAAGAACGAGCCCGTGCCGGCGCTCGAGCTCCAGAAGGTGAAGAACCAGTTCGCGGCGTCGAACTACCGCCGGCTCAAGACGAACTTCTTCCTGCTGCTCCAGCTCGGCTACTACGAGGGCCTCGGCACCTGGGAGGAGATCAACGAGGCGCCGGCCAAGATCGACGCGGTGACCGCCGACGACATCCAGCGCGTCGCCAAGACCTACTTCACCGAGAAGAACCGTTCGGTCGCGACCTACACCCGCAAGGCGGGTGAAGGGGCGGCGCCCGAGGACCCGGCGATCGCCGCGCTGCCCGCGCCCATGCAGGCGCAGGCGCGCCAGATCGCGCAGCAGATCGCGAAGTCGACCGACATCGAAGTGCTCAAGGGCAACCTCGAGCAGATGATGGCGCAGGCCGCGCAGGTTCCCCCGCAGATGAAGCCGTTCCTCGAGTACATCAAGGCCAAGATCGAGTCGCGCATCGCCGAGCTCGAGAAGTCCGCTCCCGCGAAGCAGAACTGATCACACGAAGGGACACACCTCCAAATGGAACTCAACACCATGAAGCACTCCATCGCCATCCTTTCGTCGATCATGGCCGTCTCGACCGTGGTCGCCACCGCGCCCGCGCAGGACCTTCCCAAGCGTCCCGAGCAGCTGACCTACCGTCCGCTCACCTTCAACGCACCCAAGGCGTCGGACTACCGCCATGTCCTCTCGAACGGCGTGGTGGTCTTCCTCGCGCCGAGCAAGGAACTTCCGCTCATCGAGCTCTCGATGACCTTCCGCGGCGGCTCCTTCCTCGAGTCCGCCGACAAGGTCGGCCTCGCCGACATGACGGCGGCGCTCCTCCGCACCGGCGGCACCGAGGGCCTTGCGCCGAACGAACTCGACGAGAAGCTCGACTTCCTCGCCACCGAGGTCTCGATCGCGTCGTCGGGCACCGTGTGCTCGGCGTCGGTCGATTCGCTCAAGGCGAACTTCGACGAGAGCCTCGCGCTCCTCATGGACATGCTGACGAAGCCGCGCTTCGACGAGTCGAAGACCAAGATCGCGGTCGACTCCGCGATCGAGGGCATGAAGCAGCGCAACGACGACGCGAGTCCGATCCTCGACCGCGAGTGGGACATGCTGCTCTACGGCGCCGACCACTTCGAGGCGCGCGTGCCGACCGAGGCGTCGATCCGTTCGATCACCAAGGACGACATGGCCGCCTTCGCGAAGAAGGTCTTCAACCCGGCGAATGTGGTCGTGGCCGTGACCGGCGACTTCGAGGTGCCCGAGATGCTCTCGAAGCTCGAGAAGGCGTTCGCCGCGTGGCCGACCGGCGAGCGCATGCCGGTGCCTCCCGCGCCGACCGCGACCGTCAAGCCGGGCGTGTACCACGTGGAGAAGGAGATCCCGCAGGGCAAGGTCTACATCGGCTCGCGCGGCATCACCCGCGATGACCCCGACTACTTCGCCGCGCTCGTGATGAACGAGATCCTCGGCGGCGGCGGCTTCACCAGCCGCATCATGAAGACCGTCCGCTCGGACGAAGGCCTCGCGTACTCGGCGGGCAGCGGTCTCGACGCGGGCGTCTGGTACCCCGGTCAGTTCCGCGCGGTCTTCCAGTCGAAGAACGCGACCGTCGCGCTCGCGATCCAGCTGATCGAGCGCGAGTTCAAGAAGATGCGCGATACGCCGGTGAGCGCCGAGGAACTCGAGGTCGCGAAGCAGTCGTTCATCGAGACCTTCCCCCGCTCGTTCGAGTCGAAGGACGCCATGCTCGGCATCTTCGTCTCCGACGAATGGACGGGCCGCGATCCGGCGTACTGGCAGACCTATCGCGACAATGTCTCGAAGGTGACCGCCGAGGATGTCCAGCGCGTGGCCAACCGCATGCTCGACTTCAACCAGATGGCGGTGTTCGTCGTGGGCGACTGGGACACCATCGCCCCCGGCGACGGGCTCGGCGGAAAGGCCGGACGCGCCAAGATGGCGGACTTCTTCAACGACCAGGTCGAGCACATGCCGCTGCGCGACCCGATGACGATGCAGCCGATGAAGTGACGGCTGGCCGCAACCGACCCAAAAATCGAACGACGCTGCCTTTCGGCAGCGTCTGTTCTTTCCCCTAACCCCAATTTCCCTTACCCCATGGGTCCACTGCTCCGCTTACGCGGCTCGTGGCCCTTCGTCACCGTGGGCAGCATCCATCTGCTCACGGAGTCGTTCGATCGAGAGATTCACGCGGTCAAGCGCGAGAATCGCCTGTGCCGCAGCGCATCCGCCATGGCCGCCGATCGGCAGCTCGCGGACGCAGGTGGGAAAGGGCAGCGGCCCTGGAACATCGTCGGCCGAGCACTCCTCGATACCGTCGACCGGCAGCGTTCCAACAAGCCGAAGTCGTGCGAATCCATGCATCGTGAACCCCTTTCCGCGGCGCCGTCCATTGGCGTCCTGCGACATTGGTGTCATCGACGCTTCCTGCATCCGACTTCCGTGCAGCACCGTCGAATTCATTGCTTCGTGAGGCGGAATCGCAGAAGTCGCGCAACGGGCAATAAAGCCCGCGCTCACTTCTTCGCCGCGGGCTTCGCGGGCGCTGGGGTGGATTCCCCGACCGCCGCAGCAGGCTTCGAGGCTGCGATGAGCGCGCGACGCGTCTGCAGCGTGAAGAACGCGAAACCACCGCCTGCGAGCGTCAGCACCATGCCGAACAGGATGCCCGTTCGGATCAGATGCGTCTCGTCCTTCATGAGCATGCCGTGCGCCATGACCGTGCGGCCGACTTCCTGGCGCGCCCCGAGCACCGCGAGGCGAAGCTGATCGGAGTTGCGCTCGGGCTGGCGCGCCGATTCGCTGATCGCGACGGCTGCGAATGCGTCGAGCAACGCGACGCTCTGCTCGACGCCGGTGGCGCGAAGCGTGAGACGGATCGACGAACCGACATGCTCGATGTTGAGCGTCTCGGCGAGCGGTCCGACGAGCCGGTCCGCATCGTCGCGTGAGTAGCCACGGTCGGTGAGACGCCCCGCGACGGTGCCGCGGAAGGCGTCGTTGCCAACCATCTCGGTGAGCCAGGTTGCGATCGGGGCGGCGTCCGCAGCGGCCGCAGCGGCACCGCGCGTGGTGGTCTGGAGCTCGATGGTCGCGATGGCGTCCTTCGGTGCGATCGACGCGGCGACGATCCAGCACATCCATGCGCTCGCCGCCATGAGGACCATCGCAGCCGCCACGAGCGAGCCGACCTTGCCGACATGCTGCACACGGCTCAGGACACGGTTCTGGCGGGTGAGCTTGGTCTCGATCACAGCGAGCTCGGCAGCTCGCTTCTCGATGGCGGCGCGCTGCGCCTCGAACTCGACCCGTTCCTGCTCGAGCGCAGCGCGCTCGGCGGAGACGGCCTCTGCTTCTTCGGCGAGGATCTGCGGCTGCGCCTGATAGAGCTGGCGGAGAACACGCAGCGCCTGCGCGCGGCGCTTGAGTGCATTGTGGAGATTCACCAGGCGCTGCTTGCGGACGCTGAGGAATCCGGCGATCTGCGCGAGACGCGGCATGATCGTCTGCTGGATCTGCTCCTGCGTCTCGGGCGCATCGCCGAGCGAGATATGGCCTTCACGCTGGATCTTGCGGGCGACCTCGACCTCGGCGCGCAGCGACTCGACCTCGGACTCAAGCTCGTTCTCGCGGATCGCGTGCTTCTCGGTGATCTTGAGGACGGCGGTGAGCTTCGACATCGCGACCGCGAGCTCGTGGCGAGCCTCGGCGCACTGGCGCTCGAGCTCGTCGGCGCGGGCGTGGTCCGCTGCGGCGCGTGCCTCGAGCGACTTGATGAACTCGGTCTCGCGGCTGATCTGCGAGTTGAGCGTCTCCTGCTCGAAGCGGCTGCGCGACTCCTCCGCGCGACGGGCTCGCTCCTCGGCGACCGCGCGCGTGGCGTGGGCCGAAGCAAGCTGCGACTCGAGCGAAAGCTGCTTCTCGAGAAGCTGCGCGCGCTCATCGCCGAGGCGCGAAAGCTCGCGCTTCATGCGCTCGATCTCGTCGACGAGCAGACGCTGGGTGTCGGGCTGGGAACCCACATCGGCACGAGCACGCAGCGCGCCGAGCGAACGCTCGACCTCTGCGATGATGCGGAGCACATCCTTCTGCTCCGGTGCCGCGGATTGGGCTTGCTTCTGCGCCGTTGTCGACGCAGCGTCTTCGACCGACATAGGAAGATCTCCTGAGTGATCGGATCGGCGTTTCCCGGAGGTCTCTGAAGCGCGTTAGCCGAGAATGCGAGGTCGGTCTGCGCGGGCAGATCCGATAGCCGGCTCCGAGGCCGCACTTCCTGCGCTTCAGCTCGCCTTGGGAGACGATCCGTCCGCCCCGCGGCGGCGCAGGGTCTCGCGCACCTCGGGCATCGCGAGGATCGCGGCAACGCCGAAGTAGACCAGCATGCCGACCGCCACACCGACGCCGAGGCGCAGCGTGTAGACCGACCAGCGGTCGTGATCCGGAAGCACTCGCTCGGACGCGACCACAGCCATCGTCATCACCGCGGTCGCGATCGCGGTCGATCGCCAGCTGAGGAGCACCTCGCGATCGATGATCCCCGGCACGCGTCGCGCAAGCAGTCGCCCGAGGATGGCGACCTGAAGCACAGAGCAGATCGCGGTCGACCACGCGAGCCCCGCCTCGCGAAGCGGCGTGAAGATCAGCGTCAGGTTGAGCGCGAGGTTGAGCACGACCATCGCCACCGACACCTTCACAGGCACCATCGGTTCCTTGAGCGCGTAGAACGCGCGCGTGAACACATGGTTCATCTGGTAGCTCCAGATGGCCGGGGAAAATCCGATCACCACGAACGCGACGCGACGCACATCCTCGGCGTCGAACGCGCCACCGCGGAAGAACGCGCCCGCCGCGTCGCGCGCGAGGACGACAAGACCTGCGCTCGCGGGGAGCCCGACGAAGACGGTGAGGCGCAGCGCGCGGCGAACGGTGCCCGCAAACGCGACGGGGTCGTTGTTCTGCCGCGAAAGCAGCGGGAAGATCGCCGTCGCGATCGAGATGCCGAAGACGCCTAGCGGGAACTCGTAGAGCCGCTGCGCGTTCGCCATCGCGCTCATCGCACCGGAGGCGAGCGGATACTCGAAGCCGAGGATCGTCGGGCCGACCACGGTCGGCCAGCTGGCGATCAGGCCGTCGATCGCCGTGTTGATCTGCAGCACGCCAAGGCCGAGCATCATCGGCATCGTCTGTACGAGCGTCGCGCGCACCGAAGCCCACGCCGCCGGATCGCGAGGCGCGAAGACCGGCTTGACCGCGCGAAGCGCCGCGTAGGTCCACCACAGCTGAAGCACGCCCGCGACGAGCACCGAACCTGCGACCACACGGAGATGCCACTCCGGCGTCACGACTCCAGAGTGCACGAACGGCAGGACGCCGAGCGTCGCGGCGATGAGCGCGAGGTTGAGGATGATCGGGCTCGCCGCCGTCGGACCAAAGCGCCCGTGCACCTGGAGGGCCGAGCCTGCCACCGCCGTCAGGCACACGAGCGGCATGTACGGAAGCATGAGCGCGGTCAGCTCGTAGCCGAGGCGGACATAGCTGACGCTGATCGAAGTCGTCGGGATTCCCGCGAAGACCATCGGTGGCGTTCGCGTGAAGGTGACGGGATCGCTCGAGAGCCACTTGGCGAGCAGGATCGCCTCGCCGACGATCACGATGCCCCAGAGGAGCGCCGCGAGGAGCGCGAGGAGAAGTCCCGAGTAGCGCCGTGCCTGCGCGGGATCGTCACGGTCGAGCTCGGCATACCGCGGCACGAACGCAGCGGAGATCGCGCCTTCGCCGAAGAGCCGTCGGAAGAGGTTCGGCACCAGGAACGCGAGGTTGAACGCGTCCATCAGCGGTCCGACGCCGAACACGCGTGCAAGCGCTGCATCGCGCACGAGTCCCGTGACCCGGCTCACGAGCGTGAGCACCGTCATCAGGCGCGCGTGGTGTTCGAATCGCTCGGCCATCGGATCAAGGTGCGGTCGTGCCCGTCGTGCTCGTCACCTCGAGCATGCCGGTCGACATGTCGGGCTCGAGCGTGCGGCGCGCAATCGAGAGCGTCACGGTTCGGGCGCCCTTGCTGAAGCGCGCGGTCGAGAGATCGAGTCCCGGCTCCTGCGCCTCGACGCGCCAGCCGTTGGCGACGAATCGCTCGACGGCCGACTCGAGCGTGACCGCTGCATCGGGGACCTCGCCTGCGAGGAGGAACCGGCCGCCGGTCACGGTGCCGCCCGAGCGACGGATGTCGGCGCTGCGCACGCTGGTCATGCCGTCAGGGAGCGGCACATCGGAGTCCAGCAGCGTCTGGCTTCCCGAGCAGGCCTGCAGGCCCGCGAGGAGTGCGGCGACGGCGATGACTCGGGTGCGGTTGGTCATGTGCGGAGAATACCGCGGGCGGCGGTCACGCGGCGCAGTCGTCTCACGCGAAGCTGCGCAGGCACGCGGCGGCTGCGAGGCGGCCCGAGCGAAGGGCGCCGTTGATCGAGGAATCCTCGAGGTGATCGCCCGCGATGAACACATGCGGCCCGAGCGTCGAGGGCAGATGCGTCGCGAGATCCCGCGGCCACTGTCGCGGGATCGCGTGGCGGATGCGCTGCAGCGAGAGGAGGTGCCACCCGTCTGTCGCGCGGCGGCCGAGGATCTCGGTCAGCGTGCGTCGCATGTCCTCGGCGAGGTCGCGGCAGGTGTCGATGCCGTGCGGGAGATACGCGGAGTTCGCGACGAAGAGGCCGCGGCCGCTCGGCGCGTAGCCCGGCGCGATCGCGCTCATCGCGGCGCCATGGTTGAACGCGCCGTTTCCCGAGCCGTTGAGCACGAGCCACTCGGGGAGCACCGACGGATCGGGCGTCGCAAACCACGCAGACAGCGTGCTGCACCACGAGATCTCGTGGAGCCGCGCGAGATCGGAGAACGCCGGCAGGATGCGCGCGAGCTGGTGCGCGCCCGTCGCGAGAATCACGGCGTCTGCTTCGCGCGTCTCGCCGGACTCGAGCTTGAGGTGCGTGCCCTCGACCGCGACCACGCGCGAGTTGAGAAGGAGCCGCCCCTGCGGGATCGACGCCGCAAGCTGCTCGGGAATCGCGTGCATGCCCTTCGCAGGAACGCACGCGAAGCCCTCGCTGAACATGCGCAGCAGGAACTTCATGCGGCTCGAGTCGGTGTTGAGCGAGCGATCGAGGAACACGCCGCCGAGGAACGGACGGAAGAAGCTGTCGATCGTGCGTCGCGACACGCCCGCCGCCTCGAGCTCCTCGAGGACGGTCTTGCCGGTCGGCGTACCGGGACCGCCTGCCGGTCCGTGCGCGGCAGCCCGCGCGAACGGGATCATGCGGAGTGCATCGCGCATCGGAATCACGCCGCGCAGCGCGCCGGTCAGCGCGGCGAGCGGCTCGCGGAGCGGATGCGCGATGGTGGCGGCGCGGGCGCCGTTCCAGACCAACGCGCCGGGCATGAATGGCTTGAGGTCGAGGTCGTGCAGATGCAGCAGCCGCTCGCCCTCGGGATACGCGGAGAGATAGACCTGGAACCCGTGATCGACCGTGAAGCCATCGATCACATCGCTCGCCACGCGGCCGCCGAGTCGATCGGATGACTCGATGACCTCGAGCGATGCACCGCCATCAGCCAGCACCTTCGCGGCGGCAAGGCCAGCGAGCCCCCCGCCAACGACGGCGATGTGCTTGCCGGCAAGGTTGTTGTGATGATGCGTGCTCATGCGAGGATTCCTCGTCCATCACGGACGCAGCCTCTGCGCATGGAATCCGCGTTTCGCTCGGCGCAACCGGACCATGACGCTGGCGGCCACAATCGCTCCCGCAAAGGCGAGCATCGCTCCGAAGATCGGTCGCAGCACCACAAATCCTGCAGAATCGACCAGTTTCTCGTCGGTGACTTCCCCGAACAGCAGGTACTCGATGCCGACCACAGCCCAGCCGGCCGGGATCGCGAGCAACGCACCGACCACGAGCGGCACGCGGATGGCGGGCGCGTAGTCGCGGTGTCGGAACGGTGCGCCTTCGGACTCGACCGTGCCCGTCCAGGCGTCGATTCGGCCGCTGGCGACGCGCGCATTCGCACGGATGTACGCACCGACGCCACCGAAGGCGACCCCGATGAGGAAGCCGAGCCCTCCAGGGAACACGATGCCACCGAAACCGAGCAGCTCGCCGGTCGAGTACCACGACACGAACAGCATCGATCCAACGAACAGGCCCATGAATCCCGCCACGGCGATCGCGACCGACAGCCAGCCGCGACTCGTGCCGTAGACGAGTCGCTCCGCCGTCAGGTCATCGAGCCGCTCCTCCGTGCCGCGCGGCGCGCGGAGACGAATGCCCCACCAGATGACGCCTGCGACCGCGCAGCCCAGCCAGCCCGCGATCATGTCGTAGCCGCTGAAGGTGCGGCCGAGGATCTCGATCGCCTGCGTGAACTCGTCGAAGTAGACCCAGAAGACGGCAAGCGCGAAGTTGAGGATCGGACGACGAAACAGCGATGCGTTGAGGAAGAGCCAGGTGAGGAGCCCGAAGCCGACGAAATGCACGAACTTGTCGACGGTTCCGGCGCCCTGGAACGCAAGCCGTGGCCAGTGGGTGGCGACCATCACCGGCACGAGGTAGCACGCAAGCGCGATGCGGGAGGCTCTGCGGGCTCGCTGCGCGAGCGGCGCGTCGAACCAGTCGTCCTCACGAAGCACTGTTCAGCTTCCACGCACGCGCGTGGCGGCGCGGAACGGGTGCGATGAGTCGACCGGCTCGGCGTCCGACTCTCCCTGCGGTGCTGCGGCGGGCGACGGCTTGACGTGAGTCGAGGTCGCTGGAGCGGCGGGCGCGGGCTTCGGCGGCACGGGAGACGCTGCGACGGTCGTCGTCGGCTTGGCCTTGGCCGGCTTCTTCTCGACGCGCGGCTCCACCACGGCTGCAGGCTTTGCAGCGGGTGCGGGCGTGGCACTCGGCTTGGGCGCGGGCTTCTTCGCGGCGGTCGGGGCGGTCGCCGCAGGTGCGGGCGCGGCGGCAGGCTCGGTGGCTCCTGCGGCTGCGGTCGACGCGGCGGGTGCAGCCTTCTTCGCTGGAGCGGGCTTCTTCTCCGCGACAAGGGCTGGCGCGGCAGGCGCGGGTGCAGGCACAGGCGCGGGTGCGGCCTTCTTCGCGGCTGGCATCGGCACCGGAGCTGCGACGGGCGTCGCCGGCACGCTTGGCGTGGGTCGCGAGGAGGTGCGTGCAGCCTTCGCGGCACGAGCGGCGGCTGCGGTTTCCGGGGTGAAACGCGAGGCCTGCACCGCAGCGGCGGCGGCTGCTGCTGCAGCTGCGGCTGCGGCTGCGGCTGCTGCGGCGGCGGCGGGCGTTGGCTTTCCGGCGATCGACGCATCGACGCCGTGTGCGAGTTCCCAGTCGCGCACGAAGCGCTCCGCGAGCGCGCGATAGTCGATCGCACCCGGGCACCACGGCGCGTAGTCGAAGATCGTCTGCCCGAAGCTCGGCGCCTCGGCAAGCTTGATGTTGCGACGCACCGCCGGCATGAAGACCTTCGCGCCGTCCCACGGCATGCCGCTTCCGACATGCTCGTCGAAGAAGCTCGAGAGTTCCTGCACGACCTCGCGGCTGTGCGAGGTCTGCGTCTCATGCATGCAGAGCACGACGCCGCCGACCTTGAGCGTCGGATTGAGGCCTTGCGCGAGGATCTCGACGGTCTCAAGCAGCTTCGTGAGGCCTTGCATCGCGAGGAACTGCGCCTGCATCGGCACCACGACCTCGTCGGCGAGGCAGAGACCATTGAGCGTGAGCACGCTCAGGCTCGGCGGGCAATCGATCAGCACGAAGTCGAAGTCGCCGCGAATCGCCTCGAAGCGCTCGCGCAGGATGCGGTTGCGATCGGGGTGCGACGCGAGCTCGGTCTCGGCGCCCGCGAGGTCGGTGGTCGACGGGAGCAGCCAGAGGTTGTCGCGCACCTGGACGAGGCAGTCGCGAAGGTCGCAGTCTTCCTCCACGAGTGCGTCGTAGACGGTCTTGCCGACCGAGCTGCCGTCGACGCCAAGATGGAGCGAGAGATGCGACTGCGGATCGAGGTCGATGAGGAGCGTGCGCCGCCCGAGCAGCGCGATCGCCGCGCCGATGCTCACGGTCGAAGTCGTCTTTCCCACGCCGCCCTTCTGGTTCAGAAGTGCGGTGATGCGCGGCGGAATCTGCGTCATGCGCGCGAGTATACGGAATCGCGGTCGCTCAACCGCCGGGATTCGCCGTCGCTCATCGGGCGAGCAGATCGACCGCCACCGCGCGGGGCGTGCGCCGCCACGGGACGCTCGCAAATGGCGCATCCGCCGAACCCTGCGCACCGATCCGGCGGACGCCGATCGACGCGACCGCGCGGCCGTCGACGCGGTCGATCCACGCGGGGGGCAGTTGGAAGCCGAGGCGGAAGCGGTCCTTGTACGCCTTCCACTCGACCGTGGCGCCAGCGAGAACACCCGCCGGATCGTCGATCGATCCGTCGCCGCGCACGGTCAGCGCCGTCCCGTCGGCGCCCACCATGGTGATCGCGTCCGCGGCGCCGGGTCCACTCGGGCAGCGGACTTCGGCGAAGACCTCCCAGCCCTCGAGCCGCGGACGAAGCGCAACGAATGTGCGCAGCGAATCAGGCGCTGGAACCGCCGCGCCCGAGGACGCAGAGACGAGCGTGAGCGGCTGGCGGAACGCCACGAGCACGGGACCTGCAACGCCGGCGGGGATCGCTTCGGGCGAAGCCGTGACGATCTGCGCTTGTCCTCGGTGCTCGATGCGCAACGCGAGCGTGTCGCCGCGCGGCGCCGGCTGGCCGTCGTCGGATCGCGCGGGCGGCGCGTCGGTGGTTGTGCGCACTGGCCGCGGAATGCGCACGCGCAACGCCTCGGCGGGCGGCACCAGCGCTGCGAGCGGCGCGTCGTTCGCATCAAGCCACACGCTGTCGAGCCAAGAGATGCGAACAACCTCCTCGGAGGTCGTCGGGTTCGCGATCGCAAGCACCACCGTGTCGCGCGTCTCCTCCTCGATCCAGAGGATGAGTGGCGAGCGCACTCGGAACCACGAGACGATGCTCTCGACGAGCGTCTCGCCCTTCTTGGATGAATCGATCGCAAGCGAAAGCAGCGTTGCGAGTTCCACGGGATCGGCGATCCACGCAGCGATCGGCGCAGGCGCACCCTCCTCGCGGCAGGTCGCGACGAGCGCCTCTGCGAACTCGGCGGCCGTTCCTTCGCTTGCCTCTGCGATGCGAGCGAGCGCGGCGAGCCACATCGCCGTCGTCGCGCGTGCCGCGATGCCATCGGGAGATGCCGGGTCGAGCGACGCCGGCTCGGGCCAACCGCGCAGCGCGCAGCCGAGCGTGAATCGGAACCGCTCGAACGGCGCATCGGCGTCGGGCAGCGTGAGCCGCGCGTCGGGCGCGCCTGGCGGCACGATGGCGCTTACGCGTGCGGCGAGCCGTGCAAGAAGGTCATCGGGCGCGGGCGGAAGCCAGCGCGGCGCGATGCGCGCGTCGGCAAGCGAGATCGTGGCCGCACCGCGCGCCTCCATCGGAAGCTCGATCGCGAGGTACGCGTCGAACGCATTCGCAGGGCGTTCGGCGACAAGGCGAAGCTCGTTCGAAGCCGCGGCCCATCGCGCACCGTCGACGGCTTCGGGATCGGGGCGCACCGGCCAGAGGAGCCGGCCTTCGCATGCGATCGTTGCCCCGCTCGCGGTGGTCGCACGCAGCGGGATGGCGCCGCGCTCCGCACCCTCGATCCGCACGGGGACGAGAAACGGCGCGCCCTCGACCGCATGGGGGCGCTCGACGAGGACGCGGATCGCCGCAGCGGCGGACGCGTGGATTCCACCCATCGCGACGCACACCGCGGCCAACGCGAGACGCGCGCGTTGTCCGAGAAGACCCTTGAGGCGTTGCCGCGGCGAAGCAAGCATGCGCTGGATCGTACGGGTTCACGCAGCCCTCGCGTATGCTGCGCGTAGGACTCACCACGGAAAGAACGCCATGACCCACGATCCAGCGTCCGAGTTTCTCAAGCCGCTTCCCGTCCGCGTTGCCTCGTTGTGCTGTGCCTGCGCGGCGTGCGTGCTCGCCTTCGCTGGCTGTGACGGCGGCAAGAGCACGCCGGCGACTGCGCCTGCTGCCTCCGCACCCGCCGCGCCCGCGAGTGCGCCTGCTGCGGAGACTCCCAAGACCGCGGCCAAGGACGATGTGAAGCTGAGCAAGGAGAACTGGCCGAACGGGAAGGTCAAGTACTCCTACGAGATGCGCAAGAGCTCCAACGGAAAGTGGGCGCGCAATGGCATCGGCCGCGCGTACTACGAGAGCGGCGAACTCGAGCGCGAGGGCATGTACAAGAACAATGTGCGCGTCGGCCGGTGGACCTACTACAAGCTCGACGGCACGGTGTCGCATGTCGAGGACCGCGGCACCGACGGCAAGGGTGCCACGACGGGCGAACCACCGCTGCCTTGACTGTTCGCGATGGGCTTGAGCGGCTGCGGCCGCTTCCTCGCTCGAGCGGCTGCGGCCGCTCAGACCACTTTCGCGTCGCCCTTGCCCTTCGCGATCACGCCGATCGGGAACGGCTGCTCGCCGAGCTTGCGCAGGATCTTCATCACGCGCTCGGCCGACTTCGGACGCACGATGATCGTGTAGCCGACGCCCATGTTGAAGACGCGGTACATCTCGTTCGTCTCGACGCCGCCGTGCTTCTGGAGGAACGGGAAGATCGCCGGCGCTTCCCAGGCCTTCGCGCTGATGAGCGCGTCGACATCGCTTCCGAGCGCGCGGCAGACATTCCCGGGAAGCCCGCCGCCCGTGATGTGCGCCATGCCCGAGATCGCCTGCTCGCTGCCGAGCGCGTCGATGAGCCCGACGATCGCCTTTGCGTAGATGCGCGTCGGCTCGAGCAGGACATCGATCAGCCGCTTGCCGCCGAGCTCGGCGTAGGTCTTCGTGTACGAGAGCTTCGCGTCCTTCACGATGCGGCGCACGAGCGTGTAGCCGTTCGAGTGGACGCCGCTTGAGGGCAGCGCGATCACGATGTCGCCCGGCTTCGCCTTCGGCTGCTTCTTGAGGCGCGCGTGCTCGACGACGCCGACGCAGAAGCCAGCGACATCGAAGTCGCCGGGCGCGTAGATGTCGGGCATCTCCGCGCACTCGCCGCCGATGAGCGCGCAGCCTGCGATCTCGCAGCCCTTGGCGACGCCCGCGATCATCGCGGTCGTGTTCGCGGGGTCGAGCTTCGAGAGCCCGAGGTAGTCGAGGAAGAAGAGCGGCTCGGCGCCCTGGACGATCAGGTCGTTGACATTCATCGCCACGCAGTCGATGCCGACCGAGTCGTAGATCTTGAACTCGGCGGCAAGCTTGACCTTCGTGCCGACGCCGTCGGTGCAGCCGACGAGGACGGGGTCCTTGTACTTGCGGCCCGCGCCGTTCAGCTTGAACATGCCCGCGAACGCGCCGTGCAGTCCGAGGACCCGCGGCGAGTAGGTGCGGCGCACGATCGGCTTGATGCGGTCGACCACCTCGTCGCCCGCGTCGATGTCGACGCCGGCGGCGGCGTAGGTGAGCGGCTTCTTGCCGTGCTTCGGCTGGGCGGACTTGCGCGACTTCTTCGGAGCTGCGGTGGCGGCCATAAGTCGGGCGAGTGTAACGGAGTGCGAAACGCGCGTTCGCGCGCAAAAACAAGGGCGGCGCGTTCGGGTATCCTCCGTCCCCCTATGGCCATTCTCGTCGACGGAAACACCAAAGTCATCTGCCAGGGCATCACCGGCAGCGCGGGCGCCTCGCACACCAAGGGTTGCTTTGAGTACGGCACCAAGATGGTCGGCGGCGTCACGCCCGGCAAGGGTGGCCAGAAGGACCCGAACGGGCTGCCGATCTTCGACACGGTCCGCCAGGCGGTCGAGGCGACGGGTGCCGACGCGACGATGATCTTCGTGCCGCCCGTCGGCGCGGCCGACGCGATCATGGAGGCGGCCGACGCCGGGATCCGCGTCATCTGCGCGATCACCGAGGGCGTTCCCGTCCTCGACATGGTGCGCGTCAAGGAAGCGCTCAAGGCGTATCCGAAGTCGACGCTCATCGGCCCGAACTGCCCCGGCATCATCACGCCGGCCCGCCGCATCTCGGGCGAAGGCCCGACCGCGAAGTTCGAGGGCGGCTGCAAGATCGGCATCATGCCGGGCTACATCCACACGCACCGCGTCGACGCGAAGACGGGCAAGGCCGTCGGCATCGTCAGCCGCTCGGGCACGCTCACCTATGAAGCGGTGTGGCAGACCTCGCAGCGCGGCATCGGCCAGTCGACCTGCGTCGGCATCGGCGGCGACCCCGTGCGCGGCCTCGGCTTCATCGAGGCACTCGAGCTCTTCAACGCAGACAAGGACACCGACGGCGTCGTGATGATCGGCGAGATCGGCGGCACCGACGAGATCGAGGCCGCGAAGTGGATCAAGACGAACATGAAGAAGCCGGTCGCCGGCTTCATCGCGGGCCGCACCGCCCCGAAGGGGAAGCGCATGGGCCACGCGGGCGCGATCATCGGCGGCGCCGACGACACCGCGCAGGCGAAGATCGAGGCCCTGAAGGCCTGCGGCATCGCCGTCGCCGAGAGCCCGGCCGACCTCGGCTCGACCATGATGAAGGCGCTGGGTATCTGAGCGGTCGCCGCTGCGGCGGCTCCCTCTGGTGCTGGTCACGTCAAAGGCGGCTGCCGCGAGCAGCCACCGCGAGAGACACGCGCGCTACGATCTGCCCATGCGCCACGCTCTTCGTACGCTTGCACTCGCGCTGATCGTTGCCGCGCCGTCGTTTGCTCAGGTCGCGCCTGCAACCGTGCCGACGGCACCCGCGGCTTCCGCCGCCGCACCCGCGAAGCCCCTGCGCGTCGCCGTCATCGGCGCGAGCGCGTCGGCGGGCTTCGGCTGCGTGATGCGCGAGAAGCGCGCCGACGGCGACTACGCGCTCGGCTTCCGGCTGATCGACATGATCCGCCTCGCGTGCCCCGAGCTCGAGATCGTGTCGACCGACATGTCGAGCGGATTCTTCTTCCTGTCGCCCGTGCGCAACGGCGCCACGGCGGCCACGCGCGCGCTCGACTTCAAGCCCGACTGCGTCGTCGCCCTCGACTTCCTCTTCTGGTACTGCTACGGCGACGATTCGCCGAAGGGCGGCCGTCTTGCCGACGAAGCCGAACGCCTCGCGAAGCTCGAGCTCGGCCTGAAGGAGCTCGAGAAGTTCGAGGTGCCCGTCCTCGTCGGCGACCTGCCCGACATGTCGCCTGCGGTCGGGAAGATGCTCTCGCCCGCGCAGATGCCCGCGAAGGACACGCTCGCGAAGGCGAACGCGCGCTTCGCGGAATGGGCGAAGGGCCGCGCGAACATCCGCGTCCTCCCGCTTGCCGACATGCAGCGGCAGCTGATGGAGGAGCGAGCGCTCGAGATCCGCGGCGTGCGGCTCGAGAGCACGAAGCAGGCGCCGCTCCTCCAGCGCGACGAACTGCACCCCGCGCCGCTCGGCATGGCGGGGCTCGCCTGCGCGGTGGCTGCGGAGATGAAGGACGCGCTGGCCGCGACCAAGGCCGCGGCGGCCACCTACGACGACTGTGCGCCTGAACCGAACTCGACGATCGAGCGTGCAAGCGGCGCGCTGAAGCCGTCGGGAACGCGCCCGCGCGCGCCCGCGCCGAAGCCGGCCGGTTCCGCGCCCGAGACCCCGGCGTCGAACTTCAGCGCAGCGCGCTGATCCGCCCGCGGATCGTGTCGTCGGTCGTCAGCCGCTCCGCGTCGTCGACAATCCGCGACCAGGCGTCGCGCCCGAGGAGCCGCGTCGCGGCAGGCTTGAGC
>JBEAUK010000004.1:0-6839 GCA_041161465.1 Planctomycetota bacterium | reverse complement strand
CACCTGTCCGCCCTGCGTGCGGTACATGATGCGCGGCGCGTAGCCGAGGTCGGCGACCGCGGGCTGCGCGGCGATGTCGACGCCCCACTGCGCAAGCAGCGGCCCGAGGTCGTACGCGGTGCCCGCGCCGGTCGAGCCCATGTCGAGGTTGCGCGCCTCGGGGTCCATCTCGCACCACGGATCCGCGAACACGATGAGCGGCTTGCCCGACACGGCCCACGCGTCGATCGCCTTCAGCGCCGCCTCGTCGAGCCCGCGCGGCTGCACCACGACGAGCGCGCTTGCGTCGGCGGGAATGCTCGGCGCGGCGCGATCGATGCGCCTCAAGTCGTACAGCAGGTCGAGCTGCTGGAAGAGCACGCTCTTGCCCCCGCGCGCCATCGGATTGCGCGGATTGAACGGCGTCTCCTCGGGGATCGTCGAGAGCACGGCGACCGTGGGCTTCTTGTCGCGGCCGACCGAGAGGATGCGCCGCGCGATCTCGTACTCGAGGAACGGCTCCTGCGCGGGGTCGAGCCACGGGATCGTCTCGGTCTTGTCGGTCGGTCCGCGCACCGCGAGGCCGAGCATCAGCGTGCGGCCCGTGGCGTCGAGCGTGCGCGGCGCGATGCCTGCTGCGCGCGCCATGTCCTCGGTCTCGCTAAAGGGCTCTGGGTCGATCACGCGCAGCTCGAGCATGCCATCGCTCGCGCCCACGATCTCCTCGAGGAACTCCTGCACGCGCTGCGCATACGCGCGGATCGTCGGCAAGTCGGTGCCCTGCTCGCGCGTCCAGTAGAAGTCGAGCCGCACGGGCTCTGGCAGCGACGCGACGAGCGACCCGACGCCCGGCGACACGGTGTAGAGCTTCTCCTCGGTGACATCGACGCGCGCGCCGCGCACGAGGAACCAGGCCGCGGTGTTCACGGCCACGAGCGCGACCAGGATGCCCGCGGTCGCGATGATGGTGGATCGTCGTTTTTCAGTGACAGCCATGGTGTTCGGCCCGTTCGGAGTCCGTCAGTCGGACTTCTTCCAGTCGATGGCGAAGCAATTGAGGATGAGGAACGCGGCGATCACCGTGACGAAGTAGAAGACGTCCCGCACGTCGATCACGCCGCGCATCATGGACTCGTAGTGCGTGAACGCGCTCGTCGACGCGAGGCCCTCGACCACGCCCTGCGGCGCCCAGCCGCGCAGGAAGTCGAGCACCGCAGGGAACCCCGCGAGAAGCAGCACGAAGCACACGACCGCGCACAGCACGAACGCGATCACCTGGTTCTTCGTGAGCGCCGAGAGGAACGCTCCGATCGCGAGGAACGCGCCGCCGAGCAGCGCGCTTGCGAGATACGCGACGAAGATCGTGCCATGGTCGGGTTCGCCGAGCCACGACACCGTGATCCACATCGGGAAGGTGAGCGCGAGCGCGATCGAGGTGAACGCCCACGCGGCGAGGTACTTGCCGAGCACGAGGTCGCGCACGCCGAACGGCAGCGTCATCGCGAGCTCGATGGTGCCCGTGCGGCGTTCCTCGGCCCAGAGTCGCATCGACACCGCCGGCACCAGGAACACGTACAGCCACGGGTGGAACTGGAAGAACGGCCGCAGGTCGGCCTGGTTGCGCTCGTAGAAGCCGCCGATGTTGAAGGCGAAGAGCCCCGCGAGGAAGAGGAAGATCACGAGGAACACGGCCGCGAGCGGCGTCTGGAAGTACGAGCGGAACTCGCGGCGGAACACGACCGCGGTGCGCGCGAACGCGCCGAGCGCGGCGGGCGCTGCGGAGGCGGATGCGTTCATCGGCGGCCTCCCCTCGCGCGCGGCGCGTCGGGCGCGGTGTCGATCGTGGTCATGGCGCGGAATGCGGCGTCCATGCGGTTTCGCGTCGCGTCGCGCGGCGCGCGCGACTCCATCTCGGCGGGCGTCCCGTCGAACACGATGCGTCCCTTGTTGATGACGACGGCGCGCGTGCACACGGCCTCGACCCGAACCAGAAGCACGAGGTGCGCGAGCTCATCAAGGAACTCGGCGGCGAGCGCGCGATCGTGCTTTCGACGCACATCCTCGAGGAGGTCGAAGCGGTGTGCACGCGTGCGGTCGTGATCAACAGGGGGCGCATCGTGTTCGACGGAACACCGACGGAGATGGAGGCGCGCGCGCCGCGCGACGCAGTGAAGAACCGCATGGACGCCGCGTTCCGCGCGATGACGACGGTCGACACAGCGCCTCAGGCGCCGCGCGCGAAGGGAGGCCGCCGATGAGCCCCGCCGCTTCCGCAGCACCCGTCGCGATGGGGGCGTTCGCGCGCACCGCGGTCGTCTTCCGCCGCGAGTTCCGCTCGTACTTCCAGACGCCGCTCGCAGCGGTGTTCCTCGTGATCTTCCTCTTCCTCGCAGGGCTCTTCGCCTTCAACATCGGCGGGTTCTACGAGCGCAACCAGGCAGACCTGCGGCCGTTCTTCCAGTTCCATCCGTGGCTCTACGTGTTCCTCGTGCCGGCGGTGTCGATGCGCCTCTGGGCCGAGGAACGCCGCACGGGCACGATCGAGCTCGCGATGACGCTGCCGTTCGGCGTGCGCGACCTCGTGCTCGGGAAGTTCCTCGCCGCGTGGGCGTTCACCTCGATCGCGCTCGCGCTCACCTTCCCGATGTGGATCACGGTGTCGTGGCTCGGCGAGCCGGACCACGGCACGATCTTCGTCGCGTACCTCGCGAGCGCGCTCCTCGGGGGCGCGTTCCTCGCGATCGGCGCGTTCCTTTCGGCGCTCACCAAGAACCAGGTGATCGCGTTCGTCCTCTGCGCGGTGGTGTGCTTCGTGCTGCTCCTTGCGGGGTTCCCCGCGGTGCTCGACTTCCTGCGCGGCTGGGCCCCGCAGGGCGTGGTCGAGGGGCTTGCGTCGACGAGCGCGTTCACGCACTACGAATCGATGATGCGCGGCGTGATCGACCTGCGCGATGTCTTCTACTTCGTCACCGTGATCGCGGCGTTCCTCATCCTCAACTGCTTCGCCATCGACTGGAAGAAGTCCGACTGACGGGGATCACATGGCTGTCTCAGACAAGCGTCGTTCCACACTTCTTGCGACCGTCGGCGTGCTCGTCGCGCTGGTGGCGCTCAACACCGCCGCATGGTTCCTCTTCCGAGGCGCGCGCGTCGATGTCACCGAAGAGAAGCTCTACACCGTGTCGCCCGGCGTCAGCGACCTCGTCGCATCGCTGCCAGAGCCCGTGCGCCTCGACTTCTACTGGACGCGCGAGCAGGGCGCCGACCTCCCGACGATCCGCGCCTATGCGCAGCGCGTGCAGGAGTTCCTCGAGGAGATCGTCGGTGCGAGCGACGGAATGCTCGAGCTGCGCGTGATCGACCCCGAGCCCTTCAGCGAGACAGAGGACATGGCGCGCGCCGCGGGCATCGCGCCGCGCACGCTCGACACCACCGGTCGCACGCTGATGCTCGGCCTCGCCGTGCGCGGACCGACCGACAAGACCGAGACGATCCCGTGGCTCGATCCGTCGCAGGAGCCGTTCCTCGAGTACGAGATCGCGCGCCGCATCCTCTCGGTCGGCCGCGACAAGAAGCCGGCGGTCGCGGTGCTCTCGACGATTCCCGAGGAGACGCCGTTCAACCCGCGCAATCCGATGGCGCGCGGCGGCAAGAGCGTGCTCTTCCAGCAGCTCGACCTTCTCTACGACCTCAAGCGCGTCGACCGCAACGCGCCCGTGATTCCGGCGGAAGCGGGCGCGCTCGTCGTCATCCAGCCGCGCGGGCTCAACGAAGCCGCGCTGAAGGCGATCGACGCGTGGGCCGTCGCAGGCAAGCCGCTGATCGTGTTCGCGGATCCGTGGTGCGAGATGGATCCCGAGGCGCGCAACCTCGACATGGGCTCGACCGGCGCAGGCACGAGCCACGACCTCGGGCCGCTGCTCGCGCAGTGGGGCGTCGACATCGACACGCAGAACGCGGTCGCCGACCTCGGCTACGCGACGCGCATCATGTATCGCACGCAGGGCGGGCAGGTGATGGAGATGTCGCATCCGTGCTGGCTTTCGCTCGAGAAGAAGGCGCTCGACCCGAACGACCCGGTGACCGGGCCGCTCGCGATGATGAACCTGAAGGGCGCCGGCGCGATCGTGCCGCGCAGCGATGCGAAGACGAAGGTGACGAATGTCATCACCACCACCGAGCAGGTGCAGATGGTGCAGACGCTGAAGCTCGGCTTCTTCGGCGAGGTCGACCGCCTCGTGCGCGACTTCAAGCCGCTCGGCACGCCGCTTGCGCTCGCGGCGCGCGTCACGGGGCCGATCGAGAGCGCGTATCCAGCGGCCGACGGCGCGCGTGCGAAGGGCGAGGCGAACATCCTCATCGTCGCGGACGCCGACATGCTCGACGACACGACCTGGACGAGCGTCGACCAGTCGACGGGCACGCTCGCGACCATCGCCGACAACGGCGCGTTCGTGTTCAACGCGCTCGAGCAGGCGACGGGCGCGCAGCTTCTGTCGGGACTCAAGTCGCGCGGGCGCTACCAGCGGCCGTTCGACCGCGTCGAGGCGATGCGCAAGGACGCGGAGACGCGCTACCTCAAGCGCGAGCAGGAGCTGCAGGACCAGATCAAGCAGGGCGAGATGCGCATCAACGAGCTGCAGCGCGAGCGCGGCGCGGCGGGCGTCGACGCGAACGGCGTGCTCGTGCTCACGCCCGAGCAGGTGACCGAGCTCGAGAAGCTGCAGCAGACCTCGAAGGACGCCCGCAAGGAGCTGCGCGAGGTGCAGCGGTCGCTGCGGAGCGAGATCGAGCGCACGGGCAGCGGGCTGATGATGCTGAATGTCGTCGCGTGGCCGATGTTCGTGGCGCTGCTCGCGACGATGTGGATCTCGCTCCGCTACCGCCGCCAGCGCGCGGCGTGAACGAAGGAAACGGAAGGCTGAACATGGCGACTTCGTCCTCGCGATCGAATCTCAAGACCACGGCGCTCATTCTCGCCGCATCGGCCGCTTGCGTCGGTCTTGCGGTGTTCGCAGTCTCGCGCGGCACGAAGTCCGCCGCGATCGAGCCGGGCGGGCCGTTCATCACGGCGCTCGCCGATGCGCAGGCGTCGATCGACCGAATCGAGATCGCGCGCGGCGGCGACACGATGGCGCTGGTGCGCGACGGCAACGCGTGGACGCTCGCGTCGCGCGACGGATATCCGGCGCGCTTCGAGGAAGTGAAGGCGCTCATCTCGGGGCTCGCCTCGTTGAGGACCGATCAGAAGATGACCGCGAAGAAGGAGAGGCACGACGAGCTTGCGCTGGCGTGGCCCGATGCATCGGGACGCGGGGCGAAGGTGCGCGTGCTCGCGGGCGAGAAGCCCGTGACCGAGATGGTGCTCGGCGAGGAGCGTGCGAACCCGCGGTCTCAGTATGTGCGTCGCGCCGATGAGGACCAGTGCTGGCGCGTGCTTGGATCGGTGGTGGCGGATCTCGAGACGCGGCGATGGATCGAGGCGGAGCTGCTGTCGCTCCCCGAGGGCGAGGTCGAGGGCGTGGCGATGAACGGGCTCGAGATCAAGGGCACCGCGGGCGCCGACGGCAAGAAGACCTTTGCGGCCGGCGAATCGGCCGCGCCTGTCGTCGCGAGCGACTTTGAGTGGACGGATCTCCGCAAGGCGGCTGCGCTGCGGTCGCTGCCCGGCTGGCTTGCGCGGCTCGAACTCGAGGATGTGCGCAAGGCGAAGGGTGGGACGGTGGACCCGGCGATCTCGCCGAGCTTCGACATGGTGCGCGGCACGCTGAAGGTGAACGCGGTTCGCGACGGCGACAGCGTGTGGATCTCGTTCGAGGCTGCGCCGAAGCCGGGCGCACCGAGTGCGGAGGAGATCAACGCGAAGCGCAAGTACCCCGGCGACCCGTTCGTGCCCGACTGGGCCGAGTTCGCGAAGAAGCACGCGGGCTGGGAGTACAAGCTGCCGGCGTGGAAGCTCGCTTCGCTCGAGGAGGCGCTGAAGACGCCGACCGCCGAGGGTGATCCGAACCAGCCGATGCGCGTGCCGAGCGCGCGGGATTGAGTGGCCGTTCCGACGGGGGTCAGACTGCAGTCGTGGCGCGCCATGCGCGCGGGATGCCACACGGCACATGTGTCGTCCTTCACACCAACCTGCTCGCGCTTCGCTTCGCTCCGCGCTCGGGGACGCCGGCGACGCGCGCGCCAGGCAGGCCTTGGATTGACTCCAAGGCCTGACCGCCAAAGGGAGCCGCCGCAGTCGCGACGCCCGTTCCAGGCAGGCCTTGGATTCACTCCAAGGCCTGACCGCCAAAGGGAGCCGCCGCAGCGGCGACCGCTTACCTATACGCACTCATCGGCTCGCACGCGCACACGAGATTGCGGTCGCCGTACGGGTTGTCGACGCGACCGACGCTCGGCCAGAACTTGAAGTCCCGGAGCCACGGCGCGGGGTACGCCGCTTCCTCGCGGGTGTACTTGTGCGTCCACTCGCTCGCGGTCACCGCGGCGGCGGTGTGCGGCGCGTTCTTGAGCACATTGTCGAGCTTGTCGGCGCGGCCTTCCTCGATCGCGCGGATCTCCGCGCGGATCGCGATGAGCGCGTCGCAGAAGCGGTCGAGCTCTGCCTTCGATTCGCTCTCGGTCGGCTCGATCATCAGCGTGCCGGGCACCGGCCACGACATCGTCGGAGCGTGGAAGCCGTAGTCCATCATGCGCTTCGCGATGTCGTCGATCTTGATGCCCGCCGACTTCTCGAAGGGGCGCATGTCGAGGATGAACTCGTGCGCGCACAGGCCGTGCTTGTTGGTGTAGAGCACGCTGTAGTGCGGCTTGAGGCGCGCGGCCATGTAGTTGGCGTTCAGGATCGCCACTTCGGTCGC
>JBEAUK010000134.1:0-8736 GCA_041161465.1 Planctomycetota bacterium | reverse complement strand
TTCGAGAGCGTGATGACGAGCCTGCACAAGCCGACCGCGACGGTCGGGCTTCTCGCACGGCTCGGCAGGAACACCCTCTTCGGCGGGCGACGGGAAGGCAGCGAGCACGCCGAGGCCGCGCAGCCGTGATGCGGCGGCTCGCTGTGCTCGTGACGGAGTGGCCACGCGCGGTGGTCGCCGCGGCGCTCGTGCTCGCCGCGCTCGGCGCATGGCTTGGCGCCTTCCAGCTGCGGATCGACAGCGACACGGACTCGCTCATCGCGCCCGAGCGGCCATTCATGGCCGACTATCGCGCGTTCCTCGCGGAGTTCGGCGATCTCGAGGGCGCGATCATCGCGATCGACCCGAAGGGCGACGACGCGGCCGCGCGGGCCGCCGTCGACGCGATCGCAGCGCAGCTTGACCTCGGCGACGAGAAGCCGCTCATCGGGCGCTGGGCGGCGACGATCTCGCCCGAGGAGCAATGGCGCCTCGCCTCGTGGGCCGCAAGCGACGCGGAGCTCCGCGCCTTGGCCGCGGAGGCGGAGGCGATCGCCGCGGTCGCGCGCGGCGACACCCGAGGTCATCCGCTTGTGACCGCGGCGCTCTCGGCGGCGAGGCCGACCGAGTACCTGCGGGCGCCCGGAGGAACGCTGTTCTTCGTCGAGGCGATCCCGCTCAAGGACTTCGCGGCGCTGGACCCGTTCCGGCCGTCGCTCGACTTCGTGCGCAGCGTGGTCGAGCGGGTCGCGAAGGAGCACCCGACCGTCGAGATCGGCCTCACGGGCAAGCCCGTCCTGATGGACGACGAGATGCGCACCGCGAACGCGGACATGGCGCGCGCGAGCCTCGTCTCCGTCGCCATCATCACGGTGCTCTTCATCCTCGTGTTCCGCGGCGTGCGGCGTCCGCTCCTCGCGCTCGTCGCGTTTGCGGTGGCGACCGGGTGGACCTTCGGCGCCGCGACGCTGCTCGTCGGGCACCTCAACCTGCTCTCGACCGTCTTCATGCTCGTCCTCGTCGGCGCAGGGCTCGACTACGGCGTGCATGTCGTGAGCCGCTACGGCGAGCACCGCCGCACGCGCCCTGCCGCCGAGGCGGTCGCGCTCGCCGTGCGGCACATCGGCCCGGGAACGCTCGCGGGCGCAGCGGGGTCGGCGGCCGTGTTCTTCGGGGCGATCTTCACCGACTTCGGCGGCCTGCGCGAGCTCGGCGTCATCGCGGGCACGGGGCTCCTCCTGTGCGCGGTCGCGATGGTGACGGTGCTGCCCGCGCTGCTCGTGCTGCTGGACCGCAAGGACTCCAAGGCCACGACCGCCGCGCAACCGACGCGAACGCGCAAGCCGTGGCCGCGCGGGCTCGCGCTGGGGCTCTCGCTCCTTCCGATCGTCGCGTGCCTGCCGCTGATTCCAGCGGGGCTCCGCTTGGAATCGAACCTGCTGGAGCTCCAGTCGCCGCAGCTCGAGAGCGTGCGGTGGGAGAAGCGCATCTTCGCCGACAGCGCCAGCGCATCGTGGTTCGCGGCGTCGCAGGCGACGAGCCTCGACGAGGTCGCTGCGCTCGAGGCGCGCGCGAAGGACCATCCCGAGATCCTGCGCACCGAGTCGGTGCTCGGCGTGGTCCCGCGCGAGACCGCGGAACGCGCTGCGCTCCGCGCGGAAGTCGCGAGGGCGGGCGCGGATCTCCGCTCGACCTATCCCTCGGTCGACGCCCCGGCGGCCGTGCGTGCCGCGTGGATGATCTGTTGGGGCGCATCGATGTCCATCGGCGACGCGCTGCCCGAGGCGATCGCACCGCGGCTCGTCTCCCCACATGGCGTCTACATGGTGCGCTATCTCCCGAAGGAGGACGCCTGGGAGGAGGAGCCGCTTGCGCGCTTCGTCGACGCGGTGCGCGCGGTCGACCCTCGGGCGACGGGCGTCCCCATCACGCAGCTCGAGTCGATCCGCGACATGCGGCAAGCGTTCATCGACACGAGCATCTGGGCGCTGTTCGCCGTGACGGTCATCGCCGCGATCTCGTTCCGCGCGCTGCTGCCCGCGCTTGTCGCGACCGCGACCGTGGCCGGCGGCGTGGGCGCGACGCTCGCCCTTCTGCCGCTCGTCGGCTCGCACCTCAACCTCGCGAACTTCTTCGCGGTCCCGATGCTCATCGGCCTCGGGATCGACAGCGCGATCCACATCATCCACCGCTTCCGCTCAGATCCCACGAACACGACCCCGACGATCCGCGCGGTCGCATTCACGGCGCTCACGACCGCGATCGGCTTCGGCGCGCTCGTGTTCGCGGATCACCGAGGCATGCAGTCGCTCGGCCTCGCGATGGGCGTCGGAAGCCTCGCATGCATGTACGTGGCGTGCGTGGTGCTGCCGTTGTTCCTGAAGAGCGGTCAGAAGTCGCTCTGAACATCCGCGGTCACGACTTCCGGTTCGACGCCGTCGGGCAACGCGGCCATGAACCGCTTGCCGTAGAACTTCGTCACGATCCGCGGATCGAGGATCACGATCCGCCCCGAATCCTCGGCGCTGCGGATCAGCCGCCCCACGCCCTGCTTGAAGCGCAGCACGGCGCGCGGCAGCTGGTCGTCGCGGAAGCTGTTGCCGCCGTTCGACTCGATGCGCTCGTGACGCGCCTGGATCAGCGGGTGATCGGGCACATCGAACGGCAGCTTCGTGATGATGACATTGCGCAGCGCGCGGCCGCGCACATCGACGCCTTCCCAGAAGCTCGCCGTGCCGAAGAGCACCGAATCCTCGCGCTCGCGGAAGCGCTTGAGCAGCTGGCTGCGTTCGCCATCCTCGCCGTGGATGTAGACGGGGTAGCCCGCCGAGCGCAGCACGGGCGCACAGCGCTCGGCCACTTCGCGCAGCGTGCGGAAACTGGTGAACAGGACGAACGCACCGCCGCCCGTTTCCTCGATGTGCCGCAGGACCCGCGGCACGAGCTCGCGCACGGCGTCGGGCGACTCGGGCGGCGGCATCGTGCGGTCGATGACGACGCGCATCTGGCTCGCGTAGTCGAACGGGCTTCCGAGCGCGAGCGTCTTCGCCTCGTCGCAGCCGAGCCGGCCGATCACATGCGAGAAGTCGTCGCCCGCGGCCGCAAGGGTCGCGCTCGTCATCGTGATCGAGACCGGCATGGCGAAGAGGTTGGTTCGCAGCACGGGACCGACATCGATCGTGGCGCACGAGAGCGTGATCGACGGTCGCTTGCTGCCGTACGCGGGCTTGCCGCGCTCGACCCAGTAGACGCAGCCTTCGATCCCCTGCGAGAGATAGAGCTCGGTCTCGGCCGCGAGGTTCATCACGCGCTCTGCCGCGCTTCCGAGGTCGAATTGCAGCGATTCATCGCTCGCGCGCTCGCGCAGCAGCTTGAGGCGCGTGGCGAGGTCGCCGAGCGCGGGCGACAGCTGGTTCGGAAACGCGTCCGGCGTCGTCACGCGGCCGCTCGGATGAATCGCGCCGCTGCCAGACTCGCCGATCCGCCAGATGCCGTCGAAGAAACCCTCGGCCATCGCCTGCGCATCGAGGCACGCCTGCGTGGCTGCGTCGACCTCGTCGACCGGCAGCCCGGACGCCTCGATCCCGGCAAGCGTGCCGCGGCCCGTCGTCGCGTTGTAGAGCGTGCGGAGCACATGCTTGACGCGGTTCTCGCCGAGCCGGATGCCGAAGTGGCCGCTCGCGACATCCTCGAGGTGATGCGCCTCGTCGAGGATGACATGGTCGTAGGCGGGCAGGAAGCCCGCGCCCTTCGAGCGGAGCGCCAGGTCGCTGAAGAAGAGCGCGTGGTTGCAGATCAGGAGATCCGCGTTCTCCATGCGCCGCCGCGCCGACTGGTAGAAGCACTTGTCGTAGGTCGGGCAGCGGCGGCCCATGCAGTTGCCAGCGTCGCTCTCGACATGCTCCCACACGCTCCTGCGCGGGATCTGCGGCAGCGTGGCGAGCGAGCCGTCGGGCGTCGCGTAGGCCCAGTCTTCGATCAGGTCCAGCGAGTGCTCCTCTTCCTCGCTGTGGCAGATCTTCGCCTTCTTCTCACTTGCGATGCGAAGTCGGCGAAGCGACAGGTAGTTCGCGCGGCCCTTGCAGAGGACGGTCGTGAACTCGTCGGGGATCACCGCCTTGAGAAGCGGCACATCCTTGTCGAAGATCTGCTCCTGGAGCGAGATCGTGTGCGTGCAGACGACCACGCGCTCGCGGCGCTCGAGGATGCGCCGGATCGCGGGCACGAGGTAGGCGAAGCTCTTGCCGACGCCGGTGCCCGCCTCGACGAGGAGCCGCCCCTTCTGCTCGAGGTTCGCCTCGACCGCGTCGGCCATGCGCAGCTGCTCGGGCCGCGATTCGAAGCCGCGGATCCGGCGCGCAAGCGGGCTTTCTGGCCCGAGGAAGTAGGCGGGAACGAGGAGGGACACCGTCCGAGAGGGTAGCGGCGGGACGGGCCAGGACGGCGAAAGGATGCAAGTTCCGCCCATGCCGCGGAACACGCGTTCCAGCCCGCCAGCGCACGGTGTATAGTGTCCGACCCCATTGGACAGGTGCCCGAGAGGCCGAAGGGGACGGTTTGCTAAACCGTTGTACGGGGAATTCCCTGTACCGAGGGTTCGAATCCCTCCCTGTCCGTTGTTTGAGCGGTCGCAGCTGCGGCTGCTCCCTCTGGTGCTAGCCTCGCTTCGCGAGGCATGTTTGGGTTCTTGCGTACAGGGAGGTTTCAAGAGGCCGCCTCGGGGCTGATCGTGCGACCAGGACCCTGTTCGGGCGGTCTCTTGAAACGGATCCGCGGCCTGCGGCCGCGTCTCCGGATTGCGGACTTCGGCCTGCGGCCGAAGTTCGAATCCTTGCGTGTTTGAGCGGTCGCGGCTGCCGCCGCTCCCTTTGGTGGTGCGGACGCCAGCGGCTGCCCGCGGTATCCTTACGACCCCTATGAAGATCCACGAGTTTCAGGCCCGTCAGTTGCTCGCTCAGGCTGGTGTCGCGGTGCCCGCGTTTGCGGTGGCCGAGGATGTCGCCACTGCCGTCGCGGAGGCGAAGAAGCTCTTTGACGCCGGGCACAAGGAGATCGTCATCAAGGCGCAGGTGCACGCCGGTGGGCGTGGCAAGGCTGGCTTCGTGAAGCTCGTGTCGAGCCTGAAGGACGCGGAGGCCGCGGCGACCTTCATGCTCACGAACAAGATGGTTTCGTACCAGACGGGCCCCGAAGGCCTCGTGGTGCGCAAGCTCCTCATCGCGGCCGCAGAGAGAATCGCGAAGGAGTACTACCTCGCGATCACCATCGACCGCGCGCGCCGCACCGCGACCCTGATCGCGAGCGCAGAGGGCGGCGTCGAGATCGAGGTCGTCGCCGAGAAGAACCCCGCGGCGATCATCAAGGTGCCGCTCCACCCGCTCCTTGGCCTGCAGGCGTTCCAGGCGCGCGAACTCGCGTTCCGCCTCGGCTTCAAGGGCAAGCAGGTCGGCCAGGCCGCCGACATCATGATGAAGGTCGGCAAGGTCTTCCGCGAGACCGACGCGAGCCTCGTCGAGATCAACCCGCTCGTCGTCACGCCGCCCGATGAGAAGAACCCGGACGGCCGCGTGCTCGCGCTCGACGCGAAGTTCCAGTTCGACGACAACGCGCTCTTCCGTCACCCCGACCTCGAGAAGATGTTCGACCCGACCGAGGAGAATCCCGCCGAGATCCGCGCCCACGAGTTCGGCCTCTCCTATGTCGCGCTCGACGGCAACATCGGCTGCCTCGTGAACGGCGCAGGCCTCGCGATGGCCACGATGGACATCGTCAAGCTCCACGGCGGCGAACCCGCGAACTTCCTCGATGTCGGCGGCAGCGCCAGCGAAGAGGCGGTCACCGAGGCGTTCCGCATCATCCTGAGCGACCCGAATGTGAAGGGCATCCTCGTCAACATCTTCGGCGGCATCATGCAGTGCGACAAGATCGCGCGCGCGATCGTGACGAGCGCCAAGAATGTCGGCTTCAAGGTGCCGCTCGTCGTGCGCCTCGAGGGAACCAATGTCGCGGCGGCGCGGCAGATCCTCGCCGACGCGCAGAAGGAGATCCCTGCGATGCAGCCCGCGACCGATCTCACCGACGCTGCGAGCCGCATCGTCGCCGCCGTGCGCAAGGCTGGCTGAAAGGCCGGCTGAACTCGAGTGGACGCACACGCACGCAACCTCGTCCTGTTCGATATCGACGGGACGCTCCTGCGCACCGAAGGTGTCGGCGTGGCCGCCATGCTCCGCGCGTTCTCGCGGCTGCATGGCGAACGCGGGTTCAGCTTCGAGGGCGTCGAGATCGCGGGCGCGCTCGATGGCCTTCTCTTTGCGCGCATGATGGCGCAACACGGTCTCCCCGCGGATGAAGCCACGCATGCGGAGTTCCAGAAGATCTACGCCGATGAACTGGCGCGGGCGCTCACGCCGTCGGTGGTTCGCCGCATGCCGGGAACCGTCGAGCTCGTGGGTGCGCTGCGAGACGCGGGCGCCGCGGTCGGGCTCCTCACGGGCAACTACGAGCACACCGCGCACCTCAAGATCACCGTGGCCGGCTTCGACCGCACCCACTTCCCCTTCGGCGCGTTCGGCGCCGACGGCCCCTCGCGCCGGCACCTCACCCCCGTCGCGCTCGAGCGCGCCGCCGCATACCTCGGCCGTGCGTTCGACCCCGCGCGCGTGACGATCATCGGCGACACCCCCCACGACATCGACTGCGCCAAGGCCCACGGCTGCCGCGCCCTCGGCGTGGGAACCGGTCCGTATTCGCCTGAACGCCTTCTGGCGGCCGGCGCGGACCTCGCGGTCGCGAATCTTGCCGACCTTCCCGGCATGCGGGGCTGGATTCTCGGCTGATCCCGCGTCGGCGGCCGTGGACAACCCGTCGGTTGTGGCGCATGAAGTGCAATCGCGGCGGGATTTCGCCACAATCAGCGGCGATGTCGACTTTCACGGCCTTCTGCAGCGACTTCTATGTCAACCAGAAGCTCGGGCTCAAGCTCGACCTTCCCGAGCGACGCGAGACGGTCCTCGACCTCTTCGACCGCGTCCGCCGCGCCTTCCCGCGCCTCTCGACCTTCCAGCGCTACGAGGGCGAGGTCGCGCTCGAGTCCGACAGCGCCGAGCGCGAGTGGCAGTGGGTCGCGCTTCGCCAGACCACGATCCGCTCGGGCCATGTCAATCCGGCGACCCTCGCCGATTGCTACAACTTTCACAAGGCGCTGCTCGAGGTCGCGCCGTACTTCCTCTCGATCTCGCCGCTCGACATCGACATGCTGGAGGTCGTGTTCGGCTTCGATTTCGAGACCGAGCACGACCGCGACTCCGTCGTCTTCGACGCGCTGCTTGCGAACACCCCGCTCGCGCACCTTGTCGACGGCGACTTCGAGCGCGTGATCGAGGCCCAGCCCGCGCTCGGCATCTCGATCGGCGATCGCGGCGACCTGCAGGCGGCGTTCGAGGTGCGCACCCGTCCGCGCGTCCCCGTCGCGGGCGAACGCGGCGGCGACCCGATCTCGGTCTTCCTCACCGTGCGCAAGTTCGGCCCCCTCGGCTCGCTCGATGAACTGAAGGGCGCGTTCGGCGCCGTGGTTGGTCACGCCGAGCACCTGGCGGAAACGAGGGTCATTCCGCATCTTGTGGTGCCGATTCATGAGACGCTGCAGTCTCGTGGCTGATTGGTCGCCGAAAGGACCTCCATGGACCTCGCCCTCGTGAACCTCGCCCTCCTGCTGACCGTCTCCTTCTCGCTCGCCCCGCAGCAATCCACGCCCGGCGCCACGCCAAAGGCGCCGCCCGCGCAGCAGCGGACGGTCGAGGATCCGCTCCTCGCCAAGGACATCGCGATCCTCGCGAAGCTCGACCTCCCCTTCGACAGCCCGAAGTCCTTCAAGGACGCGAGCGTGCGGGAGATCGTCGATGCAGTCCGCAAGGCGACCGGCGTGGATGTCGCAGCCGACCGCCAGGTCTTCGGCGACACCGGCGGCTGGGAGTACGCGCGCCTCGATTGCGAAGCCTCGACGCCGCGGGAGGCGCTCGACGCCATTGTGAACGCGCTCAGCGGCCCCACCAGAGCCGTCGATCTCGATGTGGCGGCCGGGCTTGTGATGCTCACTTCGCCGTCGCACGCGGGGCGGCTCGCCGCGATCCGCTACTACGACCTCCGCCCGCTGCTCCAGCGCCGCGACATGCGCAACTACAGCGTGGAGGAACGCATGCAGGAGATCGTCGACCTGGTGTGCGAGTCGGTCGATCCCGAGATCTGGAACGAAAACGGCGGCGACGCGGGCTGGACAAGGATCCTGGACACCACGCTCATCGTCTCCGTGTCGCCCGCACGGCACCAGCGGATCATGAAGCTCCTCGCGGCGCTCGAGGCGACGCTGCCATCTCCCACGATCCTCTGGCAGGTCCGCGCGGTCGAGATCTCGAACGATGTCCCGATCGACGACCTGCGCGTGGTCCTCGACTCGGGCACCGAGCTCGACGCGCTCATCGCCGCGAACGGCGCGCGGATCGTCGCTGCGCCGAAGCTTCTCAGCCCACGGCGCGAAGCCGCGTCGATGAAGGTTGGAAGCGGGAGCGACTCGATCGAGGTGTCGATCGAGCCCCTCGATCGAGGCATGACCTTCTCGATCGAGGTGAAGGAAGCCCGCCTCGGCATGACGCGGTCGATCATGCTGCGCGCGTTCGACGGCGTCCGCTGCGCGGGGATTCTCGAGAGCAACGGCCGGCGCCTGCTCATCGAGGCCATTGGCGGAGCCCCGCCGAAGGACTC
>JBEAUK010000124.1:0-30346 GCA_041161465.1 Planctomycetota bacterium | reverse complement strand
GGCGCCGTGAACGGAAACGACCTCGCGCTGCTGCTCGTGTCGTGGGGCGGCGACGGCGCCGCGGACTTCGACGGATCCGAGGTCGTGGACGGCACGGACCTGACCGTGATCCTGTCCAACTGGGGTACCTGCGGCGCCGTGAACTAAGGCCAGGGGCGCTCCCGCAAGGGGGCCGGCCTGGAGCAAGGCGGCCTCCGAGGGGGGCGATTTTTCACCAGAGGCGCGACCTTCCGACGCATCGCCTCCGATTTGGCGCCAACGGACTCGGTGCATCCGTTGGGCTGCTCGTGGCTTGATCGAGCGGGGCCCTCCGGGTGCCAGCGAAGTGAAGTCCGCCCGTTCTCGGAGTCTCACCATGCGACGCACGCTCATCGCTTTCCCCGGAAGTCTTCTCGCCGCGCTCCTGATCGCATTCGCAAGCCTGTGCGCGCCCGCCGCGCCGGCATCGGCGCAGTTCAGCGTGCCGTCCGACGGATCGGATGGCGCGTTCAACCCGACCTCGAACATCACCATCGATCTTGGGACTGCAAAGACCGCTCCCTGGAACACTCCCGCCGACTACAACCTGCAGGGCGTGTACGACCCCGAGCAGTGGTTCGTGGTCTACAAGTTCACGAGCGTGAACATTCCCGCCGGCGTGACGGTCACCTTCAAGAACCATCCGAAGAACCCGCCGGTCGTCTGGCTGGTGCAGGGGGATGTGACGATCAATGGCACAATCGAGCTCGTGGGGCAGTTGCCGTTCAGCGTCTTTGCAAAGGGGGGGCCTGGTGGGTTTCGCGGCGCGTGGCACGGTTATGGTGGCCCTTACACAAACCATTTCGGATGGGGCGCCAGTGTGCCCGGTAACGCAGGGTGCTTTCCTTTGATTGGGGGCCGTGGAGGTGTGAACGGGTACTACGGCGGCTGCGGCGGTGGCGGCGCGATCCTGGTTGCATCGAACACGAGGATCACCGGTGGCGGCACCATCAACGCAAGCGGCAACTCGTACTACGGTCCGGCCGGGGGAGGGGGCATGGTGCGACTCGTCGCTCCCTCCACTGCCTTGTACGCACTGTACGCAACGGGCGGGTCAGCGGGTCGAATCAGAATTGAGGCCAACTCTGTGCAGATCGGCGTAACTGATCCTCCATACTCGGCGGCGTCGCTCCCTACGAACTTTGTCTTTCTTCGAGATACGTCGACACCTGCAATCCGCGTCGTATCAATCGGAGGCGTTGCCGCCCCTACCGATCCGACTGGTGCGTTTGCGTCGCCCACCGATGTTGTGGTTCCGAGCGAAGCGGTGCAAATCGTGCTCGAGTGCAAGAATGTCCCAGCAAACGCAACGGTGCAGGTCGAGTTGCGCTCTGCGACCAACGCAACCTACAGCTTGCTGAACGCGACCTTTCAGAGCGGTGATCTCGGGCAGTCGACATGGGTCGCGACGGGGAACCTTGGCACGGGCCTCGGCTACGCCACAGTCATGGCGCGCGCAGTTCTTCCCAGCCCGTAATGCGCCGAGAGACTTCCATGCAAAGAGGGCCTTTCAACCCCGAGGGCGATTTCGCGCTCTGTCGAGGCCTTGCGCTGCTTGCAATCTTGCTTGGGATCGGTCGGGTTTCCAGCGCACAGCTGGTGCCTGTGAACGATGCCGTCTCGCGCGAGGTCGCGGTGCGTGTTGATCCGTCTGCGGCTGGACAGACGGTCGAGATGGTCCGCGACGCCGTCTCGCGCGAGGTCGCAGTGCGCATCGATCCGACGCTCGGGCAGCAGACCCTGCAATTGGTCCGCGATGCCGTCTCACTCGAGTACGCGGTTCGTGTCGAGCCCACGCTCGGGCTTCAGACGAATCAGCTCGTCCGGGACAGCGTCTCGCGCGAGTTCCAGATCTATGTCAACACGACCGATGCGAACGGCAACGGGATCCCCGATCTGCTGGAATCGACCGCTCAGACGGTGAACTTCTTCGCATCGAGCGTGCCCGGCACGGGTTCCGCATGGCGCGATGAGGGAGAGGCTGCCGGCGACCCCGGATGCGGCGATTCCTGTCCCTGTAATTCACAGTTCGAGCCGTATGCCTACAACGGAGGGCCGGGTATCGCGCCCGACGATGCCTATCTCGTTGCGAACTTCGGCAACATCCAGATTCCTGCCAACCGAGTGATCTCGTCGGTCGTGGCTGATGTGATGTGCCGCTTCAACGACGGTTCGAGCGGTGCGGTCGACCTCCGCGTGTCGGTGGGTGGCCAGCAACTTCTCCTTGCAACGCAGAGCTTTACGAGCAATACAGGCTGCACCTACAGGTTCGGTGGCGCTGGCCGCGTGCTTACGCCGCCCACAGGCGGATGGACGCCCGCGGCACTTGCGAATCTCACGGCCGCGGTGCGGCGTGCCGGGGGCAACTCCACCACGCTGCGCGTGACCGCGTTCCGTTTGACGGTGACGACCGTCGAGCGCGACACCGATGGAGACGGGTACAGCGACAGCATCGACAACTGTCCCACGGTCTCCAATCCGCTCCAGCAGGATTGTGATGGGAATGGCATTGGTGACGCGTGCGAGCTGCTGAAGTACCCCGAGCGCGACGCCAACATGAACGGCGTGATCGACGCCTGCGAGGATGTGGCGGGCTGGATTGGATCTGCCGCGGGATCCTTCAACGACCCGGCGAATTGGTCCTCGGGACGCGTGCCCGGGCCGGGAACAGCCATCTATCTCAGGCAGCCTCAGGGCGCGAGCGCGTCAATCACCATATCCGCGCCTGTTCAGGTGCGTTCATTGGTGGTCGCAGGCGGAACCGTACGGCTGACACTTGGCGCGACATGCACGGTGTCGGATCTCTTCACGGTCTCGTCGGGTGCGGCGTTGATCGTCGATGGGTCGGGCGCGACGCGGACTCTTGCGCTTGCCGGATACTCGCAGGTGCGCGCGGGCGCCAAGCTCGAGATCGGCACGCGCGCGATCGTGCGGGCGCTTGAAGGCGGAACATTCGCAGCGGAACGGCTTTCGAACCTCACCTTCCAGCTTCGGGCGGCGACCGATGTTCCGCTGTCCCTGCTCGGCGCGTCGGCCCTCCGCGGCGGAATCGCCGTGAGGCTCGGGGAGTTCACGACGGGCGGTCTCGAACTCGGCACGCGGTTCACGCTGATCGATGCGTTGAACCTCTCCACCGGTCTCTACTCTGCGCTGACGGCGCAAGGGCTCGAGACGAAGTTCCTCAAGATCGTCGCAGAAGATCAGTCGCTCGTCGGGTCGCTGGTACTCGAGGTATCAGACTTGCAGGAGTTCGTGAAGTCGGCGGGCAGCGCCAACTCCAGCCTCGGCTTCGGCGAAGAGCCGACGGCGATCGTGGCGAGGAACTTCACGCGGGCATTCGATGCGTTCGACGACATCGCCGTCACCGTGCGGAGCACCGGCCCCGGGGGCACGCAACTGCCCGGAAGCCTCTACGTGTTCATGGGGAATGGCAGCGGCGGATCGAGCGCGCAGGCGACCTACGCGACCCAACTCGAGCCGATCGCGGTCGAGAGCGAGGATGTCACGGGAGACGGCAGGTTCGACATCGTCGTGCTGAACCGCGTGTCGGGCTCGCTCCAAGTGTTCAGGAATGGAAACGACACCGTCTCCGGGTTCGAACTCAGCGACACCAAGAGCGTGGATGTCGGTTCAACCTATCTCGCGCTGAGTCCACTGTTCAACGCGGCGACGGCGAAGGCGATGGCGGCGGGCTTCGCATTCCTTGCCTCGAATCCAAGCGGCGGCACGATCCGCCCGGGCAAGATCGTCGGCGGCACCGTGACGCCGTTCCCGACCATCCCAGTGCCGACATCGCCGGGACCTGTCAGCCCGATCGACGACACGGGTCGGCAAGAGGGCGCGTTCATGGCCACCCGCAGCGCGCCTGCCGGCGACGAGTATGGTGCTGTGTTCAAGGTCCAGGTCTTTGGCAACGGTCTCTCGGTTCCCGGGGCGTCTGCGCCGGGACCAGGACAGCCGCTCGCGGTCGAGACTGGCAAACTGAACGACGACGCATTCGCGGACATGGTTGTGGCGGGTCTCTCAAGCGCCGAGTTCGGGTCTGTGCCTTCGGTGAGCGTGTACCCAGGCGCGGCTTCGGGCTTCGACTCGGGTGGTGCGATCCCGATGACGAATCGACCGCTCGGGCTTGCGATCGGCGACTTCGACGCGGACGGGAAGCAGGACTTCGCCGTTGCGCTCGGGACCGAGGTCGGCGGGGCGGAGCAGGGCGAGTTCGTGCGCCGATTCAACAATGTGACGGAAGGCGCGTCGAATCCCGTCTTCGAGAGCGGAGCGAACGATGTGCTCTTCGACGGACAAGGCGTGCGGCGAATCCGCCGCGCGGACCTCGACGCCACGGGTCCAGACGACTACGCGGTGCTTGGAGACACGATCACCAGCCTGAACTTCAACGCTGGTTCTGAGCAGCGCGGCTTCGCGGGAGGTCGCGTGTTCGAGTTGACGACCGAGCCCGCCTGCCCGGGCGATGTCGACGGCGACGGCGCCGTGAATGGGAACGACCTCGCGCTGTTGCTCGCGTCGTGGGGCGGCGACGGCGCCGCAGATTTCGATGGATCTGATGTCGTGGATGGCACGGATCTGACCGTAGTTCTCTCCAACTGGGGGAACTGCGGTGCGGTGAACTGAGACCCGCTGCGTCCTATCGATGTCTGCGCGCCACGGGTCGCGGAGCCAACCGTATCATCGAGTTATCCCACGTCACTCCTACGCGCCCGGTGTTGATCGAGACCATGCATGCACGACGAGCCGCAGCGACAACCGAATCCACATGGCGAGAAGAGCCCTGATGCGAGCGGATCGAAGGCGGCGCGCGGACAGGGTTCCGCGAGCGCGGCTGCCGAGACCGTCTCGATCGACCTCTCCGCGCGCGCCGCGCGACCCGCAGTGCCTGTGACTCCCGATGCAGGACCAAAGCCGCACGGCGCGGAGGCTTTCTCGGAATGGCAGTCTCTCGATGGAGGCGAAACCAAGGGTCCCGCGGGGCTCCCAATCGGTCGCTACACGCTGGTCGAGCTCATAGGATCAGGATCCTTCGGCGAGGTCTGGCGGGCCCGGGACGAGGAACTCCCGCGGGAGGTCGCTGTCAAGATCGTGCAGATACGAGCCGATGCGCCTGAGGCCCGGTCGCGATTCGAGCAGGAACGCGATGTGCTCAGCCAGCTGCGACATCGTTCGGTGGCGACCGTGTTCGGTGGCGGCGTCGCGCCCGATGGGCGGCCCTACTTCGCGATGGAACTGGTCCAGGGCGCGCCCATCACGGCGTTCTGCGATCGTGAGCGGCTTGATATTCGTGAGCGGCTCGAGGTCTTCATCGAGGTCTGCGATGGTGTGCAGCACGCGCATGACAACAACATCGCCCATCGCGACCTGAAGCCTGACAATGTGCTTGTCGAGTTTGACGGAGCTGGGAAACCGCGCCCCGTGGTGATCGACTTTGGCCTCGCGAAGCTGCTCGGTGGATTGAAGAGGGTGAATCAGCATCAGACCGGCATGTTGCAGATGGTCGGCACCCCCGAGTACATGAGCCCGGAGCAGGCCGACCCTTATGCAGTGGGAGTCGACAACAGCACCGATGTCTATTCACTGGGAGTGATGCTCTACGAGGTGCTCACCGGCGTGCGTCCATTCAGCTTCCAAGAGCTGCGGGCGCGAGAGGAATGGGGCGAGATCCGCCGCATCCTGAGGGATGTGGAGCCGCCTGCCCCGAGCACGCACATCTCCACGATCGCGAACAGCGACGCGACCCGTGCGAGCGCGATCGCCTATGCGCGTGGCGCGGACCTTCGTGGGCTCGAGGGATTGCTGCAACGGGAACTCCAGTACATCCCGCTCATGGCGATCCGCAAGGAGCGCCGCGAGCGATACGCCTCTCCGCGCGAGATGGCCGAAGATATCCGCCGCTATCTCGACGGACGGCCACTCCGGGCGGCGCCCGACAGCGCGGCATACCGCATTCGCAAGTATGTGCGGCGGAACCGCGCGAAGGTGATCGCCTCCAGTGCGGTCGTTGTCGGTCTCGGGCTCGGCACGGCCGGTGCCGTTCGTGGTGAATTCATCGAGGCGCAGACCGCCAAGCTTGCCGCGGAGGCCAAGCTCGCCGTGGTGGAGCGCGATGCAATCGAACAGCGTGCGAGCATGCTCGCGAAGCAGCGTGAGGTGCTGAAGTCGATCCTCGAGCCCTACCTCTCGGCGAACATTGAGTCGTCACGCGAGTCTGGGCGCAGTTCGATGGTCGCGGCGCAGGTTCGCGCAGCAGAGGCGTGGCGCCGGTTCTGCGACAGGCAGCCGCCCGCGGCAAACGATGCTCTCGGCCGATCGGAGCTCGCTGCGGACCTTGGGCTCCTCGGGCGCGCGGCGATCTCGACCGCGCGGATCGCGGCATCGCGCCGCAAGAACCTCGATGGTGCGGGCGATGGAGCGACGCGTGCGGAGTGGCTTGCGATCGCAGACGACACCATCGCGCGGCTTGCCGCGATGGATCCGGCGAGCATGGAACTCGCGGCGCTGAGGCTTGCGCGAGGCCGTTCGCTCGTGGATGAACTGGTCGAGTCGGGCAAGAGGGCAGAGGGACTGGCGAAGGCCGAGCTCATGCTGCGGGAAGCGGAGGCAGGGGTGCTTCAGGCAGCCGATGCCGCGATCCGCGCGCGTGCCGCGCGTGATGCGGGGCTTCTCAGGGTCTCGGTCGCGGACATCCTCTGGAAGGACGCGGGGGAACGGATCCGTTCGGGGGAAGCGCGCGAGGAGATCGTCGAGCTCGTCTCGCGCGCAACCGCGATCTACGACGCGGAGTCCGCGCGGCGGCGGGAAGCAGTGGCGTGCGCTGCGCCAGAGGAACTGGCGCTCGCTGAGGGCGACCTTGCGATCGCGATCGAACGCGCCGCATACGCTCGCTGCAGTTCAGAGTTTCTCGGGCTCCGCGCCGTGGAGGAAGAAGCACGGCTTGTGGAGGAGGCGAGGTCGCTTCGAGACGAGTACCGCGCCCGTTTCCTTGCAGCCGAAGGACGGGAAGGATCGATGTACGGAGCGCAGGAGCACGCGGCCGGATTTGGTCGGCTCGCAGATGCGCAGCTGTCGAACGCCGAGGCGTCGGGTCGGGTCTCCGCCGAAGTGTCGGCCGAGGTTCGGCAGTCGCTTGAGACCGTGGTGAACCAGCATCTCGCGTGGTTCATCACCGACACCTCGAACCTGCGCACATACACGGAGTTGCTCAAGCTCACCGAGCGCTACCTCGGGCCAGTCCGAGGCCTCGATGAGGCGTGGAGGCGCCGCTTGCTCGAACGCATCGATCGGGTCGTGCTCGCGCCGCTCGCCGAGACGGGCGGGATGACCCGTGCGACCGCGGAGGTCGTCGCAGCGCGGCGCGCGCTCGACATGGCGGTCGCATCGCGGCTTGCGCTCGCGATGGCTCCTGTGGACCCAGAGGCGGCCGACTTACAGCGCGTGCTTGCCACGCGTGCGCTCGCCGTCGCGACCGAGGTGGTCCGCGAGCTTGGCGATGGAACCCTTCCCGGGTCGCTTGCGCTCGCCCGCGCGAGGGACCTGACGGTCGAGGCGGAACTCGCGGTGGTGGTCGCAGCTGTGCTCGACTGCAGGGGCGCGAACGACACGATGCAGGCGCTGTTCCAGGATCTTCGATCGGATCAGCGCCTTGCTCCGCTATTGAGTGGCCGGAACAGCGATCACGGCCACGCCGCGCGCGACCTCAACGCGCTCGCCACCCGCGCGAACGAATCCGCGAGGAACTCGTCGCCCTAGCGTCGGCGCGAATTGACCCTCACCACGCCGGAAACCGCGGCGCGCGCCCGTTCAGCACCGCCGCGACATCCTTCACGACCCAGCTCATGTTGTCCATGGCGGTCATCGTGCGGCTCGCGAGGTGCGGCGCGAGATAGGCGTTCGGCACCTCAAGCAGCGGGTAGTCGTCGCCGAATGGCTCTGGGTCGTGGACATCGAGCATCGCGGCGGCGGCAGGGTTCTGGAGCAGCCAGTCCGCAAGCGCCTGGATGTCGATCACATTGCCGCGTGCGGTGTTGATGAGGTTCGCGTCGGGCCGCATCGACTCGATCAGCTCGCGTGAGACGAACCCTCGGTTCGAGGGTCGTCCGTCGATATGGATCGAAAGGAGGTCGCTTTCCGCGAACAGTCGTGTCAGCGTGACCGGCTCCGCGCCGAAGCGCTTCTCGACGGGGATCTCCTCGATGTCGTGGTAGATGACCGTGAAGCCGATCGCGCGCGCGACCTCGGCGATGCGCTTTCCGATCCGCCCGAGCCCGAGGATCCCGAGCACCAGTTCATCCATCTGCCACAGCCCGACCACATCCTGGCGAAGCTGGTCCCACTCGTCCTTCTCGATGGTTTCCTCGATGAAGAGCCGCGGTCGAAGCGCATCGCAGATCAGGCACAGGACATACTCGACCACCGCCTGCGTGTTCGCATCCGGGGTCGACACCACCTGCACCCCGCGCGCCTTGCATGCCGCGACATCGATGTTGTCGATTCCGACGCCTGCGCGGCCGACGACCTTCAGCTTCGGCAGGTGGACGAGCAGCGCGTTGTCGACCTTCGTGTAGGTCCGGACGACCAGCGCCTCCGCCTCGATCGCCAGTTCGCCGAACCGGTCGTCGTGCACGCCGCAGCGCTCGACATCGAACCGCTCCGACAGCCACTCCGCTGCCTCGTCGGCAAGGTGCTCGGTGACCACGACGAGCGGCCGGCGGTTCGCCGGGTCGCGGGCAAGTCGGGTCGTGGGATTCGGCTCCATTTGGGCTTGGATCAGTCGGAACGGGGGCGCAGGGGGTCACGATAGGCGTTCTTTGCGGACTTCGCCACGCGTCCAGGCCCCCCAGAACCGCGACCGTCCGACCAGACCGCACAGACGGACTTCGTCGGCAGGTTCCGTGAAAGTGTCACGGATGGAGCATGCGGTTCTTGCCGATCTCGACGGCGAACGGAGTTCCCGTGCGCTGTTCCACGCACGGCCGTCCGAGTCCGGGCAACCGGGCTCTTGAGGAGGCGAAGGACATGGACAAGGCATCGGTCATCGGAAGCATCATCGGGTTTATCTGCTGCGCTGTCGTCTGCGTGATGGCGTCGGGCGGCAACCTCATGATGTTCTATTCGCCGAAGGGCTTCATCATGGTGTTCGGTGGCACCATCTCGGTGATCCTCATGGCGATGCCGATGGAGAACATCGCGTCCATTCCCGGCTACTGCCGCCGCTTTTTCTTGAACAAGGGACTCACTCCGCTCGAGACCGTCAAGATCATGAGCACGCTTTCGGACAAGGCCCGCCGCGACGGCATCCTTGCCCTCGAGAGCGAGATCGAGAAGATCGACGATCCGTTCCTCTCCAAGGGACTCCGCATGGCGGTCGACGGCACCGACGAGGAGATCATCGAGACGACCCTGCGCCTCGAGGTGATGGCGATGCAGGAGCGTCACAAGAACGGCAAGAAGTTCTTCGACCTCATCAAGCTCTACTCGCCTGGCTACGGACTCGTCGCCACGCTGATCGGCCAGGTCGGTATGTTCGGTAACCTCGGTGGCGACATCCAGACCCTCGGCTCGATGCTCGCGATCGCGGTCGTCGCGACCATGTACGGAACGGTGCTTGCCAACGCGGTCGCCGGTCCGATGGGCGACAAGCTGGCGACGCGCTCGGGCGAGGAGATCCTTTCCCGCGAGATGATGCTGCAAGGCATCCTCTCGATCCAGGCTGGCGACAACCCGCGCGCCACCCAGGAGAAGATGCTCGCCTTCATCCCGCAAGGCGTCCGTTCCAAGATGAACCTCGCGGCCTGATCCGCGTGACCCTTCACCCCGACGAGGAGGCCGAACATGGCTGAGCACAAGGAAGAAGGTCACGGTCACGGCGGTGGCGATGGCCACGGCGGTGGGGACGGCCACGGCGGCAAGAAGAAGCACAAGAAGCACCACGGCGGCGGTCATGGCGGCGGCCATGAGGAAGGTCACGAAGGCGCTCCTGAGTGGCTCATCTCCTTCGCCGACATGGTGATGCTCATGATGGGCTTCTTCGTGATCATGTTCGCCATGAACCTCCAGCCGAAGGGCGGCAACGCCGGCGGCGGCGGCGAGCAGTCGGACGGTGTTGCGGCGCAGCCGGACATGATCGACTTCGCGATCGCGGTGCGGAAGGCGTTCCACAACGATGTCGATGTCACCTCGGACGACCCTCGCGATCGGATGCTGATCCAGCGCATTCTCGCTTCGCAGCACGGCGGTGCTGGCGAAAGCAAGGACGAGGGCACCAAGGGCAAGGACCAGAATGTCCAGAGCGTGCGTCAGAGCGACTTCTTTGGTCGCGGCACGAGCGTGCTTTTCGCACCGCGCACCGCGGCGATCTCCGAGTCAGCGAGCAAGACGCTGGCCGAACTCGCAAAGCAACTGCGCGGGCAGGCGACCGTCATCGAGGTCCGCGGCCATGTCGGCGCGAGCGAGGCCTACCGCGATCCTGAGGCCGAGATGACCCTCGCCGCTGATCGTGCGCTCGCTGCGGCGCGTCGACTCGCCGCGGGTGGAATCGACTGGTGGCGCATCCGCGTCGTCGGCGCCGGCAGCGGCGAGCGTGTCGAGCCCAACCCCGACGACGCTGCGGCCGATGCAAAGAACGCGCGTGTCGAGGTGCGTGTGCTCGACGAAGTGGCAGCGCCGCGTGAGCCAGCCAAGCGACCGGTCGACGGCGTTGCCGGAACCGGCACGCTCGGGGCAAGCGAGGGATCGGGTTCTGGCGAAAAGGCCGCCGAAGACAAGTCCGACGCAAAGGGCGCTGAAATGCCAGCATCGGATGATAAATCCTCGGCGAAGCCTGTCGGCGAATCCAGCAAGGCCGCGGCGCCGAGCGGCGCGCGCAGCTCCGCGGGCGGCGAAGCGAGGCGACCAGCGCGTCCTGCTGACGCAAACACCGCTCCCGCAGGTCCGCGTGGCGCAGGTGCAACAGGCGGTGCGCGGTCGCCATAACTGCGAACCCGAGGTACTTGCTTTGCGTCTTTCGCGGGGCGAGGGCTTGAATCAAGAGGGATTGGTGCTAGGAATTGGGTTCTGAGACTGAGTGAGGGCATTCGATGCAGGGTGGGGGGTTCGGCCGAGCCAAGGCAGGCTCGCGGCCGACTCGAGCGTCCGGCGACTCGAGACCGTTCTGAATCAGGGTGATCACACCCGTCCATCCGAGGCATGCGTATGTTGTCCCACAGCGAGTCCTTGCGTCCCACGCGTCATCTTGCGCTCGGCACCGTCACCTTCCTCGTCTGCGCCACGCTTGCGCACGGCGATGTCTTCTCCGACATCAAGTACACCGACCTCGTCGCGCGCCTGGGCGCCGGCGTCCCCACGGGGCTCAACATCAAGATGGGACAGGTCGAGGCGCCTGAGAACTCAGCCGGCTCGTATGCGCCCGACACGACGCTCGCCGAGTTCTCGGGAACGGCCTTCTCGTTGCTCTCGGGCACCGTGGCCGCGAGCTGGCACGGAACCGAAGTCGGCAAGTCGCTCTACGGCAACACGATTTCCGTCGCCCCCGGCGTGAACGATGTCTCGGTGTGGAATGTGAATTCGTGGCTCACCAGCTCGAGCCTTCGCGTCGGCTCCGGTGGCTCCGTGGCGCCCCTCGCGACACCGACCGGGATTCGCGTCCACAATCACTCGTGGATCGGATCGTTCGGGAACTCGACCAACGACAACGATGCGCTGCGCCGCATCGACTTCGTCGCCAACCGCGACAATGTGCTCTTCACCGTCGGCGTGAACAACGGCGCTGGCAGCGCCGCGCAGCCGATGATGTCCTACGCGTACAACACGATCGCCGTCGGGCTCTCCGATGGCAATCACGCGGCGCAGCCGACGCCCGCCGGCATCGACGGCCCGGGACGGCGCAAGCCGGACATCGTCGCGCCGGGACAGTTCACCAGCTTCTCGACGCCGGTCGTCGGCGCCGCCGCATCGCTGCTCTTCGATGCCGCGCTGCGCGATCCCATGGTCAGCGGCAACGCGAACGCCAACAAGGTCGTCACCGTAAAGGCCGCGCTCATCGCAGGCACCACGCACCGCGCGGCCTGGACGAATGGAGCCCCGACCTCAGGCGCCAGCCGCGGCATCACCACGACGCCGCTCGATCCGGTCTTCGGCGCAGACCTGCTCAACATCGACCGCGCGCACCGCATCTTCACGAGCGGCGAGACCAACGGCAGCGCCGCCCCGCAGGTCTCGACATTCGCTCCGCCGGCGGGCTGGGACTACATCGCCTCGCAGACCTCGGGAACGAGCGCGTACTACACCTTCCGTGTCCACGCGCCGATCAACGAGCTCAGCGTCTCGGCGACCTGGTTCCGTCAGGTCGCCCTCAACTTCACGACTTCCACGCTGCAGAACTTCGATCTGCGTCTGTGGCGCGTGAACGGTTCGTCGCTCGCCTCGATCTCGGGCGAAGCGGGAGTCGGTGTGTTCGCATCGGGCAATGTCGAGAGCAACAGCCTGATCGACAACACCGAGCACCTCTACGTTCGCAATCTGGCCGCGGGCGACTATGTGCTCGAGCTCAAGCGAATCGCCGGCTCGCAGGTCGCGATGCCGGTGACGGTGGCGTGGTACATGCCAGCCACCACTCCGACGGCGGATCTGAACGGCGACGGCATCGTCGGCGCTCCGGATCTCGCGATCCTGCTGAACCAGTGGGGCACCTCGGGAACGGCCGACTTGAACAACGACGGCCTCGTGAACGCCGCGGACATGTCGGTGCTCCTCTCGGCCTGGAACTGACGCCAGATGACGGACAGGCGATCCACAGCCACCCGCTCGGTGGGTGCTGTCGGTAGCATTCTCGTCCAATGCGTCCCTCGGCCCAGCGATTCTGGCTCGTCACCTTGCTCCTCGTGGTCGGGGTGCCTCTCGTCTATCCGATCTGGCTCGGTGTGGCGAGCGCGTTCGTGGCTGAGGGCGGGGGCTTCACGCTCCTGCATGTCAAGACGGTCTTCAGCGACCCGGTTCTGCGCGATGGGCTCCTGAATGCGTTCGGAATCGCCTGCGGGACCACCACGCTTGCGCTTCTCATCTCGCTGCCGCTGGCGATGCTCTCGGCACGCACCACCTTCCGCGGCAAGGCGCTGCTCTCGACCCTCATTCTCGCGCCGCTCATCCTGCCGCCGTTCGTGGGCGCGATCGGAATGCGGCAGCTGCTTGGGCGGGAGGGTGCCGTCAACGCATTCCTCCTTGACACGAATCTCGTCGGCGCGCCGATCGACTTTCTCGGCAAGGGCGGGTTCTTCCTCGTCATCATCCTGCAGGCGATCGCGCTCTACCCGATTCTCTACCTCAACCTCGTCGCCGCCATCGCGAACCTCGATCCATCGATGGAGGAAGCGGCGACGAATGTGGGCGCGGGGCGGTGGAAGCGCTTCTTCCGCGTGACGCTGCCGCTCATCCGACCAGGCCTCTTTGCAGGTGGAACGATCGTCTTCGTGTGGAGCTTCACCGAGCTCGGCACGCCGCTGATGCTCGAGTTCACCAAGACGACCCCCGTCCAGATCTTCAACGGCATCAAGGAGATGGAGGCGTCGCGGCAGCCCTACGCGCTCACGGCGGTGATGCTGGCCGCGACGGTGCTGTCGTACACCGTCGGCAAGCTGGTGCTTGGTGGCCGCGGCCACGCGATGCTCGCGAAGGCAAGCGCGGGTGCGGGCTACAAGCCGCTGACGGGCACGCGTGCGGCGCTTGCCGCGCTGGCGTTCGCGGCGGTCGGATTCGTGGCGGTGCTGCCGCACCTCGGCGTGATCGGCACGGCGCTCGCGTCGAACGGCCAGTGGTACGGCACGCTTCTCCCGACGAGTGTCACCGAGAGCCACTTCGTCGAGGCGATCTCGCATCCGCTCGCGGCGGGCGCGATCCAGAACTCGATCATCTTCGCGGGCATCGCCACGCTCCTCGATGTCGTCGTGGGCCTCTTCGTGGCGCGGCTCCTCGTGCGTGGCACCGTGCGCGGACGCGCGCTCCTCGATGCGCTCGTCATGCTGCCGCTCGCGGTGCCCGGCCTCGTGTTCGCGTTCGGACTCGTGGCGGCGAGCCTTCGCTGGCCGTTCAACGGCCGCGCGCCCGACTTCCTCGCAGGCGCCTTCTCGATCCTGCCCGACGGCGCAGCCGAGTGGCTCACCAACGCTCCGCTCAAGTTCGTGGGCGACATCCTCGGGCCGATGCCGAATCCGGTGCCGTTCCTCATCCTCGCCTATGCGGTGCGCCGCCTGCCGTATGTCGTCCGCTCCGCGGCGGCGGGCCTCGAGCAGACTTCGGTCGCGCTCGAGGAGGCTGCGTTCAATGTCGGCGCGTCGCGCTGGCGCGTCACGCGCAAGATCGTGCTGCCGCTCCTGGCCGCGAACCTCGCGGCTGGCGCGATCCTCGCGTTCTGCTTCGCCATGCTCGAGGTCTCCGACAGCCTCATTCTCGCCCAGCGCGAGGGCGACTATCCGATCACGAAGGCGATCTTCACGCTGGCCGAACGCCTCGGCGACGGCCCCGGCGTTGCGAGCGCGCTTGGCGTGTGGGCGATGGCCTTCCTCGGCATCGCGCTCGCGACGGCCGCTGCACTCGTTGGCAAGAAGGCCGGCGCTGCGTTCCGCGGTTAGGCTCTGTCTGACGGATCCCCTGAACGACGATCCACGCGGCATCCCGGCTGGCGGCGTAGCTTCAACTCGCTGTATCGCTGCGGATACAGCTTCGTTTCACCTCCTTGCCACCCGGGCGCCGCGCGGATCTTTGGTCCCGGGGATCCGTCGGACACCGTCTAGTCGCGACCGCCCGAGATCACCCGCCGCCCGCGATCTCGGTCGCGAAGGCCTCGCCGAAGTCGGCGTACTTCTTCTCGCCGATTCCGACGATCGCGAGGAACTCGTCCTTCGTCTCGGGTCGCTCGGTGGCGAGCGCGCGCAGCGTGACATCGGAGAAGACGACATACGGCGGCACGCCGCGCGCGTCGGCGAGCCGCTTGCGGAGGGCGCGCAGACGGTCGAAGAGCGGGGCGTCGGCCTCGGCGAGCGGGGCGACCGCTCCGCCGCGTGACGACGCGCGGTCCCGTGCGCGCGTGCGGTCGGCGGCGACGGGCGCGATCGGCTTCGTGACGCTGATCTCGCTGCGGCTCCGCAGCGCGTCGAGCCCACGCTCGGTGACGCGCACGACCGCGAACCCGTCGCCTGCGACCTCGAGATAGCCCTCCTGCAGCAGTTGCCGCCCGAGCGACACCCACGCCGCGCGCGGACGGTCCTTGCCGGCCCCGTAGGTCGAGAGCTCGTTGTGGAACCAGCGGCGGATCTTCTCGGTGTCGGCGCCGGCGAGCACCTCCGACAGATGCTGGAGCCCCACGCGGAACCCGCTCTTCTGCTCGATGCGCAGGACGCAGCTCATGAGCTTCTGCGCGTCGGTGGTCACCACCTCGGTCTCCCGCGGCGTGAGGCAGTTGTCGCAGCCACCGCACGCAGGCTCGGTGCGCGTCTCGCCGAAGTACCCAAGCAGCGCCGTGCGGCGGCAGCTTGCGCGCTCGGCGAAGGCCACGATCTGGTCGAGCTGCGCCTTCGCCACCGCCCGCGCATCGTCGTCGGTGATGTCGGCGAGGAAGTGGAGGTGCTTCGCCACATCGCCACGCGAGTAGAGAAGCATGCACTCGCTCGCGATCCCGTCGCGGCCCGCGCGGCCGGTCTCCTGGTAGTAGCCCTCGATGTTCTTCGGAAGGTCGGCGTGCACGACGAACCGCACGTTCGGCTTGTTGATACCCATGCCGAAGGCGATCGTGGCGGCGATGACACGCACCTCGTCGCGCAGGAAGGCATCCTGGTTGCGCGCGCGCACCTCCTGCGCGAGTCCGGCGTGGTAGGCGCGTGCCGAGATGCCCGCCCGCTCGAGCGCCTCGGCCATCGACTCGGCCGACTTGCGCGACTGGCAGTAGACGATGCCCGAGTCGTCGCCGCGCGAACGGACGAACTCGATCGTCTGCGCGCGGGCGTCGTCCTTCGCGACCACGCGGTAGGTGAGGTTCGGCCGGTCGAAGCTCGCCAAGAAGACGGCCGGATCGCGCAGTTCGAGCTGCGTGGCGATGTCGTCGCGCACGCCAGGCGTGGCGGTGGCCGTCAGCGCCAGCACCGGCGCGTGAGGAAACGCGCGGCGTACCGCGCGGATCTGGCGGTACTCGGGCCGGAAGTCGTGGCCCCATTCGCTGATGCAGTGCGCCTCGTCGACCGCGATCGCCTCGACCTTCCAGTGCGCGAGCCGCGCGAGGAAATCGCTCGTCACCAGCCGCTCTGGCGCAACATAGAGGATGCGGTGCTCGCCGCGGTCGAGTGCCGCGCAGCGCGCGCGGAACTCATCGCCATCGAGCGTCGAGTTGATGAAGGTCGCCGCGACGCCCGCCGCCTGCATCTGATCGACCTGGTCCTTCATCAGCGCGATGAGCGGCGACGCGACCACCGTCAGCCCCTGACGCACAAGCGCGGGCAGTTGGTAGCACAGGCTCTTGCCGGCGCCTGTCGGCAGCACGGCGACCGTGTCGCGCCCCTGGAGCGAGGCGAGCATGATCTCGCGCTGGAGCGGCCTGAACGAGTCGTATCCGAAGACCGTCTTGAGCACGCGCTGGAGCGCGTCGCCGACTTCACGGTCGCCCTCCTGGCCGGGAGGATCGCGATCGAAGGCCTCGCGCAGCGCGGAATTGTGTTCGGACGAACTCGACACGCCGCGAAGATAGCGCCGCCGGAAGCGGACCCGCGCAAACCCGCATGAAATACAGCGGTGATTTTCCCGTTCCGTGCCCGTGCGAGCGACCGCCGCGGCGAGGCGCCCGTGGGGCGAGCGTCACTTCCGCCGCGATCTCTCCGCCTCGATCCAAGCATCGATGTTGCGCGCGAGCACATCGAGCGGCAGCGGACCCTCGAGAAGCACCGCGTCGTGGAATCGGCGAATGTCGAAGTCGCGTCCAAGCGCCGCCTCGGCCTTGGCGCGCAGCGCACGGATCTCGAGCTCGCCGATCTTGTAGCCCGTGGCCTGGCCGGGCCAGCCGATGTAGCGATCGACCTCGTTCGCGATGTTGATCTCGCTGAGCGCCGTGTTCCTGAGCATGTACTCGATCGCCTTCTCGCGCGACCAGCCGAACTCATGGATGCCCGTGTCGACGACGAGCCGCGTCGCGCGCCACATCTCGTAGAGGAGACGGCCGAAGTCGTCGTACGGATCCGTGAACAGGCCCATCTCGATTCCGAGCCGCTCTGCGTAGAGCGCCCAGCCTTCGGTGAAGGCCGTCGAGTCGAGGTCCTTGCGGAACTCGCTCACTCCCTCGAGCTCTTGCGCGAGCGCGATCTGGAAGTGATGGCCCGGCACGGCCTCATGCAGGGACAGGGGGACGAACTCGTAGGTCGGGCGCTGGTCGAGCGCGTAGGTGTTGGCGTAGAAATAGCCGGGCTCTCCGCGCTGCGGCGAACCCGGCTGGTAGTACGCCGTCGTCTGCGCGGGCGCCATGAAACGCGGGATCTCCCGCACGCCGTAGGTGAGCCGTGGAAGCGTCTTGAACAGCGCGGGAAGCTTGGGATCGATGCGCTTGCAGACCTCGCGGTAGCGCGCGAGGAGCTCCTCGGCGCTCTTGCAGTAGAAGCGCGGATCGGTGCGCAGGTACTGGATGAACGCCGCGAAGCGCGCGTCCTCGTCGAGCGACGCGCGCGCGGGATCGGCCGCGTGCCAGTCGGTCTTCGCGATGACCTGCATCATCTCGGCGCGGATGCGCTTCACCTCGGCGAGCCCGGTCGCGTGGATGTCCGCGGCGGTGCGGTCGGTCGTGGTGTGCACCCGGAGCTGGTGCGCGTACCAGGCCTTGCCGTCCTTCATGTCGCTTGCACCGATGGTGTCGCGGCACTTCGGGAGGTACTCGTCGCGCACGAACACCTCGAAGAGGACGAGCGCCGTGTCGATCGGCTCGATGACGCGGTCGAACTCGGCAAGCAGCGCGGCGCGCTCCTCGGCGGTGACCGTGGGCGGAAGCGACGAGAACGGCTTGCGAAGCGAATCTCGCAGCCCGCGCCGCGCGGCGCCGATCTGCGCGGGCACCTGCACCATGGTCACGCGCGGCGGCATGACGCCTTGCTCCATGCCCGCGCGCATCACCTCCTGGGTCGCGAGCACCATTCCCGGGACCCCGAGCAGGCGCTTGAGGTAGGCCTCGTAATCGTCCAGTGCCGCGAAGGTCGACAGCTCTCCCATCTGCGCGATTTCCTGATGCGGTCCGCTGCGCCCGCCGACGGGCATCATCCAGGCGTTGAAGCGGAAGCCGTCGACCGACAACGCGAGGTCGCGTACAAGCAGCGCATGATCGAGCGCGTCCTCCGGCGAGAGCTTCGTCGCGTCGAGCTCACGCAGCGACTCGAGGATGAGGGCGACCTCGGCGGCACGCTTGTTGATGCCGGCGAGCGAGACATCGGTGAGTTCGCCAGCGCGATCCTTGATGCCGCGTCGCAACGCGTACTCGGGGTAGACGGTCAGGCGAAAGTCGTCGTACCCCTTCACGATCGAGCGGAACCGCTCCGTTGCGTTCTGGTCCTGGGCCTGGGGTGCCGGCCCGAGGTTGGCGGCGGGGGCCGCCGCCGCAGGCGGCGCGAGGGCCGTCAGCCCGGCCGAAAGGGCGATCAGCGCGGCGAGGTGGAGGCGTCCTGGAGTGGCGCAGCGAGTCGAGGCGGTCGGCAGGTGCATCCCAACAGCGTACCGATCCGCCTGCAGCGATTCACCCCGATCGGATAGCATCTTCGACTCATGAGCATGATGCCTCCTGATACGGAACTGGGCTACGCGCCTCCCATGGTGCGCCACTTCAGCATCTTCCTCGACAACCGCGTCGGCAAGCTCCTCGAGCTCCTCGGCGCGCTCAGCGACGAGGGAAATGTCGAGGTGCGCGCCATCTCGATCCAGGACAGCTCCGACTTCGCGGTGATCCGCCTCATCGTGGACAAGCCGGCCACGGCGCGGGCGATCCTCGAGAAGCACGAGTTCTCTCTGAACGAGACGCAGGTCCTCGTCGCCGAACTCGGCAAGGACCACGAGCTGCACCACCTCTGCAAGTTCCTGCTCGCCGCCGAGCTGAACATCCGCTTCGCGTACCCGACCATGCCGCGCAACTCCGGGCATCCGACGGTGGTGCTCTCGACCGACGACAACACGCTCGCAGGACAGATCCTCCGTCGCAAGGGCTTCACCCTGTACGGCGAGGCCGACCTCGAGCACTGAAGACCGTTCGCCGCCGCACGCGTGGCGAATCCCGACCTCCAAACCCAACCGAAAGCACGCCCGCCATGGCACGAATCGTCAAGCTCGAAGCAACCGGCCCTGTCAAGGTCGAGCCATCCGACAAGCCCATCTTCGTCTGCGCCTGCGGCCTCTCGAAGAAGTTCCCGTTCTGCGATGGAAGCCACAAGCCCACGCGCTCGGAAGAGCCGGGCTGCGTCTACCGCTACTCGGGCGAGTCGAACGAGAATGTCGAGAAGGTCGACAACGCGGGCTGAGCCGCCCGCCACGGGTCACTTCGGTGCGGGGGCAGGCGTGACCTGCACGGGTGTGACCGGCGCGGCTGCAGCCGGGCGCGGCGTCATGGTTGGGCCTTGGACCTTCGTCTCAAGCGAACGAGTCGTGACGCCCGTTCCCAGGGGCATGGTGAAGTTGCCCGTCGCGTCGGTCGAGAACCGCACGCCGCGGTAGTCGTGGTTGCGCTTGCGCACCACGCGCGCGCTCAGAATCTGGTCGTCCTGCGTGAGCGCACGCGCCACATCGAGGCCGTCGAAGACGCGGCCGAAGACGGTGTGCTGCTTCCCGAGTTGCTCGTTGTGCGAGACGAGAATCATGAACTGGCAACCAGCGGAGTTCGGCAGCGCCTCGGAAGGCGCCTGCGGATTGGGCTGAGACACCGCGATCAGGCGGCCGAGCAGCGCATTGCGTCGCGAGTCGCTCAGCGTCTCGTCGGGAATCGTCCATCCGCCCGAGCCCGTTCCTCCAGCCCCACCGGTCGCGGTGGTGGGGTCGCCGCCCTGCACGCCGAATCCGCGCAGCACGCGGTGGAAGCGGGTGCCGTTGTAGGTGCCGGCCTCGACATGCTCGATGAAGTTGCCGACGGTGTTCGGCGCCTGGTCCTCGAAGAGCTCGAGGGTGATCGCGCCCTTCGGCGTGACCAGTTCGACGAGCGGAAGATCGCCGCGCTGCTGGTCCTTCGACATCGCCACCATCTCCGCGTTCCACATCTCGCGCAGCGAGCCGATTCGATTCGTCAGCAGGCTGATCCTCGCGAGTTGCTCGGGCGTGCGATTCACCGGAGCAGAGTTCAGCACGGACTGGGCGTCGTCGAAGCGGTTCATCGCCATCAGGCAGGCCGCGAGAATGATGCGAGACTCGACGAGGCGGTTCGCCGCGAAGGTGTGCCCTTCGAGAAGCTCAAGGCTGCGCTCGAACTCCGCGCCGTTGGTGAGCTCGCGCGCCCACGCGAGGAGCACGGCGTCCTTGTTCGCCTGCATCGAGGCGAGGCGCTCGAATGCGCCGTCGCGCGCGGCTCGGTCGTCGAGCCAGATCGCGACCTGGGCGCGCGCGGCAAGCAGCCGCGTCACGGTGGAGGTCGGTGCGTCGGCCTTGGCGAGATCCGCATCAAGGGCCTCCGCGACGCGCTGGATGTCGGCGCGGGTGGTGGCGTCGATCTCGCCGCGTGTGCGGATGTAGTCGGAGAGGTCGCGGAAGCGCCGTTCGCTGTCGGTGACCGGCGGTGGAAGCGCTGGCCGCGCGGGTGCGGCTGCGCCGGGCGCCGACGGCGGCTGGATCGGCGTGAGTGTCTGCGCGAGGGCGCGCTGCGCGAGCATGGCGCCGGTCAGCATGGCTGCGAGCTGCAGCGAGGCGAGAGAGCGAGCAACGATTGCGCGGGATGAGGTCTTCATGGTCGGTGCCTTTGGTCAGGCTGGATATCGGCAACTTGTCTTCTCAGTCTCCCACACTCGTACCGATCGCAGAACCGCACCCGCCTCGGCGAACCGGGGGGCAAGGAGTCCGTGGCAGACCATGGCGATGTGCTCGACCGAGGGGTTCAGGTTCGCGAACTCCGGGCAATCGAGGTTCAGGTGCTTGTGGTCGAAGCGCGCCATGATCTCCGTCTGAACGATGCGCTCGACGGCGGCAAAGTCCACTCTGGCTCGCGATGGACCCGAAACCTCCACCGCGACCTCGATCCGATAGTTGTGGCCATGGCCGTTCGGGTTGTTGCACTTGCCGAACAAGGCGCGGTTCTCCGCGTCCGTTGCGTCCGGCAGGTGAAGTCGGTGCGAAGCCGCGAACTCAAAGGTCTCGGTGAGGACGAATGCGTGGTTCATGGGCTGAGGGTCCCTGGCGTTCGGGGTCGCGTCGACGGACTGCTCGAGTGCCGCGGTTCGGAAGGGGCTCGACCGATAGGCAAGCATCGAAAGCTGCGCGGGAAGGGCGGGGGCGAGCGTCGAGGCGCAGCGACGCAGAAGTTCCGGCAGGTCGGTCGGGACGCCGTCGAGCTCCGCACGAAGCGCAGCGCGCAGGATCGGCGTGAGAAGCTCTCGAACCGCCCGATCGATGACGGTGATGTCGACGAGGTACCCGCTCGCACCAGCCTCGCCACGGCACTCGACTTCCATCTCGACCGTGGGTGCGAGCCCGGTGGCGGTCGACACCGCCACGAGACCGTTTCCGCCGCGGACATCGCCGCTCCCAGCTCCTGGGGCCGTCTCGACGGCCGGAGAGGCCTCTCGTGCCACCGCCGGGCCTCCCGGCGGGTCTGCGGGAGCCCCAAGGGCAATGCGAACAAGTCGGGTTAGGCGAAGCATCTCAGGGGGCCGATCAATCAAATGGTGGAATTCTTTTACAAAGAGAATGAGAAAGCCGATGAAGTGCTTGCACTCATCACCCGATGAGGTACGCTACGGAGGTAGGTAAATGCCTACCCCACCCATTGCCCCCGGAAGGGCTCGGCCTGAGACTCTGTCTCGGCCGAGCCTTTTTCATTTGAGTGTCGCCTCTCGGAGGGCACAAACACGAGAATCCATCGCGTTGGACTGGGGCGCGCGTCCATTGTGGAGAGGTCGCTTGGGTGTCCAGTCCAACGGTGGTCACGGACGGCTCCCAGCTGCGGTTCCCGCGTCCTTGTCGGAAGTCGAACCGACTCGGGCTGAGGACACGCGGATCCGCACCGGCGTTCCTGGCTCCGGCATGCGCTCGGACCACGCTTCCCAGACTGGAGCGGCCACGGAGGCTTGGTCGGGAACGACATCTGCGCAGCCGATTGTCTCGTCGCCGAAAGTCACGAGCCCGATGAGCGAGCCTGAACTGTCCGCGAGGTAGCGGTCGGCGCCGGTTCGACGCGAGCGTTCGAACCGCGAGCCACCGAACACGAATTGGCGGGGCGCCGCGCGGTCCGGCTGCGACGAGAGAGGCGCTGCGCGGACGAACCAGTCGATGGCGCGTTGGCTGCCATCGGGCAGGAGCACCGTGATCTCGACGGGTGCACCCCGTGGCGCGACGCCTTCGATGCGCGACTCGCCGTCTGTCGTGACTTCGCGCCAGTGACCGGGCGCGCCGGGCTCGAGGCCAGCGAAGAGGAGGGCGGCATGGAGATCGCTGGCCTTGCCTTCGAAGGCGAAGAGCGACTCGTGCTCGCGTGTCCCAACGAGGCAGACAAGCTGCTCGAGGAAGCCGGTCTTGAGCACCGCGACCGCATCGAACTCAACAACCCTCGCAGCGCGATCGCAGCGGATCTTCTGCGTCAGCGCGGTCCACTGCGGTGCAGCAGGAGTAGGTTGCGGGGAGGCCTGCGTTGAGACTTGCGTTGAGGCTTGCGGCGTGGCTTGCGGCGTGGCTTGCGGCGTGGCCGTCGGAACCGGCTGTGGCGCGGGCGCGGCTGCCGTCGCCGCATCGGGCTCAGGCGTGGACTGGCGTAGAGCGCAGCCGCCGAGAGCCATTCCCGCGACGACGGCGGCGAGCGCGGCAACGACGCGCCTCGTCATGGCGCCACTCCCTGCAAGCGGCGGCCGCCCGTCAGCGCGATGCCGATCGCGTCGGCGACATCGGGTGGCTCCGGCATCGTGTCGAGTCGACACTGCGCCATCACGGCGCGCTGCATCTGTTCCTTGGTGGCACGGCCATTGCCCGTCAGCGCCTTCTTCACTTCTGCGGGCGGCAGCTCGGCGACCGGTACGCCGCGCAGCTCGGCGGCGAGCAGCACCACGCCGCGGCCGTGCGCCATCTGGATCGCGGTTCGCGCGTGCTCGGGATGCGAGAAGATCGACTCGAGCGCGACATGTGTCGGCGACGACTCGGCGAGCAGCGCCGTGACATCCTCGAAGAGCTGGCGAAGGCGCACGGAGAGAGGCGCATCTGCATCGAGCCTGAAGACCCCCGCGTCGACGATGCGCGCATCGCCGCGCGAGTCGAAGTCGAGCACCGCGTAACCAGCGATGCGCGTTCCTGGATCGATGCCGAGGACGCGCGCCTCACGGCCTCCAGAGGTCCACGCGCCACCGGTCGCGTTCGACTTCACGCGCGCGGCTCCGTGTCGCGCGCGCGTCGTCGCGCGCCGCCGTCGCGATCGCTTTCGAGCGCGCCGTCGGCGAGCCGCACCACGCGTTCGCATCGCTCGGCGATGCGGTCGTCGTGCGTCACCATGATGAGCGTGAGCCCGTTTGCGTGCAGTTCCTCGAAGGTCTCGAGGATCGCGCGCCCGGTGTGCGAGTCGAGGTTGCCGGTCGGCTCGTCGGCCATCAGGATCGCCGGCTTTCCGACGAGCGCGCGCGCGATCGCGGCGCGCTGCTGCTGCCCGCCCGACAGCTCGCGTGGGCGGTGGTGCATCCGGTTCTCGAGACCGACGATCTTGAGGCTCTCGGCCGCGCGATCGCGGCGCTCGCCTGCGGAGATACCGCGGTAAAGCAGGGGGATCTCGACATTCTCCGCGATCGAGAGCTCGGAGATCAGGTTGAACGCCTGGAAGACGAACCCGATCTTCTGCCCGCGGACGCGGGAGAGCTCGTCGTCGTCGAGGCTCTCGACCCGTGCTCCGTCGAGTTCGTACACGCCCGCCGTCGGGCGGTCGAGACAGCCGAGGATGTTCATGAGCGTCGACTTGCCGGAGCCCGACGCACCCATGATGGCGATGTACTCGCCCCGGGGAATCACAAGATCGAGGCCTCTCAGCGCGTCGACGAGCACGGAGCCGTCGGGCTTGAAGTAGGTCTTGCGGATCTCCGTCAGCCTTGCGGCCGCAGGAGCCGAGACGGCGGAGGAGGGTTGGAGCGGGGACGCGGCTGGCATCACCGCCGATGGTAGCCGAGGCTCGGGATCGGCTACGCTCCCGCGCGTGCAGGAACTGAAGGAATCATTCGACCGACAGGTGCGCGAGGGACCGCTTGTGATCCTCTCGCGACGCCTGATGAGCGACCAGCTCTCACCCGTCCTCGCGTATCGCCGCCTCGTGCTCCCCGACGAGCGCACCGCGCCGAGCTTCCTCTTCGAGTCGGTCGAGAACGGCAGCGCGGTGGGTCGGCACTCGATCCTCGCGGCGCGTCCGCGCCTTGAACTGACGGCGCGAGCGCAGCAGGTGACGGTGGTCGACCATCGCCGCCAGACGCGACGCGCCTCCGAGTCGAGCGATCCGCTCGCCGTCCTCCGTGAACTTGCCGCGCCATACCGGCCGGCCTCGACCGCCGCGCTTGCGCCGCTGCGGCTGCCGCTCGCGTTCACGGGCGGATTCGTCGGCTTCGCCAGTTTCGACAGCGTTCGCTACCTCGAGCCGGCGAAGCTGCCGTTCTCGTCGGCGCCGCGCGACGACCGCGGCATCCCCGACCTTCACTTCGGTCTCTACAGCGATGTCGTCGTGTTCGACCATGTGTCGAAGATCATGCACGCCATCGTGAGCGCCCGCGTGGACGAGTATCCGTCGTCCGAGCGCGCGTTCGATGCGCTGGTCGACCGCCTCGAAGCGCTCGAGGCACAGCTCTCGGCGAATGGCCCGCAGTTGAAGCATGGGTCGATCGACCTCGACCTCTCGCGGCGTCCGGCGTTGCCGCCGTCGAACATGACGCGCGAGGAATTCGAGGGAATCGTGCGCCGTGCGAAGGAGTACATCGCTGCGGGCGACGCATTCCAAGTGGTGCTGTCGCAGCGGCTCGAGCGCACGACCGCGGTCGATCCGTTCGACCTGTACCGCGCGCTTCGCGTCGTCAACCCGAGTCCGTACCAGATCTACCTGCAGGGCGAGGGCGTCATCCTCGTCGCGTCGAGCCCGGAGATCCTCTGCCGCGTGCATGGCGGCACCGTCGTCAACCGTCCGCTCGCGGGCACGCGCCCGCGCGGCCGCACCCTCGAGGAAGACGCGGCGCTCGAGCGCGAGCTGCTCGCCGACGCGAAGGAGCGCGCCGAGCATGTGATGCTCGTCGACCTCGGCCGCAACGACCTTGGACGCGTCTGCGAGACGGGGTCCGTGCAGATCGAGCGCTGCATGGAGATCGAGCGCTACAGCCATGTGATGCACATCAGCTCGACCGTGACCGGCCGCCTGCGCGATGGCTGCGACGCATTCGATGCGCTGCGCGCCACGCTGCCGGTCGGAACGGTGTCGGGTGCGCCGAAGGTGCGCGCGATCCAGATCATCGACGAGCTCGAGCCGACGCGGCGCGGACCGTACTCGGGCGGCATCGGTGCGATCGGCTACTCGGGCGACATGGACATCGCGCTTGCGCTGCGCACGATGGTGATCCCGGTGCCCGCAAGCGCGCAGGCGCCGTGGACCGTGCATCTCCAGGCCGGGGCGGGCGTGGTGCTCGACAGCGATCCGACCGCCGAGTGGCAGGAGACGGTGAACAAGGCTTCGGCGCTCGGGCGCGCGATCGACCTTGCCGAGCACGCGTTCGGCGACGAGGTCGCGGTCACTCGCCCGGCAACCTGATCGGTGCGTCGTCGCCCTTCGGCGTGAAGGAGTGGCGCTTCGCGGCGGGAACGGCGTCGGGGCTTTCCTCTTCCGGGCCTTCCGCGTCGAGACCGTTCTGCTTGCGAAGGTTCGGGTTCGCGCGGAAGTAGTCGCTCTCGAAGAAGCAGTTGGCGACGAGCACCGCGTGGGCGCGGGCATGCAGGGAGACGACGATCTGCCCGACCATGGTCGCGAGGATGATGAGCGGCCAGGCATTGCCGGCGGCGTTTGCGAAGGGCGGCCTCGTGCCGCCTGCAAGGCGGATGCTGCCGTACGCGGCGAGCGCGCCGCCCACGACGCCCGCGATCGCGGTGATCCGCAGCCAGCGCATGATCTTCGGCACGACCTCAAACGGAAGCACCGACGGATCGACGAGGACTCGCGAGAGACGGTCGCCCACGCGCAGCTGCAGCATCATCGTCGTCGCCGCGAGCGCCCACCACACGGTGAGCGCGAGGCAATAGAGCGGTAGCGCGTGCGGGCCGACGATGCCGACGGTCGAGAGGAGGCCGCCGACCGTGATGAGCGCGGCGATCACGACCTGGGTCTGCTCGAGCTTGCGCCACAGCCCGAGCGAGCGGGCATCGGGATCGCGCAGAGGCCCGGGGAGTTGATCGAACGCACGAAGCGAGACCACGCGGAAGGCCGGACCGAAGCCCGTGCATGTCGCGATCGCGACGCCCATCGGAATCATGTAGACAAGCGGGGAGGCGAGGACGACGGACGCGAGGCTGCTGCCTGCGAGACGCTGCCAGGCGTCGAAGAGCGAATCGCGGGCGCTGCGCCGCTCGCCGGGACGAAGCGCGATGCGCACGCGCCCCTGGATCACAGTTCCGCATTCGGGGCAGCGGGCACCGCCCGGTCGCCCGCGGAGGTCGTACTTGCAGCGGGGGCAGAGGACGGGGCCGTCCGCGGCCTGCTCGGCGTCGTTCGGACCGCGTGACGCTGGCGGCCGCGCCGGGACGGCGGGTGTCGGAAGTTGCGTCGCGGCCTCGGGATCGGGTCGAGGGAGGTCAAGTTCCTTGGGGCGGATCGGAACTTCCCGCTTGGGCGGTGAGGGTGCATCCGCCAAGAGGTCGATTCGATCCTCGGAAGCGTTCGCAGGGTGATCTTCGGGACGGGGGGGCGTCATCGAAATCTCAACTCTTCTGTCGGCATCTGAACCCGCGACCGATAGAAACGGTACAGAAGTGACTCCTCTCCTTGGTCATTTCTGAGACACTTTGAACCGTCCTCGGGAACGCGCCGACCTCACCGAAGCAGGATCGATCGCACGGCACCCGCCGTGGGCTCGAGGCTGCCGAACAAAGCGCCCTCCAGAGCCGGAAACCACTCCGGCGGATGTGAACGACATGCTCCAGCACACCACCCTCGATCGCCGCCACCTCGACCGCGCGCCCTCCTTTGTACGCACGGTCGGTTGCGCGCTTGCCTCTCTTGCCCTGGGACTCGGCGGGCAGTCTGCATTTGCGGCCGCCGTTCCGACCCACCTTGCCCGCGCCGACGAGGCGACCGATGTCGGCCGCTGGTCGGATGGCGTCTGGGCGGCCGCGAAGAACGGCGATCTCAGCGAAGTCGAGGCTGCGCTTGCGAAGGTGCCGGACTCGTTCGCGGCGACGCAGGCGAAGCAGCTGCGTGAGCTCATCGCGGTGCGCGCCCAGCACGCAGACGAAGGTGCGAAGACGCGCGAGACCGACCGCACCAAGGCGCTGGCTGATCTCAAGGAGAACTTCGCGAAGAAGGAGATCACCAAGGCGCTCACCGACGCGGTGCGGCTCCAGACGCTGTCGGACAACTGGTCGGCGGCGCTCAAGATCCCAGAGATCGTCGAGCTCGTGAAGGCCTCCGAGGCTGCCGAGGCAAAGGCCGCCGAGGAAGGCGACTGGCTCGTCGCGCAGGAGATCCTGTTCCGCCTGCGGACCCTGTTCGAGGAATCGGGCGACGCCACTGCGTTCCGCCGCTACGACTCGATGCTCGATGTCGTGAACAAGCGCATCGTGCTCCTCGCGCAGTACGCGCCGCGTGAGCTCTGGCGGCTTCGCAAGGCCTACGCGGAACGCGTGGAGCCGGGCAAGCCGTTCCCTGAGTTCAACGAGGCCTTCGCGGATGACTGGAAGGAAGCGCTCGACGGAATCTCGAAGGGCATGCTGACAAGCGCGCTCAACACGGCCGCGAACGATCACATCAGCTCGGGCGGCTGGGAGCCGCTCGTCGAGGGCGGGCTTGAGTCGGTTCGCGTGCTCGCGACCACCAGCGCCCTGAAGGAGAACTTCCCCGGTCTCGGCGACCCCGCGAAGGCGAAGATGCTCGTCGACGCCGCCGTGAAGGCGGAAGAGGCCCTCGCGCGCATGAATCGCGACCAGGTCGGTCGGCCGCAGTACAACGCGGCGCTGCGCGACATCCTCAGCGCCAACGCCGGTGGTCCGCGGCTTCCAGAGGAAGTCGTCTACCGCGAGTTTGGCGACGGCGCCCTCGAGGAGCTCTCGAAGCGCTTCGAGGACGAGTACACCCAGATCATCTGGCCCGATCAGCTGCGCCGGTTCGAGCAGATGATCAAGGGCAACTTCGTCGGCGTCGGCATTCTGATCCGCCATGACGACCGCCGCGACATCCAGGTCATCAACCCGCTCGAGGGCAGCCCTGCATCGCGCTCGGGCGTCAAGAGCGACGACCGCATCGTCGCGGTCGACGGCGTCTCGACCGTGGGATGGACCCTGAACAAGGCCGTCGACGCGATCACGGGCCCGCCGGGCGAGAATGTGAAGCTCACGGTGCGCCGCGACGGTGTCGCGGAGCCGATCGAGCTGACGCTCGTTCGCGAGGAGATCAAGATCCGCTCCGTGAACGGCTGGTGGAAGAAGGCGCTCGACGACAAGGGCGCGCCCGTGTGGGACTGGTATGTCGCGCCTGATTCGGGCATTGGCTACGTGCGTCTCACCAGCTTCAACGACGACAGCTTCGAGGACTTCATGACCGCGATCAAGGAGATGCGCGCCGAGCGCGATCTCCGCGGCCTGGTGCTTGATCTGCGCCACAATCCGGGTGGTCTTCTCAAGAGCGCGGTCGATTTCTCGAATGCGTTCATCGAGCGCGGCCGCATCGTGGCCGGTCAGGACCGCAACGGTCGGCAGGTCTGGCAGATGAGCGCCGATCCGAGCCGCGCGGTGCTGCGCGATCTTCCGGTCGTCGTGCTCGTCAACCAAGGCTCCGCGAGCGCCAGCGAGATCGTCTCGGGCGCGGTCAAGTCGCACGACGCAGCCGTCGTGCTCGGCGATCGCAGCTTCGGCAAGGGCTCGGTGCAGACCGTGCATCCCTGCGGCGACCAGCGCGCGGATGCGCAGCTCAAGCTGACGACCCAGTACTACGTGCTTCCGCCCGGCCCTGGCGAGACCGAGCCCCGGCTCGTGCACAAGCGCCCCGGCTCGACCGACTGGGGCGTCAATCCCGACCTCGTCGTCAAGATGATGCCCGAGCAGATCGAGAAGGCACTGAACATGCGTCAGGCCGCCGATGTGATCGAGGAGTGGAAGGCGGCTTCCGAGCAGAAGGAGCGCCCGAACGTCACGGATCTCATGACCAAGGGCATCGATCCGCAACTCGAGCTCGCGGTGCTGATCCTGAAGGCGCGTGCGCTGAAGGATCTCGACGCCGTCGCGCAGGCGAACGCGGGCAAGGGCGGCCAGGCGCCCGCAAAGGAAGGCTGAGTTTCCTCAACCTGATTCCAACCGTACGGCGCCCGTATCTTCGGGCGCCGTATGACTTTGGCGACCGCGAAGGAGCCGCCCCTCCGCGGCGCTGACCTTGCGGAAACACCCCTGATTCGGATATGAATACGGGACTTGCCACCGTCTGTTCCGGTGGCGTGTCCGATCCCTCGGGTCGGATGGGGCGCCGAGGTTGGCCAATCGCCGACCTTCAGCGCACAGGCCGTGGGGCCTCCCGTCCGCGCCCGCTCTCGAAAGCCGAGCGAACACCAGATGGCAACCACCACGCCAAGCGGCTCCGCAGGCACCGCCTCTCCGACCCCGCGGAAGCTGCCGAGCCTGCCGCCCGCGACCCTCGTCAAGTGGCTTCGCGACATGCACCTCATCCGCGAGTTCGAGGTGCGCTGCACCCAGAGCTACCAGGACAAGAAGATCGGCGGCTTCTGCCATGTGTACATCGGGCAGGAAGCCGTCGCCGTCGGCTGCACCCAGGCCGTGAAGCCTGAGGATCCGATCGTGACCGCGTACCGCGACCACGGCCACGCGCTCGCCCGCGGCATGACCGCGCGCGCCTGCATGGCCGAGATGTACGGCAAGGTCGGCGGCTGCGCGAAGGGCAAGGGCGGCTCGATGCACATGTTCGACC